>JAUYSD010000203.1 GCA_030696505.1 Sulfuritalea sp. | reverse complement strand
ATGCCGGCCGTGATGCGGGCGCTGGCGCCGCACCTGCAGCCGCACACCATCGTCACCGATGGCGGCAGCACCAAGTCAGACGTGGTCGCGGCAGCACGCGCCGCGTTCGGCGCTCAGTTGCCATCAAAGATCGGGCAGTTCGTGCCCGGCCACCCGATTGCCGGCGCCGAAAAGAGCGGCGTGGCCGCGGCCCAGGCCGACCTGTATGTCGATCGCCGCGTGGTGCTGACACCTCTGCCGGAAAACTCTGCCGCCGATGTGCAGGCAGTGCGCACGGTCTGGGAACTTTGCGGGGCGAAGGTATCGCAACTCGCCCCGGAGGAACATGACCGTCTTTTCGCAGCCGTCAGTCATCTGCCGCACCTGCTGGCCTTTGCGCTGGTGCACGATTTTGCCCAGCGCCCCAACTCGGATCAGCTGTTCGGTTTCGCTGCCGGCGGTTTTCGCGATTTCACGCGCATCGCCAGCAGTCATCCGGAAATGTGGCGCGACATCTGCGTCGCCAATCGCCAGGCCTTGCTTGCGGAACTCGATGCCTACATGGTCGAACTGATGCGCACCCGGGTGTTGCTTGCCGGTGCCGATGCGGATGGCCTCGAAGCGATGTTCAACACGGCTCGTAAGCGGCGCGACGCCTGGCTCGATTCTCTGTTGCCGCCGGGGGAGTGATGGATAGCCTGCATCTCCCGCCCCTGCGATCCGCTTCGGGATGCGTGCGCCTGCCCGGCTCGAAGAGCATTTCCAATCGCATGCTGCTGCTCGCCGCGCTGGCGCAAGGCACGACTGAAATCCGCGACTTGCTGGATTCCGATGACACGCGCGTGATGCTGGCGGCGCTGCAGAAAGTTGGCGTTGGCGTGACGGCGATGGGCAGCAATGCCTGGCGCGTCGAGGGCAGCGGCGGGGTTTTCCCGGTCAAGGATGCCGATCTGTTCATGGGCAATGCCGGCACGGCGATCCGGCCGCTGACGGCGGCGCTGGCTCTGTCCGGCGGGCACTATCGGTTGTCCGGCGTACCGCGCATGCATGAGCGGCCGATTGGCGATCTGGTCGATGGCCTGCTGCAGATCGGTGCCGATATCCGTTACACCGGCACGTCCGGATTTCCGCCGCTGGCCATCCATCCGGCGCGCGTGAAACTCGCCGCGCCGGTCCGCCTGCGCGGCGACGTCTCCTCGCAGTTCCTTACCGCACTGCTGATGGCCCTGCCGCTGACCGGCGAGGCGGTGGTGATCGAAATGACCACCGAGCTAATTTCGCGGCCCTACATCGAAATCACCCTAAACCTGATGGCTCGCTTTGGCGTCCAGGTCGAGCGTGAAGGCTGGCAGCGCTTCACGATTGCCGCGGGGCAGGGCTATCGCAGCCCCGGCGTGCTGCATGTCGAAGGCGATGCCTCGGCCGCCTCGTACTTCCTCGCCGCGGGCGCCATCGGCGGCGGCCCGGTGCGGGTCGAAGGCGTCGGCCGCGACAGCATCCAGGGCGATGTGCGCTTCGCCGAAGCCTTGGAAGCGATGGGCGCACGCATCGAGTGGGGCGAGCAGCATATCGAGGCGCGGGCGCCCGTCTCCGGCAAGCTTCAGGCCTTCGATCTCGATCTGAACCACATTCCCGATGCGGCGATGACGCTGGCCGTTGCCGCGCTGTTCGCCGACGGCCGCTGCCTGCTGCGCAACATCGGCTCCTGGCGTGTCAAGGAAACCGACCGCATCGCGGCGATGGCGGCCGAACTGAGGAAACTCGACGCGACTGTGGAGGAGGGCGCCGACTTCATCGCCGTCACCCCAGCGCCAACTCTTGTGCCTAACTGCGCTATCGACACATACGACGACCACCGCATGGCGATGTGCTTCGCGCTGGTGGCGCTGGGCGGGGTGTCGGTCACCATCAACGACCCCGCTTGCGTGAACAAGACCTTTCCCGACTACTTCGACGCCTTGGCCGAAATTACCGCGCCGGTGATCGCCATCGACGGCCCCTCGGCTTCGGGCAAGGGCACGGTGGCCGAGCGTGTCGCCGCAGCCCTCGGCTACCACTACCTCGACAGCGGCTCGCTGTATCGCCTGACCGCCCTCGCCGCGCTGCGCGCCGGCCTTGCGCTGAATGACGAGGCCGGCGTCGCGGCGCTGGCGGCCGGCCTGCCCGCCAGTTTTTCCGGGGGCCGCATCCTGCTCGCAAACGACGATGTGACCGACGCCATCCGTACCGAGGAAATCTCGGTTGGCGCCTCGAAAGTGGCGGCATTGCCGGCCGTGCGTGCCGCGCTGCTGGCCCGCCAGCGCGCCTATCGCCGCTTCCCCGGCCTGGTGGCGGACGGTCGCGACATGGGCTCGGTGGTCTTTCCCGCGGCCGGCGCCAAGGTGTTTCTTACCGCTTCGGCCCAGGCTCGTGCAGAAAGACGCTATAAACAGTTGATCGCAAAGGGGATGCCTGCTAACATGCACGCCCTTTTGCAAGATTTGCAGGAACGGGATGCGCGCGATGCCCAACGCAGCGTGGCGCCCCTCCGGCATTGCGACGATGCGGATCTGGTGGATACCACCGAGATGAACATCGAAGCAGCAGTGGCAGCCGTAATGACGATCGTCCAGCGGTCGCCACTGTGATTCAAGTATCAGGAAACTGTCATACCAGTAAAGCAACACAGTAACGGTGTCGCAACGGCCGCCCGGTCATTGTGGCGAAAATCAACCAACCCGTCACCCCGGTGACAAACATCCGTAAGGTCCCCCACTCAATGTCTACTGCTGCTATTGCCGAAGCTTCACCCATGGAGAGCTTTGCCGCCCTGTTCGAGGAAAGCCTCCAGCGCCAGGAAATGCGTGCCGGTGAAGTAATCACGGCCGAAGTTGTTCGCATCGACCAGAATTTCGTGGTCGTCAATGCGGGTCTCAAATCCGAATCCATGATTCCCGTCGAGGAATTCCACAATGAACGTGGCGAGCTCGAAGCCAAGCCGGGCGATTTCGTCCTGGTGGCGATCGAGATGCTCGAAGACGGCTATGGCGCCACGCGCCTGTCGCGCGAGAAGGCCAAGCGCATCGCCGCCTGGAACGATCTCGACAAGGCCATGGTCGACGGCGCCCTGGTCAAGGGTCTGATCACCGGCAAGGTCAAGGGCGGTCTGACCGTCATGGTCAATGGCATCCGTGCCTTCCTCCCCGGCTCGCTGGTCGATACCCGTCCGGTCAAGGACACCACGCCTTTCGAAGGCAAGGAATACGAATTCAAGGTCATCAAGCTCGACCGCAAGCGCAACAACGTGGTGGTTTCGCG
>JAUYSD010000136.1 GCA_030696505.1 Sulfuritalea sp. | reverse complement strand
GCCGCCGCCCTCCATCACGTGCTTGCTGGTGTCGTAGAGATTGGGCGAGCCCGGATGCTTCATCTCCGGGTTGCCGTAGCAGGGCCAGGGCAGGCCGTAGTAGTCGCCGTCGCAGGGGCCGCCCTTGGCCCGCAGCGTCTTGACGTCGAAGGTGTGCATGTTCTTCATGTGCAGCTTGAGCCGCTCCGGCGACTGGCCGCTGTAGCCGATGGTCCAGGTGCCCTTGTTGATTTCGCGCAGGGTGTCTTCCATGCTCGGCTCGTTGTTGCTCACCTTGATGTTCTTGGTGAACTCCTTCTCGAAGCCGAACTTCTGCGCCAGCAGATACATGATGGTGTGGTCGGGCCTGGATTCGAACAGCGGCTCGATGACTTTCTCGCGCCACTGCAGCGAGCGGTTCGACGCGGTGACGGAACCGACGGTTTCGAACTGGGTCGCCGCCGGCAGCAGATAGACCCCGTCCTTCCTCGCCATGGCCGCCATCGCGGCGGTGGCGGAAGGATAGGGATCGATCACCAGCAGCAGTTCGAGCGCCTTCATGGCTTCGATCATTTCCTTGCCGCGGGTCTGGGAGTTGGGCGCCATGCCCCAGTACACGACGGCCTTGAGGTTGGGCCCCTGGTCGATGGCCTCGTTCTTTTCCAGCACGCCGTCGATCCAGCGCGAAACCGTGATGCCGGGCTTGGTCATCATGGCTTCGGAGGCGAAGCGGCCCTTGATCCACTCGTAATCGACGCCCCAGACGCGCGCCCAGTGCTTCCAGGATCCGGCGGCAATGCCGTAGTAGCCGGGCAGCGAATCCGGATTGGGGCCGATGTCGGTGGCGCCCTGCACGTTGTCATGGCCGCGGAAGATGTTGGCGCCGCCGCCGGACTTGCCGATGTTGCCCAGCGCCAGCTGCAGGACGCAGAAGGCGCGCACCATGGCGTTGCCTATCGTGTGCTGGGTCTGGCCCATGCACCAGACGATGGTCGAGGGCTTGTTCTTGGCCATGGTCTCGGCCACCTGGAGCAGGACCTCGCCGGGAACTCCGGACACCTCCTGGACCTTCTCCGGCGTCCATTTGGCGACTTCCTCGCGCACCTTGTCCATGCCATAGACGCGGTCCTCGATGTACTTCTTGTCCTCCCAGCCATTCTTGAAAATGTGGTGCAGGACGCCCCAGATCACCGGGATGTCGGTGCCGGAACGGAAGCGCACATACTGGTCGGCCTTGGCCGCGGTGCGCGTGAAGCGCGGGTCGGCGACGATGATCTTGGCCCCCGCCTCCTTGGCGTGCAGCACGTGCAACATCGCCACCGGGTGGGCTTCGGCCGCATTCGAACCCATGAAGAAGATCGCCTTGGCGTTCTGCATGTCGTTGTAGGAGTTCGTCATCGCGCCGTAACCCCAGGTGTTGGCGACGCCGGAGACGGTGGTCGAATGGCAGATGCGGGCCTGGTGGTCGCAGTTGTTGGTGCCCCAGAAGGAGACGAACTTGCGCAGCAGGTAGGACTGCTCGTTGTTGTGCTTCGACGAGCCGATCCAGTACACCGCGTCGGGGCCGTCCTTCTTGCGGATCGCCAGCAGCTTCTCGCTGATTTCCTTGAGCGCCTGGTCCCAGCTGATCTTCTGGTACTTGCCGTCGACCAGCTTCATCGGATACTTGAGGCGCATTTCGCCGTGGCCGTGCTCGCGCACCGAAGCGCCCTTGGCGCAGTGGGCACCGAGGTTGAGCGGCGAATCGAACACCGGTTCCTGGCCGACCCAGACGCCATTCACCACCTCGGCGTCGATCGCGCAACCGACCGAGCAGTGGGTGCAGATGGTGCGGCGGATTTCGACCTTGCCGTTCGGCGCCGCGTCGGCCGCGACGGCCGGGCGCATCATGCCGCTGCCGGCCGCGCCGATGCCGCCGGCCACGGCACTGACGCCGAGACCGATGCCGGAACGCTTGAGGAAGGTACGGCGGTCGATGGTCTCCGGCGCGTTGACCGAAACGTCGCGGGTCAGGCGGCTGCGGCGCGCGGTGGCGGTCTGGTTCTTCTGTATCAGCATGGCGTCCTCCTCAGATCCGCGTGCTGCGGTAGTAATGCAGGATGTGCTCGGAAAGCTGGTAACCGTCGCCCTTGGCCTGCGGCGCGGCGGGCGGGGTCTCTGACGTCAGGGGGCTCTGCGCGACCACCGCCGCGGCGACGGCGCCGGCGCTGCCGAGCGAGGCCGTCAGCAGGAAACGGCGGCGGCGCAGATTGGCTTCGGGATTCTGGCGATCTTCTGGTTTCATGATTTCTCCTCCGTCAGGGACACTTGGATGACATGGCACGCCGATGACACATGATTCAGCGCGCCAGCATTTGGTTTTCGCCATCGAGGAAGCCGCGCGCGAAACGCGCCGCCGCCCGATAGAACTCGCTGGTCTCGGCCTCCAGGCGCGCGCACAGGCGCGCCTGCCAGGACGCCAGATGGCGCTGGAAAAACTCGATCTGCGCGGCGCGGCGGGCCGCCACCAGCAGGGCCATGACGTCGAGCAGCGCGGCAAAGTGGTCTTCCGGTTCGCGCACCGCCGGATCGCGTTCGAAGCCCAGCCGCGCCAGGTCGTCGCGCAGGCGCGCCAGCGGCGTATCCATCAGCGAGCCGGTCTGGTACCAGGAGCCGTAGAGCATGACCCTGGGCTCGCCGACGCCGAAGAACAGCTCGGTGTATTCCTGCGTCAGGTTCGCGATCGCCGTCTCGCAAGCGCCAACTCTTGCGGCCAGCGCGCAGAGTTCGTTCCAGGCCTCGCCCAGCGCGTCGCCGGAGCCGCTGGCGGCCCGCGCCAGGCCCTCCAGCAGCGCGGCGTCGGGCGGGGCGGCGAAGAGCCGCGCCAGCACGCGGTAGCAGTCGGCGCGCAGTTGGTCGTCGGCGGCCGCGTCGGTGGCGGCATTGGTAACGGCGTCGGCAACAGCCACGTCCAGTACAAGGCTCATGGTCGATCTCCGAACACGGACATTTCACGCGGGTTTTTCATCATGTCGAGCACCCGGCAGTCGCCGCACATCTGCAGGCGGCGCTGCGCGCCCTCGCCGGCGAACATGCTGTGGCCGCCGACCTTGGCCAGCATGGCGTCGATCATTTGCCGCGTGCCGAATTCCTTGCCGCAGGAAATGCAGTGGAAGGGCTGGGCCGCGTTCAGCGTGCGGGCGCGGCGCGCATCTTCGTCCAGCCACAGGCGCGGGCTCAGGCTGATGGCGTTTTCCGGGCAGGTCGCGGCGCACAGCCCGCATTGCACGCAGTTGCGTTCGACGAAGCGCAGCCTGGGTTCTTCCGGCGTGTCGAGCAGGGCGCCGGCCGGGCAGGCGCCGACGCAGGACATGCACAGGGTACAGGTGCCGCCATCGACCGCGATGCTGCCGAAGGGAGAACGCGCCGGCAGCGCGATCTCGCTCGGCGCGGCGGGCGAGCGCGCGACGAGGTGGGTGATGGCCTGGTCGAGCGCCACGCGCTTGTCGCTGGGGAAGACGAAGCTCGCCGGCGCGGCAATCGCCGCGATGGTCGCCTGGTCCGGGCTTTGCCACAGCCTGGCCGCCAGGGCGTCGACATCGAGCAGCGTCAGGCGCCGCTCGCCGAAACCCAGCGCGGCGAGGATCAGGTTGCCCAGCGCGAACTGCTCCTGCAACGCGGCGCGATAGGCCTCGGGCTGCTCGGCGTCGACCACCAGGCGCAGCTCGGCCGCGCCGTAGCAGATCGTGGCCAGCGCGTAGTCGAGGCCGAAGCCGGCGACGTCATGCACCTCGAAGGGAATCGCGCGCGCCGGCAGGCCGTCGCCGCTGCGGCCGGGTTCCAGCAGCGCTTCGCGCTGGCCGGCGGCGTGCACAAGCACGCAGGCATCCTTGCCGCCGGCCGCGGCATAGGCGGCGAGGCCGCGCTGCAGACGGCCCATCAGCTCGGTTGGAGACGGATAGACATGGCGCGCGGCGCCGGTCGGGCAGGCCGTGGCGCAGCCGCCGCAGCCGGCGCAGAGTTCGGCGCTGACCACGATGCGGTTTTTGACACTGCTGATCGCATTGGTGGAGCAGACGTCGATGCAGCGCGTGCAGCCGGTGCGGCCCTGGCGATGGTGGGCGCACTTGGCGGCGCGGTAGTCGAGGTAGCGCGGCTTCTGGAATTCGCCGACCAGGCCGACCAGTTCACGCGCGGCTTCGCTTTGCGCCAGCGCGTCGGCGCCCGGCGCGAAATAGCCCTCGGGCAGGTGCGGGCTGCGCAGCAGCGGCACGCGCGACAGGTCGAGCACCAGGTCACAGTTCTCCTGCTGGGCGGGCGCACCCAGGCGGGCGAAGTCGATCGCCGCGATCTCGCCGCAGGCGCTGACGCAGGCGTCGCGGCAGCTGCCGTGCGGCGTGCAGCGCGCGGCATCGTGGCGTGGTCCCAGGCTACCGTGGGCACCTGCGCCGCCGCGCGCGAGCGCCTGCTGCGGACAGGCGGCGACGCAGGCGCCGCAGCCCGTGCAGCGTTCGAGGTCGATCGGACCGGCGTGCTGCCAGGAGATTTCGAAGGCGCCGAGGTGGCCGCGCAGGCTCAGTCCGCGTGCCTCGCGAATCGGGAAATCGCGGCGCGCCGGCAGGCCGGCGCCCTCGGTGGCGAAGACGCCGACGTCGAGCTTGGCGGCCAGGCGCTGCGCCCAGTCGCAGGCCGCCGCGGCCGGGCCGACGATGGCCAGGTTGCCGGCGGAACTCAGGTCGACGCCAGGCACCGGCGCCGGCGCCGGCAGGCTGGCCATCTCCAGCAGGGCGGCGATCTTGGGGCCGGCGGCGGCGCCCTCGCGCGACCAGCCGGCGGCTTCGCGCAGATTGACGTAGCGCAGCTCGGCCGGCGCATCGAGGCGGTCGGCGAGTTCATCGAAGAAAGCCGCTTCCTGCGTGCAGCCGATCACCACCGGGCCGTTCTGGCGCACCGCGGCGCGGAAGGCGGCGACATCGCCGCGGCACAGGGCCTTGACCGGCGCCGCGGCGCCGACCAGGCCGGCGCCGGCGAAAGCCGCCGCCGGCACGGTGCCGTTGCAGGTACAGGCCAGGCAGGGCACGGCGCTCTTGCGCTCAGGCAAGGACATGGATTTCTCCGGGATTCGGGCCAGCGTTCGCAGCCGGATCGGCTTCGATGACATCTGGATTGGAGGTGACGGTGGACATATCGGCCGGCAGCTTGGGCAGCGCGGCGGGCGTTGCGGCCGCCGGCAGCGCGGCGGTTTCCGCAGTATCGCCGTCCTGCGCCGGATCGGCGTCGAACAGCAGGCCGCGGGCCTGCACCAGGCTGCGCAGGGTCGCCTCGTCGATCGGGTCCGGAATGCTGTAGTCGTCGATATAGGTATCGAGCCCGTCCATGACATTGAACGGCCCCGAGTGGAACAGCTTTTTCAGCGCGACGCGGCGCACCGCTTCCTCGACTTCCTGGCGCAGGAATCCGGTGAAATCGGCCTCGAAATTCAGCGTATCGAGTTCGGGCAGCGGCGCCGGCGGCGTGGTGGCCGGCGCTGCATGCGGCGCGCCACCGCCCTGGCGTTTCAGGCGCGACCAGCGCGTCAGGAAACGGTCCGTCATGCCCGGCGCTCCGTACGGGTCGAGGCGTAGCGCTTCTGCTTGGTCTTCTTCTCCGGCGGCTGGTAGAAATGGCGCGAGAAATCCTCGATCCAGCCGCGCAAATCCTCGGGCAGCGGCACGCCTTCGACGTTCTCGCCGGAATCGAGCATGCGCGCGGCCTCGCCGTAGCTGACGGTGACCGTCAGCACCTGCGGCGCGTCCTCTTCGAGGCGCCAGACCACGAACAGCATGGGTTCGGTCGCGGTCAGGTTGAGCATGTAGTTCTCGGCTTCGTCGGAATACAGGCGCAGTTCGAGCTTGTCGCGCACCAGCTCGGCGCCCTGCAGCGGCATTCCGGCCGGCGCCAGGGCGACCAGGCGCCAGGCATGGTCGGCCCAGCGGCTGGCAAGCGGGACGCGGTTGAAGCCCACCGCGACGGTGACGGCCTGGGGCTGCATGATCAGCCGCGACGGTCCTTGATCGCCTGCTGGTACCAGGCCTCGTGGTGATCCTTGGCCCAGATCTCGTCGACCTCGCCGTTGCGCATCGAGTCCAGTGCGCCTTCGACGCCGATGGTGCCCATGTAGATATGGCCCAGCGCGAGCAGGATCATGACCAGGGCGCTGATGCCATGCACCAGGTTCGCCAGCTGCAGGCTGCTGCGCAGTTCGAGGAAGGTCGGGAAGTCCAGCAACAGGCCGGAGCCGCTGACGGTCAGGCCGAGGATGGTGACGCCGAACCAGAACCAGGTCTTTTCGCCGAAATTGAAGCGGCCGGAAGGCACATGGCTGCGATCGAGCAGGCCGCCGGCGCGACGTATCCACTGCGCATCGATCGCGTTCCAGACATTGTCCTTGGCCCACATCACGATCATTGCCAGCAGTGCGACGATGAACACCAGGCCGAGGAAGTTGTGCACCGGCTTCAGCACCTGCAACACCAGCGAGAACAGCGTGTGGCCGAGAAAGGGCACCAGCACGTGCTTGCCGAAGATTTCCATGAGGCCGCCGATGGCCAGCAGCACGAAGCAGCCGCCGACGATGTTGTGCAGCCAGCGTTCGACGAGGGTGAAGCGCACCAGCTTGCGCCCGGTGGGCTGGGCGGACATCCGGATCTGGCCTTTCCAGGCATGGAACAGCAGGATCGCGACGCTGATGACGACCAGCAGCAGGCCACCGACCAGGGTCACCGGGCCGTTGCGGAACTTGCGCCAGGCATTGCCCTCGGACTGGATCAGCACCCCGGTCTCGGCGCCCTTGATGGTGGTGATGCCGGTGTCGCCGTGGCGCACATCGCGCCACATCGGCGCCGCGTTATGGTTGCCGGCCTGGGCCAGCTTGACCGGTGCCTGGGTCGCGGCCTGGGTCGCGGCACTCGCGGCCGGGGCGGGATCGGCGGCCTGGGCGGAGAGGGTGGCGAAGATCAGGCCGGCGCAAGCGCCAATGAGATACGTCCGCAAGCAAGCATGCAGTTTCATGTCTCCTCCTCCGTGTTTTTCTTGTACGAATGTGGCGTAAGCCTTTCTCTTTAGCGATTCCCGTGCCACGCCATGGAATTGGACAAAATTCTTTAAATGCAAAGCTTTGCCGATTTTCATCGGTCTCGACGCTTGCGACAAATTGACCATGCCGCCCGGCCACGCTGGACAAAATGTCCATGCGGGGGTCAAAATGTCCGCATGCCAGACGCTTTCCAGATAGCGACCGCGGACATCACGGGCCTCCTGCTCGCAGGCGGTATGGGGCGCCGCATGGGCGGCGCGGACAAGGGTCTGATCGCACTCGATGGGGTGCCGATGGCCAGCCGGGTGCTGGAGCGCCTGCGGCCCCAGGTCGGCCCGCTACTGGTCAACGCCAATCGCCATCTCGAGCAGTGGCGGGATTACGGCCTGCCCGTGGTGAGCGACGAAATCGGCGGATTTTCCGGGCCGCTGGCCGGTGTCCATGCCGGCTTGCTGGCGAGCACGACCCCCTGGCTGCTGACCGTGCCCTGCGATTCGCCCTTCTTCCCCGACGATCTGGCGCGGCGCCTCGCCGCCGCGCTCGCGGTGAGCGGCGCCCAACTCGCCGTGGCGCGTTGCGCGGGCCGTCTGCAGCCGGTGTTCGCCTTGCTGCGGCGCGAGCTGCTGCCAGCGCTCGCCGCCTATCTGCAGGGCGGCGGCCGCAAAATGGAAACCTGGTTCGACCAGGTCGGCAGCATCGCCGTCGATTTCGACGACCTGGCGGCCTTTGCCAATATCAATACGCCCGCGGAACTGGAGCAGCTGGGCCAGCGCTAGGCGGCATGGAAGGAGGTTTGCCCTTGGGACTGCGACCTGCCACGGCGGATGCCGAGCTCTCGCCATGGAGCCACCAGTCGGTACTGATCGTCGATGACGAGCCCGGCATGGTCAGCTTCCTGCATCGCTCGCTGGCTCAGCGCTGCGGCTGGGTAGCCGGCGCCGGCAGCGTGGAAGAGGCCGCAGGACTGCTCAACCGCCATCACTTCGACCTGATCGTGCTCGACATCGCGCTGCCCGGCCGTTCCGGCATCGAATGGTTGCACCAGTTGCGCGATCAGGGCTTTGTCGGCGACGTGGTATTGATGACGGCCTACGCCGATCTCGAAACCGCGATCGACGCGCTGCGCGCAGGCGCCGCCGACTTCCTGCTGAAACCCTTTTCCGTGGCGCAGATGCTGAACTCGGTCAAGCGCTGCTTCGAGCGTTCCTCGCTGCGGCGCGAGAATTTCGTGCTGCGCCGCGAACTCGACCGGCGCGACGACAGCGTCGAAGGCATGGTCGGCCAGTCGGCCGCGATCCGCGATGTCTGTGCGCGCATCAAGCGCATCGCGCCGACGCCCTCGACGGTGTTGCTCCACGGCGAGTCGGGCACCGGCAAGGAACTCGCCGCGCGCGCCCTGCACCGCATGAGCCCGCGCGGCAGCGGGAAGAATGCGGGCCCCTTCGTGCCGATCAACTGCGCGGCGATTGCTGCGGAATTGATCGAGTCCGAGCTGTTCGGCCACGTCAAGGGCGCCTTCACCGGCGCCGCGGTCGGCCGCGAGGGATTGTTCTATTACGCCCGCGGCGGCACGCTGTTTCTCGACGAGGTGTCCGAACTGCCGCTGCCGCTGCAGGCCAAGCTGCTGCGCGTGCTGGAGGAGCACAAGGTGCGCCCGGTCGGCTCGGAGCAGGAGGTGCCGGTCGACGTGCGGGTGATCGCCGCCACCAATCGCAACCTGGTGAGTGAGGTCGCCGCCGGGCATTTCCGCCGCGACCTCTACTACCGGCTGCAGGTGGTGGAAATCCTGCTGCCGCCCCTGCGCGAGCGGCTCGATGACCTGCCGGAACTGGTCGACTACTTCATCGAACAATTGGCGCCGCGCCTCGGCGTCGCCGAACTCGCATGCGATGCAGCGGCGCTGGAGCGGCTGGCACACTATAGCTGGCCGGGCAATGTGCGCGAACTGAAGAACCTGATCGAGCGTTCGCTGATCCTCGGCTACTTTGCCGACGATTTCGTGCCCGATGAAATGTCGCCTGTTGCCGCCGGCCAGGCGACTTCATCCGGCGTGTCGCCAGCGCCAACTCTCGACACGGAAAGCGAAGAATCTCTGGCCGTAATCGAGCGCCGCCACATCCTCGGCGTGCTGGAAACCTGCCGCGGCAACAAGTCCGAGGCGGCACGGCGGCTCGGCGTCTCGCGCAAGACCCTGGAACGCAAATGCGTCGCATGGGGCGTCTAGCGCCCATGGCTTCGGTTAGCCACCTCGCATTATGAAATCTCGCACCTTTGATAGGCCACAAGCTGGCAAATTGGCCCGCCCCTCCCATCCTCCCCTCGCAGGGAGGCTACTGATCGGCTCGCTACGCTCGAACCTGACATGGCGCGCTTGGCGATAAGCGGCGGCAGCCTCGCCGCGCGCTTTCGCGGCTCGCTGCGCTTCAAGCTACTGGCGCTGGCGCTGGGGCCCCTGCTGGTTGCCGTACCGATCCTGATCGGCATTCTCGCCGGCTGGGGCGCGGTGTATTACAACCGGCTGCTGATCACCAAGGTGCAGAGCGACCTGGCGGTCGCCC
>JAUYSD010000326.1 GCA_030696505.1 Sulfuritalea sp. | reverse complement strand
GTTCTGCGTCACGCCGGGGGCGTAGCGATACCGCCACTCGGCAAAAATCTCGTAGCGGTTGCTCAGTTGCCAGTCGGTGAAATCCGCTGCGGCGGCAACGATGCCGGTTTCTTCGCGCACTTCGCGGCGCGCCGTTGCCAGCAAAGGCTCTTCGTCTTCCTGGCTGCCGGTGACCGATTGCCAGAAGCCGGGATGCTTGGTGCGTTCCAGCAGCAACACGTCCAGCGCCGGGGTGTGGATCACCACCAGCACGGAGACCGGCTTCTTGTACTTCACCCGCGCCTCAGCCAGGTTGCGCCACCGTTGGCAGCCACGCGAAGCCGTCGGCCTGCATGTCCACCAGGCACCAGAACGGCACACCGTCTTCGCGCCAGGTCGCTGCGGCTTCCTGGAAAATTTGCATCAGGGTGACGAAGTCGGCTTCCGCCCGGCCATGAATGCCGTCGCAATGTTCGAGGATGATCACGTAGCCGGTGGCAGGCAGCCAGCCCATGTCAAGCAGACTGTCGGTCAAGGCGTCCCAGTTGTGTCCGAACCACTCCGGAAAGCGCAGGGAACGGGCGATGGCTGCCAGCATTTCATCCTTGTTGCGCGCTACGGCCAGATCGACGTGCAGCACCACGCAACCTGCGGCCTGCGCACCGGCCAGCAGCTTGTCGATAGGGCCATGCGGCAAATGATGAACCCCGGCCCGGGCGGCATCGCCAAACAGGTCTTCGTAATGTGCGGCACTCATCGCTGGATCCTGCGAAAGCTCTTGTAATGATCGGCAGTGTAGTAGAACACCGTGGGCGGTCTGTCACCGGTGACGATGCGCCGTGCGCCGCGGTCCGTGCTGTCCGGCGTCGGCACGGTGTACTCGCGGTAATAGCCTTTCGCCTGTTCGGGCAGCCGGCGTTCGCGATTCTGGAACACGATGCCGTCGCGCCGATAGGGGAAGGAACCGCCGGCGTCGATCAGCCTCAGCGTGGTGCGGGCTTCCTCCGGCAAAGCCGCCGCCGGGATGGCGCCGATCCGGTTGTCACGCGCCAGCGCGCTGCCGAACAGCGCGACACCAATCAGCGCGCACAGCAGGTGTCGCATGTTCAGGACTTGCCGACCTCGACCTGGGTTTCGACCTTCTGCCGCAGGCGGATGTGCAACTCACGCAACTGCTTTTCATCCACGTCCGACGGCGCATCGGTCAGCAGGCATTGCGCACGCTGCGTCTTGGGGAAGGCGATCACGTCGCGGATCGATTCGGCGCCGGCCATCATGGTGACGATGCGGTCGAGACCGAAAGCCAGCCCGCCGTGCGGCGGTGCGCCGTATTTGAGGGCATCGAGCAGGAAGCCGAATTTGGTCTGTTGTTCCTCGGGGCCGATGCCCAGTGCCTGGAATACTCTTTCCTGCACCTCGGCGCGATGGATACGCACCGAGCCGCCGCCCATTTCCCAGCCGTTCAGGGCCAGGTCGTAGGCCTTCGCCAGACACTTGCCGGGATCGGTCGCCATCAATGCTTCGTGGCCGTCCTTGGGACTCGTGAAGGGGTGGTGGCAGGCCGACCAGCGCTGGTTTTCCTCGTCGTACTCGAACATCGGGAAATCGACGACCCACAGCGGACGCCATGGCGAGCCATCGACGTAGCCCTTTTCGTGGCCGAGCTTGGTGCGCAGGGCGCCCAGCGCGTCATTGACGATCTTGGTCTTGTCGGCGCCGAAGAAAATCAGGTCGCCGGACTGGGCGCCGGTGCGTTCGACGATGGTCTTCAGCGCCTTCTCGTGCAGATTCTTGACGATCGGCGACTGCAGGCCTTCCTCGTTGAGCTTGGAGGCGTCGTTGACCTTGATGTAGGCCAGGCCGCGGGCACCGTAGATCTTGACGAACTCTGTGTAGCCGTCGATTTCGCCGCGGGTCAGCGCAGTTGCCCCCAGTGCGCCGCCCGGCACGCGTAGCGCCGCCACGCGGCCGCCGGAAGTCGCCGGACCGCTGAACACCTTGAAGGCGACGTCGGCGACGGCGTCGGTGACTTCGGTGAGTTCGAGCGTGACGCGCAGGTCGGGCTTGTCGGAGCCGTAGCGGCTCATGGCTTCGGCATAGCTGATGCGCGGGAAGGGATTGGGCAGATCGACGCCAAGCGCCGTCTTGAACACGCTGCGGATCATTTCTTCCATGAGGGCGGTGATCTGCTCTTCGGTCAGGAAGGAGGTCTCGATATCGACCTGGGTGAATTCCGGCTGACGGTCGGCGCGCAGGTCTTCATCGCGGAAACACTTGGTGATCTGGTAGTAGCGGTCGAAGCCGGCCACCATCAAGAGCTGCTTGAACAGCTGCGGCGATTGTGGCAGGGCGAAGAACTGGCCGGGATGCACGCGCGAAGGCACCAGGTAGTCGCGCGCGCCCTCCGGCGTCGACTTGGTCAGCATCGGCGTTTCGATGTCGATGAAGCCCTTTTCGTCGAGGAAGCGGCGGAAGGCCATCGCCACCTTGTAGCGCAGCATCAGGTTCTTCTGCATCTGCGGGCGGCGCAGGTCGATCACGCGATGGGTCAGGCGCACGTTCTCGGAAAGGTTTTCCTCGTCGAGCTGGAAGGGCGGCGTCACCGCGGGGTTGAGGACTTCCAGTTCATGGCAGAGGATTTCGATTTCGCCCGAGGCCAGGTTGGGATTCTCGGTGCCAGCCGGGCGGCGGCGCACCTTGCCGGTGACCTTCAGCACGAATTCGTTGCGCACGTCCTCGGCAATCCTGAACATCTCGGGACGATCCGGGTCGCAGACGATTTGCGCCAACCCTTCCCGGTCGCGCAGATCGATGAATATGACACCGCCGTGGTCGCGGCGGCGATGGTTCCAGCCGCAAAGCGTGACGATCTGGTCGACATGGGAGGCATTCACCTCGCCGCAATAGTGGGTACGCATAGGATTTCCGAACGGTTGTGGTGCCCTTTCGGGCAATTACTGATTCTGGGCGCGCCCGCGGGGATTCCTCATGGGCGGGGCGACGACTCCCATGGAGACGATGTATTTGAGCGCTTCATCGACGTTCATGTCGAGTTCGATGACGTCTTTCTTCCTGACAAAAAAGAAGAAACCGTTAACCGGGCTGGGCGTGGTCGGGATGAAGACGCCGACATACTCCTCCGGCAGCATGTCGGCGACATCGCGGGCCGGATGCCCGGTCTGGAAGGCCACCGCCCATGACTCGGGGTGCGGGTAGCGGACCAGCAAAACCTTGCGAAAGGCCACGCCACTGCCCGAGAACAGCGTATCGCTTACCTGCTTGACGCTGTAATAGATCGACTTGACCACCGGTATGCGCGCCAGCACGCCTTCCCAGAAGCGCACCAGCTTCTGACCGACGATGTTTGCCGTGATCAGCCCGGTGAGGAAGACCACCAGTAAAGTCATCAACGCACCGATGCCCGGAATGTACATGCCAAGCAGCTGTTCGGGCTGAATGGCTTGCGGCAGCAGCAACAGGGACTGGTCCATGGAGCGGACGATCAGCGACAACACCCAGGCAGTGATGGCCAGCGGAACCCAGATCAGGAGCCCCGTGATGAAATATTTTTTCAAGGCGACCGCTGTCAATTGTTGGCGGCGCAGCTACCTGTTCCACCCTGACATGGCGGCGGGTTCTCGCTCTTGGCGGCCGCGGGTTTGCCACCGCAGCCGCCCTTGAAGTCGGTCGCGTACCAGCCGTTGCCCTTGAGCTGAAAGCCCGGGGCAGTCAGCTGCTTGGCAAAGTTTTCGGTCTTGCATTCGGGGCAGGTGGTCAGCAGCGGGTCGCTGACCTTCCGCATGACATCTTTCTCAAAGCCGCATTCGGTGCAGCGATAAGCGTAGATCGGCATGAAATTCTCCGGCATTCTGGCAAAAAAGCAATTATAGCTGAAGGGCTTGGCACGCCACCTCGGCTCGCCATCCCAATTGGAGAAATCGGGGTGAAGTCCGCCTTTTCAAGCGGGAACGACAATATTCGGATGCAGGCAGGTGCCTAGAGGCTGGCGCCGAGATAGGCACGGGTCAAGGGTTTGCCCCAGATCAGGGCAATAATTCCCGCTGCCGCCAGGTAGGGTCCGAAAGGAATCGGTACGTTGCGATTGTGACGGGCAAACACCATCAGACCGATGCCGACCGCTGCGCCGACCAGGGACGACAGCAGGATGGTCAAGGGCAGCATCTGCCAGCCAAGCCAGGCACCGAGCGCGGCAAGCAGTTTGAAATCGCCGTAGCCCATGCCTTCCTTGCCGGTGGTGAGCTTGAACCCCCAATATACGGTCCACAGGGCCAGATACCCGGCCATGGCACCGATGACGGCGCTCTTCAAATCGGTGTAGACACTGAAGGCATTGAGCGCCAGGCCGATCCAGAGCAGGGGCAGGGTGATGTCGTCGGGCAACAGCTGGGTGTCGAAGTCGATACCGGTCAGGGCAATCAGCGCGGCGACCAGCACCAGGGCGCCCAGGCCCGCGGCGTTGAAGCCAAAATGCCAGGCCGCCAAGCCGAACAGCAGCCCTGTCAGCGCTTCGATCAGCGGGTAGCGTAGCGAAATCGGGGCGGCGCAGCCCTTGCATCTTCCGCGCAGGAGGACCCAGCTGATAATCGGGATGTTCTCCAGGGCGGAGATCGGATGGCCGCACTGCGGACAGCGCGAACGCGGTTTGGCAAGTGTGAGCGGCTCGAAGGCGGGCGGAGTTTCGCCCCTCAGTTCCGCACATTGCAGTTCCCAGTCGCGTTCCATCATGATCGGCAGGCGATGGATGACGACGTTCAGAAAGCTGCCGACCATCAGGCCGAGCAATCCGGCGGCAAGGGCAAACACCGCCGGATCGGCGAGCAGTGCAATCATCCGCAGCAGCTGACGGCCGTCTTAGCTGACAACCGAGCCGAGCTTGAAGATCGGCAGGTACATGGCCACCACCAGGCCGCCGATCAGGCCGCCGAGAAAGACCATGATGATCGGTTCCATCAGGCTGGAGAGCGTTTCGACGGCCTCATCCACCTCGGCCTCGAAAAAGTCGGCGGTCTTGCCCAGCATTGAATCGAGCTGGCCGGATTCTTCGCCGATGGCGACCATCTGCGTCACCATGGGAGGAAAGACGCCGGAATTCTCCATCGCGACAGTCAGGCTCGATCCGGTAGAGACTTCAGCCTGAATCTTGCTGGTGGCGAGGGTGTAGACATAATTTCCCGCAGCGCCGCCGACCGAATCGAGGGCATCGACCAGCGGTACGCCTGCGGCAAACATCGTGGACAGGGTCCGCGTCCAGCGTGCGATGGAAGATTTCTTGATCAGGTCACCGAACACAGGAACCTTGAGGAAGTACCTGTCGGCAGCGATCTGCACCGCGCGAGAACGCTTGAATGCCTGAATGATGCCGTAGATGACAGCGTAAATTCCGCCGAAAATAAGATACCAATTGGCCACGAAGTAATCGGAAATCGCGATCACGACGAGGGTGGGTGCGGGTAATTCGCCGCCGAAACTGGCAAACACGCCCTTGAAGGCAGGCACCACGAAAATCATGATCACCGCGGTGATGACAAAGGCGACGATGAGGATCGAGATCGGATAGAACAGGGCGCCCTTGATCTTGGACTTGATCGCCTGGATTTTTTCCTTATAGGTGGCCAGCCGATCCAGCAGTGTGTCGAGAATACCCGCCTGCTCACCGGCTTCGACCAGATTGCAGAATAGGGCATCGAAATATTGCGGGTACTTGCGGAATGCCGACGCAAGATTGGAGCCGGTTTCGACATCGGACTTGATGTCGAACAGCAGCTTGGCAAGACTCGGATTGTTGGTGCCCTTGCCGACGATGTCGAAGGACTGCAGCAACGGTACGCCGGATTTGACCATGGTCGCGAGCTGGCGAGAGAACAACGTGATGTCCTTGTCCGACACCTTGCCGCCGCCACCGACCTTCTGCTTCTTGAGCTTGGTGATGTTGATGCCTTGCCGCCTCAGCGCCGCGTTCGCCGCCGCTTCGCTGGCCGCCTTGACTTCGCCACGAACGACCTTGCCCTGCTTGTTCTTGCCTTCCCAGGAAAAATTGAGTTCCTTTGGGCCCACCTTTTTCTCTGCCTTGCCTGCTGTGGCCATCGGCTTCTCCCGCTTGATTTTTAGTTTCGGCCGCTACGCCTGACGCCGAGAACCGGCTTTAGCCTCCACTGAAACTTTGTTCCAGGCATTCTACGCCCTGACTATGCCGAGAGTATCACTCTCCGGCGGGGCGGTGAAGCCGTACCATTTTGATCTTTCGATCCTGTGTTTGCACGATCTCCATCGCCACGCCTCCCACCCGTAAGCCGACGCCGACCTCCGGGATGTCCTGCAGGTGCTCGACGATCAGGCCGTTGAGCGTACGCGGCCCATCCAGGGGGAACTCCAGATCCAGCATGCGGTTGAGTTCGCGCAAGGTCGCCGCGCCATCCACCAGCACCAGGCCGTCGTCGTTCCAGGAAAGCGATCCGGCAACATCCGACTGTCGCGTGGTGAACTTGCCGACCAGTTCTTCGATGATGTCTTCCAGGGTCACCAATCCTTCGATCTCGCCATATTCGTCCACCACCAGTCCCATGCGCTGCCGATTTTCGCGAAAGAACTGAAGCTGGGTGTAGATCGGCGTCGCCGCCGGTATGAAGTAGGGTTCGGACATGCGCTCGCGCAGTGTCGAGTGATCTATCTCGCCGGCAAAGGCTTCGGCCAGCAGCCGGCGTTGATGCATGATGCCGACTATGTTGGCTGGATCGTCCTCGAATACGGCGACCCGGGTGTGAAAACTGGTAGCCAGTTGTGCCTTGATGCTCTCGATCGGCGCCGCAATGTCGATCGCCTCGATTTCCCCGCGCGGGATCATGATGTCGGCGACCGTCAATTGCTCCAGTTCGAACAGGTTGAGCAATATGGAACGATGCTGCTGCGGAATGAAGCGTCCTGATTCCAGTACGACCGAACGCAGTTCCTCCGGCGAAAGGCGGGATGATTCGTGCCCCGGTTTGGGCTGCAGATGGAGCAGGCGCAGCAACGGTTTGACGAACAGATTGACCAGCCAGACGACGGGATAGGCGACGCGCAGCAAGGGTGTCAGGACATAGCCGATGCGCAGCGCCAGCCAGTCCGGGTAGGTGGCTCCCGCCACCTTGGGCGTGATTT
>JAUYSD010000303.1 GCA_030696505.1 Sulfuritalea sp. | reverse complement strand
CTGGCCTTCCTGGTTTCCGTCGCCGACTGGGCGGGCGTGCCGGCGCCGCTGGCGACCGGCCTGCTGGCGCTGGCCTCGGCCGTCTGCGCACGGGATCTGCGCCGCGGCTGTCGCACACTGGAGGCGCTGGGCCTGGCGCGGTTGTCGCGCGCCGAGATGCGGGCGCTGCTGGCGCGCGGCGAGTTGCCGTGAAGCCGCCGGCGGTCGCCGCGCTCGGCGCCGGGCGCATGGGGCGTGGCATCGCACTGGCCTTCGCCTGCGCCGGACAGGAAGTGCTGCTGATCGACGCCAAGCAACGTAGCCGGGGTGACTTCGAAAAGCTGCGGGACGCGGCCCGGCGCGACATCGAACAGCAACTGGCGGCGCTGGCCGAGCTCGGTTTGCTGACCGAAGCGGCCAAACTCAAGATCGTCGCCCGCATCGAAGTCGTTCCGCGTTCTGCCGCGGCCGACTGTCTGCCGCAGGTGGAACTGCTGTTCGAGGGTGTTCCCGAAATCATGGAGGCGAAAGCGGAAGCCCTGGCCTTCGCCTGCGCCTCACTGGCCGACGACGCGATCGTCGCCTCGACCTCGTCCACCTTCCTGTCGACCGCGCTGGCGGCGATGGTGACGAATCCATCGCGCTTCCTCAACGCGCACTGGCTCAACCCCGCGCACCTGATTCCGCTGGTCGAGGTCTCCCCGCATCCCGGCACCGACCCGGTCGTGACGCAGCGTCTGCAGGACAGACTGGCGCAGATCGGCAAGACCACCGTGCTCTGCGGGCCTTCACCCGGCTACATCGTGCCGCGCCTGCAGGTGGTGCTGATGAACGAGGCGGCGCGCATGATCGAGGAGGGCGTGGCCACGGCCGCAGACATCGATCGTGCCACGCGCTATGGATTCGGCATACGCTACGCGGCGCTGGGCGTGGTCGAATTCATCGACGTCGGCGGCAACGACATCCTCTACTACGCCAGCCGCTATCTCAGCGCGGCGCTCGATGACCCGCGCTATGCCAGCCCCGACATCGTCGCCCGCCACATGAACTCGGGACAGAACGGGTTGCGTGACGGCAAGGGCTTCCACGACTGGAGCGGCATCGACATCGACGCCTACCGCCGGCAAAGCACCGCGCGGCTGGTGGAACTGCTGCGCATTGCGGATCGACTGCCGCTGATCGCGGATTGAGGCTGCCGGCGCCCGGCCCGGCGCCGCAACTCAGTTTCCCGCGGCTCAGTTGCGTTCCTGAATTGCGTTCCTCAGTTGCGTTTCTCACTTGCGTTCATAGGTGACGAAGGCGTAGTCGAAGCCTTCGTCGCCGCGCTGCGCCTGGCGCCCGACCTCGTGCCAGAGGCCGGGATCGATGGCCGGGAACCAGGTGTCACCTTCGAAACTCGCATCGATCTCGGTCAGCTGCAGGCGGTCGGCCAGCGGCAGCGCCGTGGCGTAGAGTTGCGCGCCGCCGATCAGGAAGGCTTCGCCGTCGCTCTCACCCTCGCCGGCGGCGGCGAGCGCGGCCGGCAGCGACAGGGCGACCACGGCGCCCTCGGCGCGGTAGCCGGCGTCGCGGCTGACGACGATGTTGCGCCGTCCCGGCAGCGGCCGGAATTTCGCCGGCAGCGATTCCCAGGTCTTGCGCCCCATGATCACCGCATGGCTCAGGGTCAGTTCCTTGAAATGCTTGAGGTCCGCCGGCAGATGCCAGGGCAGGCGATTGTCGATGCCGATCACGCCATTTCTGGCGACGGCGGCGATCAGCGTGAGCAGCGGCCTGGTCACGGTGTATTTGTCAGCCGCTGGTAGAGCTCGACATAGTGCCGCGCCGCTTCCTGCCAGCCCGACTTGCGCGCCATGCCGTGCTGCTGCAGGCGGCGCCAGAGGACGGGGTCTGTCCAGGCCGCGGTGGCGCGCTGCAGGGCCTGCAGCAGGGCGTCGGCGCTGGCCGGGCCGAAGACGAAACCGTTGCCGTGCTTCGGGTCGGCGGCATCGATCACGGTATCGGCCAAGCCGCCGGTGGCGCGTACCACCGGCGGTGTGCCGTAGCGCAGGCTGTACATCTGGTTGAGGCCGCAGGGTTCGAAGCGCGAGGGCATGACGAAAATGTCGGCGCCGGCCTCGATGCGATGCGCCAGCGCCTCGTCGAAGCCTATCGTCACCGCGCACCGGCCGCGATGCTTGCGCGCCAGCGCCACCCACTCGTGCTCCAGCGCCCGCGTGCCGCTGCCGAGCACGACGAGCTGCGCCGGCAGCTGGAAGGCTTGCGGCGCCACGTCGAGCAGCAGGTCGAGGCCCTTCTGCTCGGTCAGGCGGCTGACTACCCCCAGCAGCGGCAAGTTGGCGCGCTGTTCGAGGCCGAGCTCGGCCTGCAGTGCCGCCTTGTTGGCCGCCTTGAGCTCCAGGCGGCGCGCGCCGTAGTTCTGCGCAAGGTAAGAATCGGTGGCCGGGTTCCATGCCTTGCCGTCGATACCGTTGAGGATGCCCGACAGCTTCCCGGTGTGCACCCGCAGCAGGCCGGCCATGCCCATGCCTTCCTCGTCGGTCTGGATTTCCCGGGCGTAGCCGGGGCTCACCGTGTTGATGGCGTCGGCATACTGCAGGCCGGCCTTGAGGAAGGACAGATAGCCGTAGTACTCGACGCCTTCGATGTGCCAGGCCGCGTCCGGCAGGCCGAGTTCGAACAGCGAGGCGTGGTCGAACAGACCCTGGAAGGCCAGATTGTGCAGGGTGAACAGGCATTTCGCCCGGTGTCCCGGCAGGTAGTGCAGGTAGGCAGCGGCGAGTCCGGTCTGCCAGTCGTGGCAATGTACGACGTCGGGCTGCCAGTCCAGGGTGCTGGATTCCGAGCCGAGCCAGGCGGCGACGCGCGACAGCAGCCCGAAGCGCAGATGATTGTCGAGCCAGTCGCGTCCTTCGGGACCGATGTAGGGATTGCCCGGACGGTCGAAATAGTGCGGGTAGTCGAGCAGCAGCAGCGGCGTGCCATCCGGCGCGACGGTTTGCTTCAGCGCGGGCGTCGGCAGCAGGCCGCCCAGCGGCTGGGGGCGGGCGATCTCCGCGGCATCGGGAAAGCCCTTCGACAGGGCCGGATAGGCCGGCACCAGCACCCGAACGTCATGGCCGAGGGCGCGCAGTGTCGCTGGCAGGGCGCCGGCGACATCGCCGAGGCCGCCGGTCTTGACCCAGGGCGCGAGCTCCGGAGTGACGAAGAGGATTTTCATCGTTCCAGGCGCTCCGACGCCTGCGCCGTGCCGTGGCGGCAGGCTTCAGTCACGGTCACCCCGCGGCGGGTTTCTGCAGGCAGCCACCAGTCCCGCGGTGGAACTGTCGAGCTGATCGGCGGACGCGGTGCCGAGGATCACCGGCAGCAGGCGGCTGGCCAGCTGTTTGCCGTATTCCACGCCCCACTGGTCGAAGGGATTGATGTCCCAGATGATGCTTTGCACGAAGACCTTGTGTTCGTAGAGGGCCAGCAGGGCACCGAGGTTGAAGGGGTCGAGGCGCGGCAGCAGCAGGGTGGTCGAGGGCTGGTTGCCGGGGAAGCTGCGGTAGGGCGCGAGCATGGCCACCTGGTCGGCGCTCATGCCGCTCGCGGTGAGCGCGGCCGTGGTTTCGGCCAGGGTCTTGCCGCGCATCAGGGCCTCGCTCTGGGCGAAACAGTTGGCCAGCAGTTTTTCGTGGTGGCCCGGCAGGTCGAAGTCCGGCTCGCGGCAGGCGATGAATTCACAGGGCACCGGTCGCCCGCCCTGGTGGATCAACTGGTAGAAGGCATGCTGGCCGTTGGTGCCGGCCTCGCCCCAGAGCACCGGCGCCGTGGCGCAGCCCAGCGCCTGACCCTGACGGTCGACCTGCTTGCCGTTGGATTCCATTTCGAGTTGCTGCAGGTAGCGCGGCAGCAGTCCCAGCGACTGGCTGTAGGGCAGCACGGCGCGATTGTCGGCGCCGAGAAAATTGCTGTTCCAGATTTCCAGCAGCGCCAGCAGGCCCGGCAGATTCTGCGCCGGCGGTGCCGCGAAGAAGTGCTCGTCCATGGCGTGCGCGCCGGCCAGCAACTGACGAAAATTGTCGAAGCCGACCGCCAGCACCAGCGGCAGGCCGATCGTCGACCACAGCGAGTAGCGGCCGCCGACCCAGTCCCAGAAGGCGAAGGCGTTGTCCGGCTCGATGCCGAAGCGCGCGACTTCGGCGAGGTTGGTGGACACCGCGACGAAATGCCGGGCCACGGCCGCTTCGCCCAGCGCATGAACCAGCCAGTGACGCGCCGAGGCGGCGTTCTGCATGGTCTCCTGCGTGGTGAAGGTCTTGCTGGCGATGACGAACAGGGTGGTGCGCGGCTGCACCGTGGCCAGCACCGTGGCCAGGTCGGCGCCGTCGAGGTTGGCCACGTAATGCACGCGGATCTCGGGGTGGCGAAAGGCGGCCAGGGCCTGGGTGGCCATGCGCGGGCCGAGATCGGAGCCGCCGATGCCGATGTTGACGATGTCGCTGATCGGTTCGCCGGTGGCGCCGCGCCAGTGGCGGCCGTGGATTTCGCCGGCAAAGCGGCGCATCTTGTCCAGCTCGGCATGGACCGCGGGCATCACGTCCTGCCCGTCGTGCATCACCGGCCCGGCCGGATGGCGCAGCGCGATGTGCAGCGCGGCGCGGCCCTCGGTGTGGTTGATCGGCTCGCCGGCACGCATGCGCGCGATCCAGCCCGGGACGTCGGCGGTCTGCCAAAGCCCTTCGAGCAGCGCCATGGTTTCCTGCGTGACGCGCTGTTTCGAGTAGTCCAGCAGCCAGTCGTTCCACGAGACTGAAAAGCTGGCGAAGCGCTGGCTGTCGGCGGCAAACATGTCGCGCAAATGAACGCTGCGCCCGGCCCGGGCGGCATCGGTCAGGGCTTGCCAGGCGGCGCTCATGGCGGGCTTCATGGTCATGCCTCTACAGCCAGAGCATCATGCCCATCTCGAAGGGATGGGTGAGCAAGGGGTGGGTGGGAAATACCCTGACGCGATACTCCATCTTGCCGCACTGGTCGGGTGTCAGTTCGCGGGCGAAGAGG
>JAUYSD010000257.1 GCA_030696505.1 Sulfuritalea sp. | reverse complement strand
GCGTACCGCGCGCGGCGCCCGCATCCGTTCCGAATTGGCGCGCCAGAACATCAGCCTTTGCGCCGCAAACAGCAGGCGCGTGCGCAAGCCGGGTTCGATCTCGTGTTCGAGCACGAGGCTGTCGAGCCCGTAGAGGTAGGCGACGCGGGCGATACGGATCAGGCGGAAGATGCGCACGGGGGCTGGGGCGGACGTTGAACGAGGTTTCAGGGGAGGCCAACGCCGGCATTATCGGCGTTAAGCGCAGCGGCCTTAGCTAAAACGAGAAGTATAATTCACGGCCCATTGAAAGACTCGGAAACACCCCGTGTACTCTTGATATGACCGCATCCCGCACCCCGACTTCCCCCGTCTTCGATGCCCGTCGGCATCTCACCGGCCTGCTGCGTGCCGCACTGACCAGCGTGGCGCCCGGACAGGGCCTGACCGAAATCATCCTCGAACGTCCCAAGCAGGCTAGCCATGGCGATTTCGCTAGCAATCTGGCGATGCAACTGGCACGCGAACTGAAAACCAATCCGCGCCAGATTGCCGAACGCCTGGTGCGCGAGCTGCCGCCTTCGCCGTATGTGACGAAGGCCGAGATTGCCGGTGCCGGCTTCATCAATTTCACCCTGACGCCGGCGGCGCGCAGCGCCGTGGTCGGCGCCGTGCTCGCTGCCGGAAAGAATTTCGGCCACGGTCCGGCGAAGAACGGTCGTGCCGCACGCCGCCTGCAGGTCGAGTTCGTTTCCGCCAACCCCACCGGTCCGCTGCATGTCGGCCATGGCCGCGGCGCGGCCTACGGCGCCAGCCTGGCCTCGCTCCTGGCTTTCGCCGGTTTCGAGGTGACGCGCGAGTACTACGTCAATGACGCCGGCCGGCAGATGGACATCCTCGCCGTTTCGGCCTGGCTGCGCTATCTGGAACTGTTCGGCGAGCCGGTGCCCTTCCCGCCCAACGCCTATCAGGGCGGCTATGTGATCGAGATGGCGGAGCAGATCAAGCAGGCCCATGGCGACCGCTACGTGCATCCGGCCGAAGCCGTGCTGGCGTGCCTGCCGCAGACGGAAGACGACGAGCTGCGCCTCGACGGCCTGATCCTCGCCGGCAAGGATCTGCTCGGCGAAGACTGGGCCTATGTGCACAGCCATGTGCTGAACGAGCAGCTGACCGATTGCCGCGCCGACCTCGAAGAATTCGGCGTGCATTTCGACGTCTGGTTTTCCGAGCGCAGCCTCTACGACACGGGCATGGTGGCGCGCGCCGTCGCGGCGCTGGAAAAATCCGGCCATATCTATACCCAGGACGGCGCCAAGTGGTTCCAGTCGACCGCCTTCGGCGACGAGAAGGACCGCGTGGTGCAGCGCGACAACGGCATCTACACCTATTTCGCATCGGACATCGCTTACCACCTGAACAAGTTCGAGCGCGGCTTCGACAAGGTGATCGACGTCTGGGGCGCCGACCATCACGGCTACATCCCGCGCGTCAAGGGTGCGCTGGCCGCCTCCGGCGCCGATGCCGATCGGCTCGAGGTGACCCTGGTGCAGTTCGTCAGCCTGTTCCGCGACGGGCACAAGGTTTCGATGTCCACGCGTTCCGGCGAGTACGTCACGCTGCGCCAGCTGCGTGCCGAAGTCGGCAACGACGCCTGCCGCTTCTTCTACATGCTGCGCAAGTGCGACCAGGCGCTGGACTTCGACCTCGACCTGTCCAAGTCGCAGAGCAACGACAACCCGGTGTATTACGTCCAGTACGCTCACGCCCGCATCTGCTCGGTGCTGGCGCAGTGGGACGGCGACGCGGCGGCGCTGGCCGCGGTCGATCTGGTGCCGCTGCAGCACGAGCGCGAATACGCGCTGTGCGCGCGTCTGGCCGAATTCCCCGAGCTGATCCAGCAGGCGGCGCGCGACTATGCGCCGCACGCGCTGGCCTTCTACCTGAAAGACCTGGCCGGCGATTTCCACAGCTGGTACAACGCCGAGCGGGTGCTGGTGGACGATCAGGCAATGCGCGAGGCGCGTTTGGCCCTGGCCCTGGCGACGCGGCAGGTGCTGCAGAACGGACTCTCCCTGCTGGGCGTTTCGCAACCGGTGAGCATGTGACCATGGGCAAATTCGACCAATCCTCGCGCGCCGCGGCAAAGCCGCGCGCAGCGCAGAAAAAGAACGGCGGCAGCACGCTGCTCGGCGTATTCATCGGCCTGGTGATCGGCGTCCTGCTGTCCTTCGGCGTGGTCTGGATGCTCAACAAATCGCCGCTGCCCTTCCAGAACAAGTACGAGGGCGCGCCCCGCAATGGCAACGGCGGGAGCGCAGAGCAGACGCCGGCGGCGCTGCCCGGCAAGCCCGGCGACAAGCCGGCCGAGCGTCAGCGCTTCGATTTTTACAACATCCTCGAAGGCAAGCCGGCGGCCGCGCCGGCCGCTCCAGCCGCACCCGGCGCCGCCAAACCGGCGGCGTCCGCAGCGGGGTCGGCCGCGGCGCCTGTGGCCGAAGCCAAGCCGGCGCCCGTGGAAATCTTCTTCCTGCAGGTCGGTTCCTTCCAGAAGGCGGCCGACGCCGACAACCTCAAGGCCAAGCTTGCGCTGACCGGGCTCGATGCCAGCGTGCAGGAAGTCGTGATTCCCGACAAGGGCACCATGCATCGCGTGCGCGTCGGCCCCTACCGAGATGTCGACGAGATGAACCGGGCGCGGGCGCTGTTGACCCACAGCGGATTGCAGGGCAGCGTCATCAAGCAGAAGGTCGAATAGGACGCGGCGATGGGCGCATGGCGTGGCCGTGTGGCGGCAGTCTTGGCGGTGCTCGGCCTGTGCCTGGCGCCGGGCGCGGGCGCGGCGGAGCTGAAGGAAGGGCGCGACTTCCGCGAAATCAATCCGCCCCTGGCCGCCGAGCGGAACAAGATCGAGGTCACCGAATTCTTCTGGTACGGCTGTCCGCATTGTTTCGATTTCGAGCCGGTGCTCATGCCCTGGGTCAGGAAGCTGCCGGCCGATGTCGTATTCCGGCGCGTGCCGGCCGTTTTCCCCAACAACAAATGGACGCCGGGCGCCAGGCTGTACTACACGCTGGAAGCCATGAACCTGCTGGATCGGCTGCACGCCGAGGCGTTCAACGCGATTCACCTCGAGCGCAAGCGCCTCGACAAGGAAGAAGTGCTGTTCGAGTGGGTTGCGACGAAGGGCGTCGACGCCGCCAGATTCAAGGAGACCTGGACTTCCTTCGGCGTCGAGAGCCGCATCCGCCATGCCCGCGAGCTGACCAAGGCCGCCGGCCTCAGCGGCGTTCCGGCGATGGTGGTGCACGGCCGCTACCAGGCGATCACGCCGGGCACCTACGGCGAGCTGATCGTGCTCCTCGATCAGTTGATCGACGGCGTGCGCGCCGAAACCGGGCGCAAGTAGACCGCGGTGCGCGTCTTCATCAGCGGTGCTTCGAGCGGCATCGGCGCGGCGCTGGCCCGCCACTACGCGCAGGCGGGCGCCACCCTGGGCCTGGCGGCGCGTCGCCAGCGGCAACTCTTGGAACTGGCCGCAGGACTCCCCGGCAGCCACGCCTGCTACGCGCTCGATGTCGCCGACGCGGCGGCGCTGCAGGCAGCCGCCGCGGATTTCATCGCGCGCTGCGGCTGCCCGGACATTGTGATCGCCAATGCCGGCGTTTCGGTCGGCACCCTGGCTGACGATGCCGGCGATCTGCCCGCCTTGCGCCGCGTCTTCGAGGTCAATGTAATCGGCATGGCGCAGACCCTGCAGCCCTTCATCGCCGCGATGAAGGCGCGCGGCAGCGGGCGCCTGGTCGGCATCGCCTCGGTCGCCGGCATTCGTGGCCTGCCCGGGGCAGGCGCCTATTCGGCCTCGAAGGCGGCGACCATCGCCTATCTCGAAGCCCTGCGCGGCGAGTTGCGCGGCAGCGGGGTCAAGGTCGTCACCATCGCGCCCGGCTATATCGCGACGCCGATGACGGCCGCAAATCCCTACCCGATGCCCTTCCTGCTGCCGGCCGACGCCGCGGCGCGGCGCTTTGCCCGCGCCATCGCCCGCGGCAGCAGCTACACGGTGATTCCCTGGCAGATGGGCGTGGTGGCCAAGCTGCTGCGCCTGCTGCCCAATCCGCTGTTCGATGCCCTGTTCGCCCGCGCCGGCAGGAAGCCGCGCGGCCTCGAACTGTGATGCCGGTCGACGCACTGGGGCGCGAACATCCGCCATACGACGGCGCGCCGCGTATCGTCAGCCTGGTGCCGAGCCTGACCGAACTGGTCTGCGACCTCGGCCTCGCCGATTGCCTGGTCGGCCGTACCGGTTTCTGCGTCCATCCCAAAGAGAAACTGCGCCGCGTGCCCAAGGTCGGCGGCACCAAGGACGTCAAGCTCGACGTGCTGCGGCAACTGGCGCCCAGCCACGTCATCGCCGACATCGACGAAAACCGCCGCAAGGCGGTGGAGGCCATCATGGAATTCGTGCCCCATGTCGTCGTCGTGCATCCGCAAACCGTGGCTGACAACCTGGCCCTGTATGCGCTGATCGGCGGCATCTTCCGTCGCGGCGGCGAGGCTGCGCGACTTGCCGCGGAATTCTCCACGGCGCGCGAGGAGCTTGCCGCCGTGAGCGCCACACTGCCACGCGAGGCCGTGCTCTATCCGATCTGGCGCGAGCCCTGGATGACCGTGCGGTGCGACACCTATATTTCCTCGATGCTCGCCGCCGCCGGCTGGGACACGCTGCCGGCGGAAGCTCCGGCACGCTTTCCGCAGTTCGCCTGGGATGCGCCGTGGCTGAATGGTGTCGCCCGCGTGCTGCTGCCCTCGGAGCCCTACGCCTTCAGCGCGCGCGATATGGCCGAAGTCGCCGCGCTGGCGCAGCGGCCGGTGACTCGCATCGACGGCGAAATGGTCTCCTGGTACGGCAGCCGCGCGATCGCCGGCCTGCGCTATCTGGCGGAACTGCGCCAGCAGCTGGCCTGAGGGGGCCGTCAGCGCGCCGCGGTCGAATCCGCTGCCACGCCGCCCAGCCGCGCGATCTGCCGGCCGTCGCGATACACGCGCAGTTCCCGTGCCGCGAAGGGCTGCCACGGCCCGGCGCTCAGCGGCTCGGTGGCGATGATGACCTGGCGTCCGGACTCGTCGTCGAGTTCGAGGCCATGCAGCCGGTCATGGCCGTAGGCAATCAGCTCCTGCCCGTCGGAGAGCAGGAAATTGAACTTGCCCAGCGCCGCGATCTTTTCCGTCAGCTGCGCCAGGCGGGCCAGCCATGCCGGCCGCTGTGCTTGCTCGTAGGCCTCGGCGATGCCGGTCAGCAAATGGCAGAAGGCATATTCGGAATCCGTCTCGCCGTCCGGCAGGCACAGCGGCCCGGTGGTCTGCCAGGCGATGACCTCGGGCACCATGCCGTTGTGCGCGAAGACCCATTCGCGATTGCAGCAGGCATGGATGAAGGGATGGGTGTTGAGCATGCCCGGCACCGGCGGATGCCGCGCCTTGCGCACATGGGCGATGGCCAGGCGGGTGCTGAGTTCGCCGGCCACGCGCGCGAACTGCTCACTGCGAAAACCCGGTTCGGACGACTTGCTAAGGCGGGCGGCGCCTTCATGCCAGGAGGCCACGCCCCAGCCGTCCGGGTTGTCGGCATTGCCGCCGCCGCGTTGGCGAAACGGCATCAGCCAGCGGCTCAGGTTCTGCTCGCGCTCGCTGCTATAGCCGAACAGTTCGCACATTGCACAATTCCTTCGGTACGCTTGTCACGGCGCCGGGTAATCTCTTTGGCATAGCGGCCCCGTCACCGGATTCGCCACGCTTTGCGCGATGGCGGCGACCAGTTCATGCACCTCCTCGACGGAAAAGTGGGCGAACAGGCGGCGCGCGTGGCGCGCCGGAATTCGCACCACGCCGGGCTGGCCGTCGGGCAGCGTGATGGCGACGGCCATCAGCGCGAGCGTGTTGTCGCCGTCGGCGGCTTCGACCAGGTCGCGTTGCACTTCCATCAGCGTCGTATATTCGTCCTCGATGGCCTCCTCCAGATCGTCGTCCAGATCGTCGGCCAGGGCCACGACGAAACCCTCCATCGCATCGGCCCGCAACTCGCCCGGAATGCCGCGCGCGGCGAGGAAGCCGACGAAGCGGTCGCGCAGTGCCGCATCGAAAAATATGTATTCGTTGGTCATGAGTTCCTCGGCGTCTTGTCTATCGAGCCAGCGGGATTATGCCGCGAATTCCTGGCGGGCGATGTTGCTGCCGTGGCGTAGCCGGTGCTCTCGATCGGCGACCGTCGCCCAGCCGCCGAAGTGGAAAACCCAAACGGGCACGGAAGAGAGTATGGTCGCACCTCCTGCCTGGCGCCCATCCCGCCAAGGTCGGCAAGATAAGGCGTCAAATCCCTTGTCTGCAATTCCGATCCGGTGTGGGAGCGGTATTGCGCGCCTGAATCTGTCGGTACTTTGCGATCCGCGATCCAACGATAAGGACATACCGATGCGATTCAGTCCCCACCAAACCTTGTCAACTGCGCTCGTGGTCGGAGTGCTTGCCGCACTGATCAGCCCGGCTTACGCCGAGGTCACCTTGAATGCAGGCGCTCGACTGTCGAATGACAGCAATGTCAACGGCTCGCCCGATACGCCGACCAAGGCGAATCAGCGGAGCGACAACTTTCTTTCGCTTAGCGCGTCCGCCGTGTATTTCAAGCCGCTGGACGATGCGCAAACCAACTATTTCATCGCCCAGGCCGGCGCGCTCACGGCTGTCTACAACAAGTTCGACAACCTCAACAGTTCGATGCTGATGGCGAGCGCTGGGATTTACCGGCAGTTGTCGCCGACCTGGTCAGGCCAGATCATGGGGCGCGGCTTCCGTCGCGATACCCGGCAAAGCGAACGCGATTCCAATGGTGTCGGCGCAAGCCTTGAAATCAAGAAGCAATTGAACCAGACCTTGTGGCTCAAGGGGCTTGCCGACTATGAGGACAACAAGGCCAATCTCGCTTCATTCAGCTATACCGGCGCGACCTACGGCCTGAACCTGGGCTACCTGCCGCGCCCCGATACCTTCGTCAACTTGGGCTACAGCCACTCCGCGCGCGATTTCAAGAGCCTGGTGGCGTTCAATGCCACCACGCAAACCCTATTCGCCGAGGTCACCGAGCGGATGTCGAAGAACTGGTA
>JAUYSD010000185.1 GCA_030696505.1 Sulfuritalea sp. | reverse complement strand
TGACCGAGAGCAAACCGTCGGCATCCACCTGGAAGGTGACGCGAATCCGAGCAGCTCCGGCCACCATCGGCGGTATGCCGCGCAACTCAAAGCGCGCCAGGCTGCGACAGTCGGACACCAGTTCGCGTTCGCCCTGGACGACCTGGATCGACATCGCGGTCTGGCCGTCCTTGAAGGTGGTGAAGTCCTGCGCACGCGCAATCGGGATCGTCGAGTTGCGCGGGATGACTTTTTCCACCAGGCCGCCCATGGTTTCCAGGCCGAGGGAGAGGGGGATCACGTCGAGCAGCAGCCAGTCGTCGCCGGCGGCGCGGTTGCCCGCCAGCAGGTTGGCCTGGGTCGCCGCGCCCAGCGCCACCACCTTTTCCGGATCGAGGTTGTTGAGCGGCTCCTGCTTGAACAGCTCGGCCACGGCATGCTGGATCTGCGGCATGCGCGTCGAGCCGCCGACCATGACCACGCCGCGCACCTCGTCGACCGTCAGGCCGGCGTCGCGCAAGGCCTTCTTGGTCGGCACCAGGGTCTTTTGCACCAGGGTGCGGGTAATCTCGGTGAACACTTCGGTGGTCAGCGTCAGATCGACGTATTCGCCGCTGCCGAGCTTGACCGTGATCGGCACCCGTCCGTGCTGCGACAGTTGCTCCTTGGCTTCGCGGGCGCGCATTTGCAGCAGGCGCGCGTCCTGCGGCGAAAGCGGCGTCAGATTGGCTTGCTCGATGATCCAGCAGAAGATCCGATGATCGAAGTCGTCACCGCCCAGTGCCGAATCTCCGCCGGTGGCCATGACCTCGAAGACTCCCTTGGACAGGCGCAGGATCGAAATATCGAAGGTGCCGCCGCCGAGGTCGAATACCGCGTAGATGCCCTCGGCAGCATTGTCCAGGCCATAGGCGATCGCGGCCGCCGTCGGTTCATTGAGCAGACGCAGCACATTCAGTCCGGCAAGGCGTGCCGCATCCTTGGTGGCCTGGCGCTGGGCGTCGTCGAAGTAGGCCGGGACGGTAATCACGGCGCCGGTCAATTCGCCGCCCAGCGAAGCCTCGGCACGATTGCGCACGGTCTTGAGGATCTCGGCCGAGATTTCGACCGGGCTCTTGATGCCGGCGACGGTCTTCAGCTTGACCATGCCCTCGGTATCGACAAAATCATAGGGCAGGGTTTCGACGTGAGCGATGTCGTGCCGGCCGCGGCCCATGAAACGCTTGACGGAAATGATGGTGTTCTTGGGATCGATCGACTGTTTCGCCTCGGCGCCGTAACCCACTTCGACGCTGCCGTCGGCGGCATAGGCGACCACCGAGGGCAGCAGCGGCCGTCCCTGCATGTCGTTGAGCACCACGCTCATGCCGCTTCTGACGGTCGCGACCAGCGAGTTGGTGGTCCCGAGATCAATGCCTACCGCAAGACGATGCTCATGGGGCGCGGCGGATTCCCCCGGCTCCGCAATCTGAAGAAGTGCCATATTGTTCTTTTAAGCAGTGACGGCTTCGAGCGCGTCGTCGATTTCGTTCAGCAGTTTTTCCTGAAACATGAGTTGCCGCACCAGATTGGCCGCCGCCGCGAAATCCTTCGCGACGTCGATCAGTTCGGCAAGACGCTGGTATTCGACCTTGATTTCATTCAACAGGCGCAGGCGGACCGCATCCAGGGCATCCTCGTTGGCTGTGGCACGCGCCTCGATCACCGCTTCGCGCAGTTCCATCTGGCTGATCAGAAACTCCGTCGGCATCGCGGTGTTGCTTTCGATCTGCGGATCGTGCCCAAGCAGGCTCAACAGATAGCGTGCACGCTTGCCCGGCGACTTGAGCGTCTGGAAGGCTTCATTGACCCGCGTCGCCCATTGCATGGCCAGGCGCCGGTCGGCATCGCCGGCATGGGCGTGCTTGTCCGGATGCACCTGGGCCTGAACTGCGCGAAAACTGTTCTCGAGGCTTTCCAGATCGAGCGACTGCGCACGCGGCAAGCCGAACAAGGTGAAATGATCGGCAGCGAAATTCAGGTCGAATGTGGTCATCGAACGAGCATCAGGTATTGAACGACTCGCCGCAGCCGCAGGCATCCTTGACATTCGGGTTATTGAACTTGAAGCCCTCGTTCAGGCCTTCCCGAGTGTAGTCGAGCTCGGTGCCGTCGAGATAGGGCAGGCTTTTCGGATCGACCAGCACCTTGACGCCATGGCTTTCGAAGATATGGTCTTCCGGCTCCGATGCATCGGCGAATTCCAGCTTGTAGGCCATGCCGGAACAGCCCGAGGTCTTGACGCCCAGACGGATGCCGACGCCCTTGCCACGCTTGGCGATGAAATTGGCGACGTGTTGCGCCGCAGGTTCGGAAAGTGTCACCGGCATGATCAGGCTCCCTGTTTCTTTCTATAGTCGGCCACGGCGGCCTTGATTGCATCCTCGGCGAGGATCGAGCAGTGAATTTTTACCGGCGGCAGAGCAAGCTCTTCCGCAATCTGGGTGTTCTTGATGTCCAGGGCCTGATCCAGCGTCTTGCCCTTGACCCATTCCGTCACCAGCGACGAAGAGGCGATCGCCGAGCCACAACCGTAGGTCTTGAACTTGGCATCTTCGATGATGCCGTCCTTGCCGACCTTGATCTGCAGTTTCATGACGTCGCCACAGGCCGGTGCGCCGACCATGCCGGTGGCGATGCCTTCGTCGTCCTTGTTGAAGGAACCCACGTTGCGCGGGTTTTCGTAGTGATCCAGTACTTTTTCGCTATATGCCATGATGGTTTCCTCAGTGTGCCGCCCATTGGACGCTGTTGAGATCAACACCGTCCTTGTACATTTCCCAGAGGGGCGACAGTTCGCGCAGCTTGCCCAGTTTGTCGTGCAGCAGCTTGATGGTGAAATCGATCTCCTCTTCCGTCGTGAAACGGCCGAGCGTGAAGCGGATCGAGCTGTGCGCCAGTTCGTCCGAGCGGCCCAGCGAGCGCAGCACGTAGGAGGGCTCCAGGCTGGCCGAGGTACAGGCCGAACCGCTCGACACGGCGATGTCCTTGATCGCCATGATCAGCGACTCGCCTTCGACGAAGTTGAAGCTGACGTTCAGGTTGTGCGGCACGCGCTGCTCGATGTCGCCATTGACATAGGTTTCCTCGATGTCCGTGAGCCCCTTGAGCAGCTTGTCGCGCAGCATGCGGATGCGCTCGTTTTCGGTGGCCATTTCCAGGCGCGCGAGGCGGAAGCACTCGCCCATGCCGATGATCTGATGCGTCGCCAGGGTGCCCGAGCGCATGCCGCGCTCGTGGCCGCCGCCGTGCATCTGTGCTTCGAGCCGGACACGCGGCTTGCGCCTGACGTAGAGCGCGCCGATGCCCTTGGGGCCGTAGGTCTTGTGCGCGCAGAAGGACATCAGGTCGACCTTCAGCCTGGACAGGTCGATCGGCATCTTGCCGGTGGCCTGTGCCGCATCGACGTGGAACATCACGCCCTTTTCGCGACAGATTTCGCCGATCTCGACCAAGGGCTGAATCACCCCGATCTCGTTATTCACCGCCATCACCGAAGCCACCACGGTATCGGGGCGCAACGCCGCCTTGAACTGCTCGACGGTGATCAGGCCATTCTCCTGCGGCACCAGGTAAGTCGCCTCGAAGCCCTGGCGTTCCAGTTCCTTGACGGTATCCAGCACCGCCTTGTGCTCGGTCGAAACGGTAATGATGTGCTTGCCCTTGGTCCCGGCGTAGAAATGCGCCGCGCCCTTGATCGCCAGGTTGTTGGATTCCGTGGCGCCCGAGGTCCAGATGATTTCCTTGGAATCCGCACCGACCAGCGCGGCGACTTCCTCGCGCGCTTCCTCGACGGCCTTCTCGGCTTCCCAGCCATAAGAATGAGAACGCGAGGCCGGGTTGCCGAAGTGCTCGGTCAGCCAAGGGATCATTTTCGCCGCCACGCGCGGATCCACCGGCGTGGTCGCCGAGTAGTCGAGGTACACCGGCAGTTTCATGCCTGCTTTCATTACCAGTTTCTCCAGTTCAGCTTGTAAGGGCAGTCAGGCCCCTGAGTTGCAAGATTGTAGTATTTAGTGCGGCCAGAAAATCACGCACCTGCGTCGCGGTATTGTCCGGTCCCAGGCTCACCCGCACGGCGCCACGCGCCAGCGAGGATGGGATGCCCATCGCCAGAAGCACATGCGAGGGTTCCGGACTAGCGCTGGAACAGGCCGCCCCTGCTGCCACGGCAAAGCCGGCGCGATCGAGCTTGCCCACCAGCGTCTCGCCATCGATGCCCGGACACGCAAAATAACTCGTATTCGGCAGACGCTCGGCGCCGGCACCGAATATCGTCGCACCCTGCGCCACCAGCCCGGCCTCGAGTTCCGCACGCAGAACAGCCAAGCCCCTGCTGTTTTGATCGAGTCGCGCGACCGCCAGTTCCGCGGCAAGGCCGAAACCGACGATTGCCGCAACATTCTCGGTGCCCGAGCGCAGGCCGCGTTCGTGACCACCGCCGGCGATCAGCGGCTGCAGTTCGACGCGCTTGTCCACCACCAGCGCGCCGGCGCCCTTCGGTCCGCCCAGCTTGTGCGCGGAAAGCGTCAGGGCATGCACGCCGGCGCCGCTCAAGGCACGGAAATCCACCGGACGCCGGCCGAAAGCCTGCACTGCATCGGTGTGGAACCACGCCCGGATGGGTTTGACCTGGGCCGCCAGAGCGGCAATGTCCTGTACCACGCCGGTTTCGTTATTGGCCAGCATGACCGAAACCAGCGCCGGCTTTTCTTCGAGCACGGCTCGAAAGTTGGCGCTGGCGACACGGCAATTTACATCGACGGCGATCTCGCGCAGCGTCCAGCCGGCGCGCTGCAAAGCTTTCGCCGGTTCGCGCACGCAGGGATGTTCGATGGCCGAGATCGCCACGACGCCGGGCTTGAGGCAAGCCGCAGCGCCCTTGACGAAAAGATTGTTGGCCTCCGAGCCGCCGCTGGTAAACACCACTTCGGTCGGATGGGCACCCACGGCATACGCCACCCGCTGCCGCGCCTCGTCGATCGCGCGCCGCGCCGCGCGGCCGTATTCGTGGCGGCTGGAGGCATTGCCATACTGCTCGCGCAGGTAAGGCAACATGCCTTCCAGCACGCGCGGGTCCAGCGGCGTGGTGGCGTTGTGATCCAAGTAGACAGGAGCGAACATGGCGGCAGACTCGTGGCGCAATCAGGCAGCGACGAGGTCCTCGGCCGGACGACGGACGCGGCGCAAGGGCCGTTCGTCATGCAACACCGCAGCGGCGCCTGTCTTCTCGCGTTGCTGGGCTACCAGTTCAGCCAAGGTGACCGAACTCAGATAGTCGAACATTTTTTCGTTCAGACTGGTCCACAGCTCGTGGGTCATGCAGGGACGCTGGTCTTCGGCGCAATTGCCCTTGCCGCCGCAATTCGTCGCATCGAGCGACTCATCGACGGCATGGATGATGTCGGCCACCGAGACGCCTTCCAGCGGCTTGGCCAGGCAATAGCCGCCGCCGGGTCCGCGCACGCTCGATACCAGCTCGCGGCGACGCAATTTGCCGAAAAGCTGCTCAAGATAGGAAAGGGAAATCTTCTGCCGCTCGCTAATGCCGGCCAGAGTGACCGGACCGGTATGTTGGCGCAGGGCAAGATCGATCATCGCGGTTACGGCAAAACGTCCTTTGGTCGTCAGTCTCATGAGAAATCTCCGTCGGGTGGTTACGTTGGAAACGCTGCAGGAACAATACCTGAGCGTTTCAATCAACTATATTGTATCCCGATCATTTTAGTCAACTATCTTCGACAAATAGTTCGGATCGAACTTGTCGGCCGTGGCCACGTCGTCTTCCAGCGATACCCCCGACTTTGCCATGGTCTTCAGCAAGGCCTCTATCCTGCGGTCGGTTTCCACCGCATGATCGAGCAGGCCGTGAATCGCCTGCGCCAGCGGATCGTCCTCGGCACGGGTCACGGCATAGGCGGAGAAGCCCATCTGGCCGGCCTTGACCTCGCGGTCGATCTCGCTGCGGTCCTCGATGATCCGCGCCGGGATACCCACCGCCGTCGCACCCGGCGGCACGTCGCGCACCACCACGGCGTTCGACCCGACCTTGGCGCCCTGACCGAGGGTGATGGGCCCCAGAATCTTGGCGCCGGCGCCGATTACCACGCCGCGCTGCAAGGTCGGATGCCGCTTGCCCTTGTTCCACGAGGTGCCGCCCAGCGTGACGCCGTGATACAGCGTGCATTCGTCCTCGATCACCGCGGTCTCGCCGATGACCACACCCATGCCATGGTCGATGAACACACGCCGGCCGATGGTCGCGCCGGGATGAATCTCGATGCCGGTGATCCAGCGCGTGAAATGCGAGACAAAGCGCGCCAGCCAGCGCATGCGCGCGCCCCACAGCCAGTGCGAAACGCGATGCAGCGTCAGGGCGTGAAAACCCGGATAGCAGGTCAACACCTCCCAGGTGGAACGGGCGGCCGGGTCGCGTTCGAAAACGCAGGAAATATCTTCACGCAGACGGGAGAACATGGATTGATCCGGTTGGTCCATTAGTACTTTCTGAAATGGTAGAAATCCCGAGCGTCGGGGTCAAGCTTTTATTCGCAATTCAGTTGTCGACTTTGCGCGAAGATTTCGCCGTATCCACTCCAGATGGGGCGCTCAAGCCTTTTTCCAACGCCGCGAACAGCCCGCGCAGGATCGCGACCTCCTCCTTCTCCGGCCCGGCGCGGGAAAACATGCGCCGCAGACGCGCAATCAGGCGCTTCGGGCTGGCCGGGTCGAGAAACTCGCTGGACACCGCGGCACGTTCGATATGCGCGATCAAGCCCTCCACCTCGTCATGGCTGGCGAGCAGCCCGGCACCGGAGATGGCCGGCGGCAGGCCGGGATCGAGCGCCGCCAGGCGCAGCTCGTAGCACATCACCTGCACCGCGGCGGCAAGATTCAGGGAACTGAATTCGGCGTTGACCGGAATCATCGCCCAGCGCCGGCACATCGCCAGTTCGTCGTTGGAAAGTCCCGAAGTCTCGTTGCCGAACACCAGCGCGACATCCCCGGTTGCGGCCATGGCCACCAGTTCCGCGGCACCGTCGCGGGCCCACAGCGCCGGCACCGCCAGCTCGCGCCGCCGCGCCGTCATGGCCATGGCCAGCACGGTGCCGCTCAAAGCCTCCGCCAGGGAAGTCACGACCTCGGCCTGCACCAGCAGGTCGGTGGCGCCCGCCGCCATGGCATCGGCCTGGGCGTCGGGAAAGGCTTTGGGATTTACCAGCACCAGCTGCGACAGACCCATGGTCTTCATCGCCCGCGCCGCGGCGCCGATGTTGCCCGGATGGCTGGGATGCGAGAGCACCACGCGGATGCGATCGAGGACGGCAGGAGCGGACAATGGCGTGGTGCTCATATTATGTGTCCCGGTCCCCTTGGGTCGGGACGGTATCCCGGGATAGAATTGCAGACTTCGTGCGCAAAATGCGCCCCTCCTGGCTTGCTCCGCCTTAAAAATTCATGCATCCCACGCTAAATATTGCCGTCAAAGCCGCGCGTCGCGCCGGCCAGATCATCAACCGCGCCAGTCTCGACGTCGACAAGCTGAGGATCGACGTGAAACAGCAGAGTGATTACGTCACGGAGGTCGACCGCGCCGCGGAAGCCGCGATCCTCGAAGTACTGCGCGATGCCTATCCGGCCTATGGAATTCTAGCAGAGGAGTCCGGCCTGGCCGGCACCCGCGCAGACAGCGAATACCAATGGATCATCGATCCGCTCGACGGCACCACCAACTTCATCCACGGCCTGCCGCAGTATGCTATTTCGATCGGCCTCGCACACAAGGGCGTGATGACGCAAGCCGTGGTGTATGACCCCAACCGCAATGAAATATTCACCGCCAGCAAGGGCGGCGGCGCCTTCGTCAATGAAAAGCGCATTCGCGTCGCCAAGCGCAGCAAGCTCGACGAGGCGCTGATCGGCACCGGTTTTCCCTATCGCGTGTTCGACCACATCGACGCCTATCTGGCGATTTTCCGCGATGTCGCCCAGCGCACCGCCGGCATGCGCCGCCCCGGCGCCGCCGCGCTGGATCTGGCCTGGGTCGCCTGCGGCCGCATGGACGGCTTCTGGGAGCTGGGCCTCTCGCCGTGGGACATGGCCGCCGGCACGCTGCTGATCACCGAGGCCGGCGGCCTGGTCGGCGACCTGGCCGGCGAAACCAATTACATGAAGACCGGCAACATCATCGGCGGCAACCCGAAGATATTCGCGCAGTTGCTGCAGCTCATCACCCCCCATTTGACCGCAAAGCTCAAGGCGTAATCCGAGCCTGATGTCGGCCGCCATGACGGCCGCCGAACTGGCGGCACACACCCCCGTAATGCAGCAATGGCTGCGCGCCAAGGCGGACCATGCCGACAAGCTGCTGTTTTTCCGCATGGGGGATTTCTACGAGCTGTTCTACGAGGATGCCCAGCAGGCCGCGCGCCTGCTCGACATCACGCTGACCGCACGCGGCCAGTCGGCCGGCAAGCCAATCGCGATGGCCGGCATTCCCTACCACGCCGTCGACGGCTACCTGGCGAAACTGGTCAAGCTCGGCGTCTCGGTGGCCATCTGCGAACAGATCGGCGACCCCGCGCTGGCCAAGGGCCCGGTGGAGCGCGCCGTGACGCGCATCGTCACGCCCGGCACACTGACCGACGCCAACCTGCTCGACGACCGCAGCGACAGCCTGCTGCTGGCGCTGACCATCGACCGCCAGCGCGCCGGACTGGCCTGGCTCAACCTCGCCAACGGCGACCTGCGCTTGCTGGAAACCTCGCTCGACGCCCTGCCCGCGCATCTGGAGCGCCTGCGTCCGGCGGAATTGCTGTTGCCCGACGCGCTGCGCAGCGGCGTGCCGGAGCACCGCGCAGTCAGCCAGCATCTGCCCGACTGGCATTTCGATGCGCGCGCCGCGGCCAACGCGCTGGCCGAACATTTCGGCACCCGTGACCTGGCGGGCTTCGGCGTCCATGACGAGGAACTCGGGCTGGCCGCCGCCGGTGCGCTCTACCGCTACGCCCAGGCCACGCAGCTGCAGGCGCTGGCCCACGTCACGCAGTTGACCGTCGAGCACGAAGGCGCCGTCCTGCGCCTCGACGCCGCGACCCGGCGCAACCTGGAAATTTCGGAAACCCTGCGCGGCGAAGCGGCGCCCACCCTGCTCTCACTGCTCGACAGCTGCGCCACCAGCATGGGCTCGC
>JAUYSD010000397.1 GCA_030696505.1 Sulfuritalea sp. | reverse complement strand
ATCTTGATACACGCTACTGGATTCACCTGCGCGACGCCGCTATGGGCCGCGCGAGACTCAACAGCCACGGCGAAATCCTCGCCCACATTCGAAGCCTTGTCTCAAACGGCGCGGCGATCTGCCCTGTAAGCGACGTCACGTGGATGGAACTATCCAAGCAGACGGACTGCGAAACACGACTAGCTTCGGCGGACTTGCTCGACGAATTGAGCCTCGGCGTTGCCATCATGTCGGAGCGAGATCGTATAGTTGCTGAGATCGAGCACTTCCTCGCTCATCCTCACATAGCCAAGCCGACACCGGTGCTCAAAGATCGCGTATGGGTCAAGTCCGGCTATGTACTGGGCGTGACGGTTCCAATCGCAAGGGAGCTGCCCACAGAGATCAATACTGCAATGCAGAAAACATCAGTCGACCTCTTATGGCGTATCACACATCGTGAAATGGCCGACAAGGCAGATTCGTTGCCGCCAATTGATGATCGCTACGAGGAGAATGCCGCTAGGATCACGGCTGCAATGCGACGTTACGCGCACGAGATACGGAGCATTCAGCAGGCGTTTGCGGCGGAGAGCGCTGGCGTTCTTGATCTCTTTAAGGATGAGATCCAGACAATGTTGCTCCGTCTTTTCTGCCGAAGCGCTGGAAGCGACACCACTGTTTCTATCGATCAGGCAGAGGAAGCAACACGGACGATGTTGAGGGGATTGACTAACGCGCTTCGACTTCGCCCCAAAGTCATGGCGCAGCGCTTACCCACGGTCTACGCGTACGCAATGTGCCATGCTGCGGTACGCATGGATAGGACCAGAAAGTTCAATGGGCACGATCTGCTCGACATCCATCATGCGAGTTCGGGGATTCCGTATCACGATGCCGTCTTCACGGAGAACCCGTTACGCGTTCTGGTGACCGCGGGTAATGTTGGCCTAGACAAGGCGTTTAGCTGTGCAGTGCTGGCCAAGGAGAATGAAGTCTTGGACTACCTTCGAAGGCTTCACTAAAAACTCTCGCAAGTCAGCGGTCGCTTGTTGCTGCGGTCTCGGATGGAATACTGCCCTCCTCTATGCTATTTGACATTATCAGCCGAATGCTTGGAAGTCGGCCCAAACGGTCAGTGAAGGTATGTGGTATGTGCGACAGATCTACGTCGTATTGCTGCCGCTCAAGCAATCCCGCGGAACAGATCCGGCGCAATAAATCCGAGTGGCTGGCTATCGAGACGCTACTCACCCTCTGCGCCTCTAGGAGTCGCTGGGCCGGGCGCCGCTGCCTGAGGTTGAGTTTCCACTTCCGGAATCGCAGTAATCTTTGCCTTATCGGCTATAGCAGCCAGCAAAACAAACACAGGAATTGTCCTCGGGATTACTCCTGCTCCAGTAGGCCAACTCCAGGAGGGTAGTGATGAGTGAATATCAATTTTCGCTGGAATTTTCGATCAAATCCGCCGCCACCGAAATCGATGCGATCGTGGAAAGGCTCGGGAAGGAAGGCTGCACCGACGCCTTGGTAGGGATTGGGCAGGAGGGGCGTATCAACCTTGATTTCACCCGAGAAGCTCCTTCCGCTATCGAAGCGGTCAACAGTGCACTGGCGGACGTGAAGCGCGCCATTCCAGAAGCCCAGCTTGTTAAGGTGACCCCCGATCTGCATTACCCAGCCAACACCTGAAATTCTTGTTTCGCGGCAACTGGCGAATCATCGAGGCCATCGCACCGGAATCAATTACTCCGTGCCGGTTTCTGTCGGTCGTGACCTGCCCCCTGTAGGCCGTACCAGTTGAAGGTAGAAAGTCCGTCAAACCATGGAGAATGACGGACATGAAGAAGAGCAGATATCCGAGTAGAGCAGTCACCCGATACGGCGACTCACGGACAGCAAATCGGCCATAGCCGACCTTGGGCATCTGGCCAGACTCGGGCTGCAATGCGCGGATCACCTGCCGTTCAGATGAGATTCACGTCGAACGGCAGCTTCTCGCGCCGGTGAACTCACACAACCGACCCATTGCTGACGTTGCCCTGTTTGCGGCGAGAGTCCGCAATCGTCTGTAAATGATTCAACACGACTTACTTATAACTTCTGCGGCTGATCAGTTGCTGAGATTCTCAATCGTGACGCGATTTGTCAGGCCATGAATTGGCAGCACTCAACGCGCACGTTCCAAAATGTGAGACGCATCTGTAGACATTCATTTACCAATGGACATGGACTTATGTGTTGCGCCGGCCTTTCCGGCTTGTTCGAGTTCCGCTCGCCCGGCTGATGGCAACGGGACGTTCATGTCAGTTACGGCCATGTAACCAGAGAAACCTGTGGGCCTTGGTACGCCCTTGGGGACGATTAAGCTTACGCCGTTGGGAAGATTGGCCGGAATGACAAAAGGTTTCAGCACAACATACGCGTTAGCTTCCTCAGATTGACTCGGTGTGCTATAGGTAACGCCATTGATGACGACATACACTTTGCCAGACGGCGAACTTGGAGTTTTATAAGGGCCTCCCTTGATAGGTTGCCCCCTCCAGGCTCTCACCGCGTCGAAATCCTCTTCTGTTGCAGCCCTGATCTGGCCCTTTTGAACTGCCACATCTAGTGCGGCACGGCCCGCGACTGGCGCGTTCTTGTCATAGAAAGACATTGGTGTTGTTGCCGGGGAGTTAAGCCATTCGGCGCCGGTCTTCAATGGATTCCCAATGAGCACTTGACCATCCGTGGCGCGATATTTGTGCTCGGCAGGTCGCCTGAATAGGTGCCGCGCAACGAGGTCTACATCCTCGAGGTTAAAGTAGTCGTGGTTTGCCAACTGGCCGGTCCATTCTCCGCACGGGCCTACAATTCTTAGAAGCCCATCGTGCGCTCTGTTCGGATTTAGATTCGGCACCAAATCAGAGGAGCTATTCAGTACCCGGACAGTTGGCTCCAATCCCGCAACCGCCTGACGAGAAGATCCACTGACCACGACCGCCAGGATCTTCGTTCCAGGGGACCATTTGATGCTCCAGATGATCGGCTTGGAACCACCAAGCATCAGCACCACAGGTTTTTCCGGGCTATTTACCGTGGCATCGACCTGGTGAGCCATATATCCACTTTGGTCAATTTGGAACGACAGTTCGCGCCCGGAATATGCACCCGCCGCAAGGATTGAGTAATCCTTGGGCAGAGCCAGGCCGGAAGTATCGCAGTTCGGCTTCTCTGTCCCTGGGGTACCAAACACGCCTGGCGAAGCCTTGATGAAGGTCGCCATCTCCCGGCAGGCATGTGAGGTCCATGCTGTACTGTTGACGCCCCGGGTGCACCGGGACATGACCTCCTTTTCTGCCAACCGGCCCACGATGGTTGCGGGAAGGAGTTTTGCGAAGATCTTCGCCCGCTCCAAGCCACGGAGCCGCGTCTTGAAGAAGTCATCCCCCCAATCCTGGGCGGCATCCATTACGGCAACGTCGAGCAAATTGTGGCCGTCGTATTCCGCATTAACGTCTGCGCCGCGCTCAATGAGCAGGGGGATGAGGTCGGGGTTTTTGCACCATTGGAGAATGGTCTTCCCGCCCACTACAGCATGAATATCGACTTTCCCTGAATCAAGGAGCAAATTGATGGTGGCCTTGCGGCGCTCAATTTCTTCCGGTGTGTCGCGGTGAAAGACATGGTGGGTGTCGCATACGGTAGCCAAGGTGTCAGGACGAACGTTCAGCGTTATGCCTAGTGGCGATCCGAGTAGGTAACGCACAACCTCTAGATTCCCGCCCTTGGCAGCAAAATTCAGAACAGGTCCGGTATCGCAACCACTCTTGGCAGGACTATCCAGCAGTTCAAGCGTATTTTTGCGCCGAAATTCTTTTCGAGTGGCGTCCGTCGTGAACCTGCCGAGTTGCTTCTCATGGTATTCCAAAGCCCCGAGCAGGATATTTTCAACGGCCGACGGGGAGCCATGATCAAGCGCCTGACCCAATCTGGTGTCTATCGGATTTGGGCAACCAGCACTGTCTCCTATTGCGTGCGCAGAAGATATATTCAACAACACCGCTGCGACGGCAATAGTAATTCTGAACAATTGAGTCATCGTAGTGGAGTGAAGTTGTGGACTTGGCTCGACATCCTTGCCGTAGAGCATTTCAACAAAAGAACGACTCGTTGGAATTCTAGTTTTGGGCAGAGATCCAAATTGAGTCATCTAGGTAATAAGGACAGCAGCAAACAGCGTATGCGAATTCTTTAGGTTCGTTGCAGACTTTGGCTCCTAGCAGTCCTGCGGCCGCTTGTGGCCGATTGTACGCACCCAGCATCTAATCCGAAAGCCGCCCTTTGCCCAGAAGTAGAACAATCAGGCTCCGATCAACAACAAAGGAGTCTGCCATGGAATCTACTCGTCACTTGGAACCCTGGAATAAGGGCAAGCTGGTTGGACAGAAGCCACCCCTGAAGCCGAAGGACATCTGGGCCATCCGGATTCAGCTCCAAAATGCGCACCAGGTTCGAGACTTGGCCATGTTCAACCTCGCAATCGATAGCAAGCTCCGGGGCTGCGATCTCGTCAATCTGCACGTTCGGGATATCACCCACGGCAACCAGATTCTGGCCCGAGCAATGGTCGTGCAGCGGAAAACGCAACGACCGGTACAATTTGAGCTGACTGAGCCCACCAGGGCCGCTGTCGCCGCGTGGATTGAGAAAGGGAAGTTGAAGCCGGAGCACTTCCTGTTTCCCAGCCGCCTTTCCAAATCGCCCCATGTCTCAACGCGACAGTACGCTCGGATCGTTCATCATTGGGTTGCCGCTATCGGCTTAGATCCGACGGTCTATGGCACCCATACGATGCGGCGTACCAAGGCGACACTGATCTACAAAAGGACCAAGAATCTGCGGGCTGTTCAGCTTCTGTTGGGCCACTCGAAGCTGGAAAGCACCGTTCGGTATCTCGGTATCGAAGTAGATGACGCCCTGGAGATCTCTGAGCAGACTGAGATTTAGAGTCTTCATCATTTGGCGGTCGCCCAGCTACATCGTGCGACCGCTTTCTGGCACGATGCTCAATACGTGCAGTCGGCCATCAGCGGCCCTACAGTAACATCACCAAAAGCGGACGTTGGCACCGCAAATGCATGTCATTGAGCTATATTCGGACTGTTCCGCTTTTTACGGAGATTCGGTATGGTTGAAAATAGTCTCGATTTAACGGAAAGCCATACTGGCAGGGACTTTTGGAGGACTGAACTCCGCCGAGTTATGCAGCACGTGCGGGAGTTGGGGAGCAAAACTGTCTCCCTATATCAAAATTCGGTTTCGCTATGTGCATTGAGCAAGTGATCGAAGTTTCAAAAGGGCTACTCACTCCCCTGATCGCCATCGTGGCCACGTATGTTGCGTGGCAGCAGTGGCAGACAAATCGACTGAAGTTCATTCTTGATAGATATGACCGGCGCCTTCGCGTCTATGAAGAAGTGCGAAAAATCCTCAGCATTATTCTTCGAGATGCTAAGGCGAGTTATGAGGACTTACTGAAATTTCGCACGGCCGTTTCAGAGGCGGATTTTTTGTTCGGCCCGGAGGTGCCAGAATACATTGATGAAATTTACAAGCGTGGTGTAAAGCTTCA
>JAUYSD010000395.1 GCA_030696505.1 Sulfuritalea sp. | reverse complement strand
GTTCCAGAATCGTGAGTCGACGATTTACGGGCTATACCAATCGCGCTATGGCATAACCGTCGTGCGTACCGAAGAGATGATTTCAGCGACCACCGCTGATGAAAAGATTCAGCGCTTGTTGAAGATCAAGGGAGATCTTGCTGTGCTCAAAATAGTCCGCACCGCCTACACGCACAAAGGCATCGCCGTTGATACGAGAATTCGCTATGTCAAAACCGCCAGACACGGTTATGTGAGCGTAATTGGTCGACGATAAGGTTGGGCTATTGCACCTGGCCGCGTCACGCCCTTGTTACTCCATTCTTCCTGCGACCAGCACCCACCGATCAGTAATCGGTTTGACATTATTGCCCGAGTAACCGCTCTCTTCGATTGGCGATAGGACTGTCTGGATGACTGATCACCGGCCACAAGCTGTCGGTCCAAGTCGGGGGTTCGATGGTGCTTGGATGACCGCTCCTGTTAAGGGTTGAAAGTGTGAGTTCAGCCTATTTCGGCAACGCAGTCATTCGCAATCAACCCAGTCCGCGGCGAGTTGCAGGGCTGCTTGCAGGGACTGCCGGGCGGCCGCGCTGAGATCTTCGCCAAGTTCGAAGCGCTCGCCGCGTATCGCCAGCAGCCAGCAGGGCGGCGGCTCGCCGCCGTCGATGTCGGCATAGACCTTGAGCACCGCCTGCGGGCTCATGGCGTGGGTGGTGAAGCTGGCGTCGCGCGCGGGTTGGACGCGGGCCAGTGCACAGGGCGCCGGCGCATCGAGGCTGGCGTCGACGAAGAGCACGCGGCGGCGGCCCTGCAGATCGAGCGCGTGCTCCACCTGCAACTGGAAATCGGTCAGGCATTCGACCTCGCCCCATTCCGGGTGGCGCGCTGCGAGGGCGGTGAAATGCTCGACGAACAACGGCCCCAGCGCATCGTCGCCGCGGCTGGGATTGCCCCAGCCGAAGATCAGCGTCGGCGCAGTCAAGACAGTTCGCGCGTCAGACCGCGATGGTCGCGCGTCGCGGCGTCGATCACCGTGCCGTCAGCGCCAACTATGGCGACTTCGAGCGGCATCTGTCCCAGGGCATGGGTGGCGCAGGAGAGGCAGGGGTCGAAGGCGCGGATCGCGATCTCGATATGGTTGAGCAGGCCTTCGGTGATTTCGACGCCGTCGAGGTACTGCTTGGCCACTTCGCGCACCGCGGTGTTCATGGCCTGGTTGTTGTGGGTGGTGGAGACGATCAGGTTGGCGCGGATCACCAGGTCGTTCTCATCGACGCGGTAGTGGTGGATCAGCGTGCCGCGCGGTGCCTCGATGACGCCGACGCCGCGTTCCTGGCGTTCGCCCGTAGCGATCAGGTCATGGCCGATGATGTCGTCGTCGTGCAGCAGGTCCTTGATGTTTTCCGCCGCGTGCAGCATTTCGATCATGCGCGCCCAGTGGTAGCCCAGCGTCGCCCCCGTCACGCTGCCGCCGTCGTAGGCCATGAACTCCTGACGCTCCATGTCGGCCAGCGGGGTCGGGATGCTGTCGCACTGGGTGACGCGGGTCAGCGGCCCGACGCGGTAGGAGCCGTCTTCCGCGCCGAGCGACTTGAAGAAGGGGAACTTCATGTAGGACCAGGGCTTGACGTCCTCGGCGATGACGTCCCAGTAACGGCCGTAATCGAAATGGTCGAACAGGGTCTTGCCCTCGACGTCGCGTGCGCGCAGCCCGCCGTGATACAGGTCCATCGCGCCGTCGGAGCGCACCAGGCACATGCCGGCCGAGCGGAAGCGGCCGAAGGCGTTGTACTCGGCCAGGTTCTGCTCGAACAACTGGCGGATCATGCCGACTGCATCGCGGCTCCAGGCCACCATCTGGTAGATGTCCTTGAGCAGCGCGGCGCGCTCTTCGGGCGCCAGCGACTTGTTCACGCCGCCGGGAACCGAGCCGGTGCCATGCACGCGCTTGCCTGCCGTCATGCGGATCACCTCCTGGCCGAACTTCCTGAGCAGCACGCCCTTCTTGGCGATCTCGGGGTGGGCGGCGACGACGCCGACGATGTTGCGTTGCGCCATGTCCGAGCCGAAGCCGAACAGCAGGTCGGGCGAGGCGAGATGGAAGAAGTGCAGGGCGTGCGATTGCAGGATCTGGCCGTAGTGCATCAGGCGGCGGACTTTTTCCGCGGTCGGCGTCAGTTGCTTGACGCCGAGCATCATGTCCAGCGCCTTGGAGGCGGCGAGATGGTGCGAGACCGGGCAGATGCCGCACAGGCGCTGCACCATGACCGGCACCTCCCAGTAGGGACGGCCCTGGATGAATTTTTCGAAGCCGCGGAATTCGACGATGTGCAGGCGCACCTGATGCACCTTGTTGTCGTCGTCGAGCAGGATGGTGACCTTGCCGTGGCCCTCGACCCGCGACACGGGATCGATGGCGACGCGGCGCAGCTTTTCGGGGGAGATGGCAGTTTCGAGTTCGAAGCTCATGATGATCTCAGTCGTAATGCAGCAGGCCGTGGCCAAGAGTGGGCGTGCGGCCGGCGAGCAGGTCGGTCAGCAGTTTCCAGATCGCGTCGGCCGGCGGCGGACAGCCGGGCAGGAAGTAATCGACCTTCACGACCTCGTGGATCGGATGCACCTTGTTCAGCGGCAGCGGCAGTTCCGGATCGTTGGGGATGCCGCCGTGGGACGTCAGATATTCGGTCTGGTACACCTCTTCGAGCACGTCGCGCAGGTCGAGATGGTTGCGCTGCGCCGGCAGGCCGCCGTTGATCGCACAGGCGCCGACCGCAACGAGGATCTTGCAGTTCTTGCGGAACTCGCGCAGCACGTGCACGTTCTCGGCATTGCACAGGCCGCCTTCGATCAGGCCCAGGTCGCTGGGGCCGCAGTGCTTGATGTCGGTCAGCGGCGAGCGGTCGAATTCGACCAGTTCGAGCAGCTTGAGGATGCGCTCGTCGATGTCGAGCAGCGACATGTGACAGCCGAAGCAGCCGGCCAGGCTGGTGGTGGCGACGCGGAGCTTTTTTACCGGTGCGGCGTTCAGGGGCGCATTCATGGTGCCTTCTCCTTGACCTGCGCGCTGATCGGCGACTTGTCGTATTTGCGTTCGCCGATCGGCACGGCGAAGCCGCGGCGCTTGGGCAGGATGACGCCGACCGGGCAGATGCTGGCGGCGCGATCGGTCAGCGCAAAATCGGTGTCGGCGAGCTTGCCGGATTCGCTGTTGATGTGAATGCGGCGGCCGAGGATGCCGCGTCCGCCCATGGCGAATACATGCTTGCCATCGACTTCGCGCGAGGCCGTGACGCAGAGGCTGCACATGATGCAGCGGTTGAAGTCGAGCAGCACGTCGGGATGCGAGGCATCGACCGGGCGGTCGGGATAGAACATGTCGAAATGCGGCGACATCATCTTGAGTTCGTAGGCCGTCGCCTGCAGCGCGCAGTTGCCGCTTTTCTCGCAGGAAGGGCAGAAGTGGTTGCCCTCGACGAAGAACATCTGCAGCATCGTGCGCCGCTTGTCGTCGAGTTCGGTCGTGCGGTTCTCGACTTCCATGCCGGCTTGCGCCTCCATGGTGCATGAGGAACCGAAGCGGCCATTGACCTTGACCGTGCATAGCTTGCAGGAGCCATGCGGGCTGAAATCAGGGTGCCAGCAC
>JAUYSD010000374.1 GCA_030696505.1 Sulfuritalea sp. | reverse complement strand
GGCATCCCGGTGATCGGCGTGGTCGATACCAACCATTCCCCGGAAGGCGTGAGCTACGTCATTCCCGGCAATGACGACTCCTCCGGCGCGATCCGCCTGTATGCCCGCGGCGTGGCCGACGCGATCCTCGAAGGCAAGAGCCAGGGTATCAACGAGGTGGTGCAGCAGCTGGCCGGCGACGACGAATTCGTCGAAGTCCCGGACGCGGCGGAGTAATAGCGATCTGTCATCGCGGCGCCGGTGCATCCGCAGCGGCGCCGTGTTGGCACATGATTCACTGATTCTGGAGTAAAGCAATGGCGGAAATTACCGCAAGCATGGTCAAGGAACTGCGCGAGAAGACCGACGCGCCGATGATGGAATGCAAGAAGGCGCTGACCGAAGCCGGCGGCGACATGGCGAAGGCCGAGGAAATCCTGCGCGTCAAGCTGGGCAACAAGGCCAGCAAGGCCGCGACCCGCGTTGCCGCGGAAGGCGTGGTGGCGATCCACATCGCCGGCGACGGCAAGCTGGGCAGCATTTTCGAAATCAACAGCGAGACCGACTTCGTCGCCAAGAACGACGAGTTCCTCAAGCTGGCCGCCGACTGCGCGCGGCTGGTGGCGGAAAAGAACCCGGCCGACGTCGCCGCGCTGGCGGCCCTGCCGCTGGGCGAGGGCACGGTCGAATCCACCCGCTCCGCGCTGGTGGGCAAGATCGGCGAGAACATGAGCATCCGCCGCTTCGTCCGCGTCGCGGCCCAGGGCAAGCTGGCCTCCTACATCCACGGCGGCTCGAAGATCGGCGTGCTGGTCGACGTGGTCGGCGGTGACGAACAACTGGCCAAGGACCTGGCGATGCACATCGCCGCCTCCAAGCCGAAGTCGCTCGATTCGTCGGGCGTGCCCGCCGAACTGCTGGATACCGAGCGCCGCATCGCCATTGAAAAGGCGCGCGAAGCCGGCAAGCCGGAAGCCATGCTGGAAAAGATCGCCGAAGGCACGGTGCAGAAGTACCTGAAGGACGTCACGCTGTTGGGCCAGGTCTTCGTCAAGGCCGAGGACGGCAAGCAGACCATCGAGCAACTGCTGAAAGCCAAGGGCGCTTCGGTGGCCAGCTTCACGCTGTTCATCGTCGGCGAAGGCATCGAGAAGAAGGTCAACGACTTCGCCGCCGAAGTGGCTGCGCAGGCGGCTGCTGCTGCAGGCAACAAGTAACGGTCGGCACGCCATGACCGCACCGAAATACCGCCGCATCCTGCTCAAGCTTTCGGGCGAAGCGCTGATGGGGGACGATGCCTACGGCATCAACCCGGCGGTGCTGGGCCGTGTCGTGGCGGAAATCAAGGCGGTCACCGATCTCGGCGTCGAACTCGGCGTGGTGATCGGCGGCGGCAACATCTTTCGCGGCATCGGCGGCACGGCCACCGGCATGGATCGCGCCACGGCCGACTACATGGGCATGCTGGCGACGGTGATGAACGCCATGGCATTGTCGGATGCGATGCGCCAGGCGGGGATCAACGCCCGCGTGCAGTCGGCGCTGAACATCGAGCAGGTGGTCGAGCCCTACATCCGCGGCAAGGCGATTCGCTATCTCGAAGAGGGCAAGGTGGTGATTTTCGGTGCCGGCACCGGCAATCCCTTCTTCACCACCGACACCGCCGCTGCCTTGCGCGGCTCGGAAATCGGTGCCGAGATGGTGTTGAAGGCGACCAAGGTCGATGGCATCTACACGGCCGATCCGAAGAAGGATCCGGCGGCCACCCGCTTCGCCCGGATCAGCTTCGACGAAGCGATTGGACGCAATCTGGCGGTGATGGATGCGACGGCGTTTGCGCTGTGCCGCGACCAGAAACTGCCGATCAACGTGTTCTCGATCTTCAAGACCGGCGCCTTGAAGCGTGTGGTGATGGGCGAGGACGAGGGCACCCTGGTTCACGTTTAGAAAGTTAGGAGTGGGGCATGATTCCCGAACTGAAAAAGACGTCTGAACAAAAGATGCAGAAGAGCCTGGAGGCGCTCAAGGCCGACCTGGCCAAGGTACGCACCGGGCGGGCGCATACCGGAATTCTCGACCATGTCCATGTGGACTACTACGGATCGCCGGTGCCGATCACCCAGGTCGCCAACGTGACCCTGATCGACGCCCGTACCATCGGCGTGCAGCCCTGGGAAAAACCCATGGTGGGCAAGGTGGAAAAGGCGATCCGCGATTCCGACCTGGGCCTCAATCCTTCGACCCAGGGCGAGATCATTCGCGTGCCGATGCCGGCCCTGACCGAGGAGCGCCGCCGCGACCTGATCAAGGTGATCAAGCACGAGGGCGAGAACGCCAAGGTGGCGATCCGCAACCTGCGCCGCGACGCGATCACGCACCTGAAGGACGCGCTGAAGAAGAAGGAAATCTCGGAGGACGACGAGCGCCGCGCCCTCGAAGACATGCAGCGCCTCACCGATCGCTATGTCGCCGAAGTCGACCGGGCGCTGGCGGACAAAGAGAAGGACCTGATGGCGATCTGATTCCGGATCGCCGGTGCGCCGCCATCGGCTTGCGCAGCAGATTGATTCATCGCTTCTGAGAGGGTGTCATGGCAGGAAAGTTCACCAGCTCGACGCAGGCAATTCCCAATGTGGGCGACGTGCCGCGCCACATCGCCATCATCATGGACGGCAACGGACGCTGGGCGAAAAAGCGCTTCATGCCGCGCGTCGCGGGCCACAAGCGCGGGGTGGAGACGGTGCGGGCGATGGTCAAGGCCTGCATCGCACGCGGCGTGGACTACCTGACCCTGTTCGCCTTTTCCTCGGAAAACTGGCGACGCCCGGCTGAGGAAGTCTCCTTCCTGATGAACCTGTTCATCAACGCGCTGCAGGGCGAGATCGGCAAGCTCCATGCCAACGGCGTGCGACTGAAGGTGGTCGGCGACCTGTCCGCCTTCGAGCCGCGCCTGGTCGCGCTGATTCGTGAAGGCGAGGCGACCACGGCCAACAATTCCCGCCTGACGCTGACCATCGCCGCCAACTACGGCGGGCGCTGGGACATCCTGCAGGCCATGAACCAATTGGCGCTGGCCCATCCGGAAAAGGCCGGCTGCTATGGCGAGGCGGACCTGGCGCCGCACCTGGTGATGGCCTACGCGCCGGAACCCGACTTGTTCATCCGTACCGGCGGCGAGCAGCGCATCAGCAATTTCCTGCTCTGGCAACTGGCCTACAGCGAACTGCATTTCACCGACACCCTGTGGCCGGATTTCGACGAGCCGGCGCTGGATACGGCGATCGCCTCCTACCGACGGCGCGAGCGCCGCTTCGGGCGCACCAGCGAGCAACTCGCCGAACTGCCGGCCGCTCAGGCGCTCGGCGTATTGCCAGCGCCAACTCTTGCGCCGTCATCCCGCGACTGAGATGCTGAAGACGCGGGTCGTCACCGCACTGCTGCTGGTTGCCGGTCTCGCGCTGATCCTCTTCGCCCTGCCGCCGCTGGCGGCGGTGCTGGCGTTTGCCGCGATTGCCGCGCTGGCGGCCTGGGAGTGGGGCGGCCTGATGCGCCAGGACCAGCCGGCGCGGGTCATGTATGCATGTGTGCTGGTGCTGTTCTGCTGGCAACTGACGGTGGTGGCGCAACTGGTGCCGGTGCTGCTCGGCGTCGCGGCGGTGTTCTGGATCCTCGTGGTGCCGCTGTGGTTCCGCTATCGATGGACGCTTGCCGGCAACGATTTTTTCGGCTACCTGCTGGGCGCCCTGGTGATCCTGCCGACCTGGGCCGCGATGGTGGCCCTGCATGCGGTGAGCACCTGGCTGCTGCTGGCTGCCATGGCGCTGGTCTGGGTGGCCGACATTTCCGCCTATTTCGCCGGCCGCGCATTTGGTAAACATGGCCGGCACAAGCTGGCGCCGACCATCAGCCCCGGCAAGACCTGGGAAGGCGTGGCAGGCGCCGTGGTCGGCGTGCTGATCTACGGCGCCATCGTGCTCGGCTATTCGCCGCTGGCGGGCAGCTTGCCGCTGGCATGGCCGCTGTTGGCGTTGCTGCTGATGCTGCTCACCGCGGCGAGCGTGATCGGCGACTTGTTCGAATCGCTGCTGAAGCGTCAGGCCGGCATCAAGGACAGCAGCAATCTGCTGCCGGGCCACGGCGGGGTGCTCGATCGCATCGATGCGCTGACCTCCACCCTGCCGCTGGCGGCCCTGATCCTGTATCTGGTTAAATCATGAAACTGACTATTCTCGGCGCCACCGGTTCCATCGGCGTCAGCACGCTCGACGTGGTGGCGCGCCATCCGGAACGCTTCGAGGTGGTGGCCCTGACCGGGCATCGCCAGGTCGAGGTTCTTGCCGAGCAGTGCCGCCGCTTCCGTCCGGCCTATGCGGTGGTGGGCGCTGCGGATGATGCCCTGCGTCTGGCACGCATGCTCAGGGATGCCGGCCTCGCCACCGAGGTGCTGCATGGTGCCGAGGCGCTGGTGCAGGTCGCCAGCCTGCCCGAGGTCGATGCGGTGATGGCCGCCATCGTCGGGGCCGCGGGCCTGTCGCCGACGCTCGCCGCCGCGCGCGCAGGCAAGCGCGTGCTGCTGGCCAACAAGGAAGCGCTGGTGATGGCCGGCGCCGTGTTCATGAGTGAGGCGCGGCAGGCCGGTGCGCTGCTGCTGCCGATCGACAGCGAACACAATGCGGTGTTCCAGTCGATGCCGCACAACTACGCGGGCGACATGGCGCGCGGTGCGGTCAGGCGCATCCTGCTCACCGCCTCGGGCGGACCGTTCCGCAATACGCCGCTGGCAGCGCTGACCGAGGTGACGCCGGAGCAGGCGGTGGCCCACCCCAATTGGGTGATGGGCCGGAAAATTTCGGTCGATTCGGCGACCATGATGAACAAGGGCCTCGAAGTCATCGAGGCGCACTGGCTGTTCAATGCCCCGGCGGACAGCATCGAAGTGGTGATCCACCCGCAGAGCGTGATTCATTCCCTGGTGGATTATGCGGACGGTTCGGTGCTGGCCCAGCTCGGCAATCCCGACATGCGCACGCCGATCGCCCACGCCCTGGCCTGGCCCGAGCGGATCGATTCCGGGGTGGCGCCGCTCGACCTGTTCGCCGTGGCGCAGTTGAATTTCGAGCGCCCCGATCTGGCGCGCTTTCCCTGTCTCGATCTGGCCTATCGCGCCTTGCGTGCCGAAGGCAATGCGGCAGCCGTGCTGAATGCCGCCAACGAAATCGCAGTGAGCGCGTTTCTCGACCGCCGCCTGTCTTTCCTCGGCATTGCCGATCTGATCGCCGCCACGCTCGATGCCGTGCCGCAGGCCGCCGTGCCCGACCTCGCTGCGGTGCTGGAGGCCGACCGCCAGGGGCGGGCGGCAGCTCTCGATATCCTTTCGCGCATGTCATGAACCCGGAACTGCTGGCCTGGTATGTGGGCGCCTTCCTGCTGGCACTGGCGGTGCTGGTGGTGGTGCACGAGATGGGCCACTACCTGGCGGCGCGCGCCTGCAATGTCAAGGTTCTGCGCTTTGCCTTCGGTTTCGGCAAGGTGCTCTGGATGCGACGCCATGGCCGCGACGGCACCGAATGGGCGATCTCGGCGTTTCCGCTGGGCGGCTACGTCAAGATGCTCGACGAACGCGAGGGCGAGGTTGCCGCCGCGGAACTGCCGCGCGCCTTCAACCGCCAGTCGGTGGGCCGCCGCGCCTTCATCGTGGCGGCCGGTCCGGCGGCGAATTTCCTGCTGGCGATCGTCTTGTACTGGTGCCTTTTCATGGTCGGCGTAACCGAGCTCAAGCCCCGCCTCGGACCGCCGCCGGCAGGCACGCCGGCGGCGCTGGCCGGCATCGGCGAGGGCATGACGGTGCGCGCGGTGAACGGCCAGGCGATCCGGACCTGGCAGGAACTGCGCTGGGAAACCATGCGCCGTGCCCTGGATCAGGAGCCGCTGCAACTGGAGGTGATCAGCCTGCAGGGAGAGGCAGGGATGCATCGCATCGCCAGCGATCGCTTCGATCTCGAAGAGCTCGAAAAGGACCCCCTGCGCACGCTGGGGCTGGTGCTTTACCGGCCGCGCCTGCCGGCCGTGGTGGGTCGCGTGCTGCCCGGTTCGGCGGCCGCGGCAGCGGGATTCCGTGATGACGATCGGATACTGGCGATCGACGGCAAGCCGATTGCGCTGTGGGCCGAACTGGCGGCAACCGCCGGCGCTGCGCCGGGCCGTGAACTGAAATTCGCCATCGAGCGCGATGGTCGCCAGCTCGACCTGGTCGCCGCTCCGCGCCTGGCCGAAGAGGGCGGGCACAAGCTCGGACGCCTGGGCCTGATGGCCAAGGAGGGCAAGGGCGAGGCCTTCGAGATGACGACGGTCGTCAGCTACGGACCGCTCGATTCGGTTGCGCGTTCGCTGACGCAGACCTGGGACACTTCCATCCTCAGTCTGCGCATGATGGGCCGCATGCTGACCGGCGAACTGTCATGGAAGAATCTCTCCGGACCGGTGACCATCGCCGACTACGCGGGCCAGTCGGCACGCCTCGGCCCCAGCTATTACCTGCGCTTTCTGGCCCTGATCAGCATCAGTCTCGGCGTACTCAACCTGCTGCCGGTGCCGGTTCTGGACGGGGGGCATTTGATGTATTATCTCGTCGAATTTATCAAGGGTGGACCAGTGTCCGAACGGGCGCTGGAAATCGGACAACAGATCGGTTTCGCCCTGCTGGCGCTGCTTATGGCTTTTGCCTTCTACAACGATATCAACCGCCTTGTTTCCGGCTAATTTCCGTTCAAACACATGAATAAAAAACTGCTCGCCGGTCTGGTTGCTTCCCTGCTGGCACACTCGGCCTGGGCGTTCGATCCGTTCCAGATCAAGGATATCCGGGTCGAAGGCATACAGCGCACCGAGGCCGGAACGGTGTTCTCCTACCTTCCCGTCAAGGTCGGCGACACCATGAACGACGAAAAGGCGGCGGCCGCGATCAAGGCCCTGTTCGCCACCGGTTTCTTCAAGGACGTGCGCCTGGAGATCGACGGTCAGGTGCTGGTGGTGGTGCTGGAAGAGCGGCCGGCGATCGCCTCGCTCGATTTCTCCGGCCTCAAGGCCTTCAAGCCGGAAGACCTGAAGAAGTCGCTGCGCGACGTCGGCCTTGCCGAGTCGCGCATCTTCGACCGCGCCATGGTCGAACGCGCCGAACAGGAACTCAAGCGCCAGTACCTGGCGCAGGGGCACTATGCAGTCCAGGTGACGACCACCATCACGCCGCTGGAACGCAATCGCGTCGGCGTGAACTTCGCCGTCACCGAGGGCGACATCGCCAAGATCAAGCAGATCAACATCATCGGCGCCGGCGCCGTCAAGGAATCCGAACTGCTCGACCTGATGGTGCTGCGCACACCGGGCTGGCTGACCTGGTACACCAAGAACGATCAATACTCGAAGCAGAAGCTCTCGGGCGATCTTGAAGTCCTGCGCTCCTATTACCTCGACCGCGGCTATCTCGAATTCAACATCGAGTCGACCCAGGTGTCGATATCGCCGGACAAGCAGGACATCTACATCACCATCAACATTACCGAGGGCGAGAAGTACACGGTTTCCTCGGTCAAGCTGGCGGGCCAGTTGCTGCTGCCGGAAGAGGAATTGACCAAGCTGGTGCAGGTCAGGCCCGGCGAAGTATTCTCGCGCGAGAAGATGGCCGACACCACCAAGGCCATCAGCGAGCGCCTGGGCAATGAAGGCTACGCGTTTGCCAATGTCAATGCGGCACCGGAACTGGACAAGGAAAAGCGCCAGGTGGCGTTCACCGTGTACATCGATCCGGGGCGTCGCGTCTACGTGCGGCGCATCAACGTGACCGGCAACACGCGCACCCGCGATGAAGTGGTGCGGCGCGAATTGCGCCAGACCGAGTCCGCCTGGTATGACGGCGAGAAGATCAACAAGTCGCGCACGCGCGTCGATCGGCTGGGGTATTTCGACGAGGTGTCGGTGGAAACGCCGCCGGTCGCCGGCACCACCGACCAGGTCGACATGGAGGTCAAGGTCAAGGAGAAGCCCACCGGCAACATCATGCTCGGAGCGGGTTTCTCCAGCGCTGAAAAATTCACGCTGTCCGGTTCGGTGCAACAGCAAAACCTGTTCGGCAGCGGCAAGCACATCGGCGTCCAGGTCAGCACCAGCAAATCGAACAAGGTCTATTCCCTGTCGCATACCGACCCGTATTTCACGGTCGATGGCGTCAGCCAGGGCTTCGACGTCTACGTGCGCAACACCGACACCAGCACCCTGCAGGTCGGCAGCTTCGGCTCCGATTCGGCCGGTGGCGGCGTGCGCTGGGGGCTTCCGATCGGCGAGGACGACTACCTCAACCTCGGTGTCTCGATCGACCGCACCACGCTCAAGACCGACGCCAACAGCCCGCTGCGCTATCAGGACTATGTGACCCGCTTCGGCGCCAGGAGCAACACCTTGCTGACCACGATGGGCTGGCAGAAGGATGAGCGCGACAGCCTGCTGGTGACCACCAAGGGTGCATTGCGGCGCGCGGTGCTCGAAGTTTCGCTGCCGGGCAGCACGGCGACCTATGTTCGTGCCACCTATCAGCACCAGCATTTCTTCCCCCTCGACCGCAGGCTGACGCTGGCGCTGAACGGCGAGGTGGGTGTGGCCCAGAAATATGGCGACAAGGAACTGCCCTTCTTCAAGAACTTCTACGCCGGCGGCATCGGCTCGGTGCGCGGCTTCGACTCGGGTTCCCTGGGGCCGCACGATACGGCCACCAACGAGGCGGTCGGCGGCAGCAAGCGGCTGATCGGCAACGTCGAACTGCTGTTCCCCGTGCCCGGCATGGGACGCGACAATTCGATGCGCCTCTCCGGCTTCCTCGATGCCGGCAATGTCTGGGGTTACGACAGCAAGTTCAGCCTGGGCAGCTTGCGCTACAGTGGCGGTATCGCGCTGTCGTGGAATTCACCCATGGGTCCGCTCAAGTTCTCCTATGCCAATCCGTTCAACAAAAAAGCCGAAGACAAGGTGCAGCGTCTGCAGTTCCAGATGGGCTCGGTCTTTTGATAGTCTGATAGTGAGAAAGTCATGCTGAAGAAATACATTCTTGCCGGTATCGCCCTGATCTCCTTCTCCGCCGCAGTGCTGGCCGAGAGCAAGATCGGCTTCGTCAATAGCCAGAAGATACTCAACGACGCACCCCAGGCCGCGCGCGCCAAGAAGAAGATCGAGAAGGATTTCGAAAAGCGCGACCAGGAACTGCAGCGCATTGCCAAGCAGTTGCAGGGCATGCAGGAGACGCTGGACAAGAATGCGGTGACCATGGCCGAGAGCGAGCGCCGTACCAAGGAGCGCGAGTTCGGCGAGCTCAACCGCGACTTCCAGCGCAAGCAGCGCGAGTTCCGCGAGGATCTGAGCCAGCGTCAGAACGAGGAAATGGCCGCGATTTTCGAGCGCGTGAACAAGATCATCAAGCAGATCGCCGAAGCCGAAAAGTACGACATCATCTTCCAGGAGGCGGTCTACGCCAACCCGCGCATCGACATCACGGACAAGGTGATCAAGGCGCTGGGCGACGGCAACAAGTAAGACCGCGGCCGTGGTGCTGCGGCTCGACGAGATCGTCGCACGTTTCGGCGGAGAGATAGTTGGCGCTGGCGACACGGTGATTTCCCGCATCGGCACCCTGGAGGGTGCCGGCCCCGGCGAACTGGCCTTCCTGGCCAACCCGAAGTACCGCCATCAACTGGCCACCACGCGCGCTGCGGCGGTGATCATGGCACCGCCCGCGGTGGCGGGTCCGGCAGCGGCAATCCTGACGCCGCAGCCCTATCTGTATTACGCCCGCGTGGCGCAGTGGCTGAATCCTCCCGCCGCCGTCGTCGCCGGCATTCATCCCAGTGCCGTGGTCGAGGGCGCGGTGTCGGCCAAGGCCAGCATCGGACCCCAGGTCTGGATCGGCGCCGGCGCCAGGATCGCCGACGATGTAGTGATCGGCGCCAACTGCAGCATCGGCGCCGGAGTCGAGATCGGTGTCGGCACCCGATTGGCGGCCAACGTGACGATCTATTCCGGAGTCATTCTCGGTGCGCGCTGCCTGGTGCATTCCGCGGCGGTGATCGGCGCCGACGGCTTCGGCTTCGCGCGCGAGGCGGAGGGAGCCTGGGTCAAGATTCCGCAAGTCGGTCGCGTGCTGGTCGGCGACGATGTCGAGATCGGCGCCGGAACCACCATCGATCGCGGTGCGCTGGACGACACGGTGATCGGCGACGGGGTCAAGCTCGACAATCAGATCCAGGTCGGACACAACGTGCACATCGGCGCCCATACTGCGCTGGCCGGTTGCGTCGGCATCGCCGGCAGCGCGGTAATCGGCGCACGCTGCACGGTGGGCGGCGCTGCGGTGATCCTCGGACACCTGAGCATTGCCGATGACGTCAATGTGGCCGCGGGCACCCTGGTGGCCAAGTCGATTCGCACAGCGGGAACCTACAGCGGCGCCGTGCCTTTCCTCGAGCACGGCGACTGGCTGCGGAATTTTTCGCGGCTGCGCCATCTTGACGCGATGGCCGATAAAATCCGTGCCCTCGAACAACGGCTTGCCGCACTGGAGAAGAAATCATGAGTTCAGCCACCGCTGGCGGGGCAGTCGATTCCCGCATGGATATCCACGAAATCCTTAATTATCTGCCGCATCGGTATCCCTTCCTGCTGGTCGATCGCGTGCTCGACGTGGTGCCCGGCGAGCGGATCACGGCGCTCAAGAACGTCAGCATGAATGAGCCGTTCTTTCCCGGTCACTATCCCCATCATCCGGTAATGCCCGGCGTCCTGGTGATCGAGGCGATGGCGCAGACCGCGGCGATCCTGTCCTTCAAGACCATGGACAGCAAGCCCGACGACAAGTCGGTTTACTACTTCGTCGGCATCGACAACGCGCGCTTCAAGAAGCCGGTCGGGCCCGGCGACCAACTGGTGATCGAAGTCAGGCTCGCCGCCAACAAGCGCGGCATTTGGAAATTTTCGGCGACGGCGAAAGTCGACGGCCAGGTGGCCGCGGAAGCCGACCTGATCTGCGCCGTGCGTCCGACGCCCTGACGCTCGTGACAGCGAGAACCATCCACCGATGATGAAACACGCGACAGGCCAATTGAAGGCCCGCCCCCCCACCGCTACGCGGCCCACGGCTGGCTTTGCACAGCCAGCCGGCTGCGGCGGCGCAACGCATGCGTTGCGAATTCCCGCCTCGCCCCCTCACGGGGGGCTACTGATTGGCTCGCTTCGCTCGACTGTCACCAGTCGCTTCGAACAAGGGATTTCACTTTAATGAGCGTTCATCCCAGCGCCATCGTCCATCCCGCGGCGAGGCTAGGCAAGGGCGTGGTCATCGGTCCCTATTCGATCGTCGGCGAGCATGTCGAAATCGGCGATCACACGGTGATCGGCCCCCACGTCGTCCTCACCGGCCATACCCGGATCGGCAGCGACAACAGGATCTTCCAGTTCTGTTCGATCGGCGAACAGCCGCAGGACAAGAAGTATGCGGGCGAGCCGACCCGGCTCGAAATCGGCGACCGCAACACCATTCGCGAGTTCTGCACCTTCAATTGCGGCACGACGCAGGATGCCGGCGTGACACGCCTCGGCAATGACAACTGGATCATGGCCTACGTACATCTGGCGCACGATTGCCAGGTCGGCGACCAGACCATCTTCGCCAACAACGCGCAGATCGCCGGCCACGTGCAGGTCGAGGACTGGGCCATTCTGGGCGCCGACACGGCAGTGCACCAGTTCGTGCGCATCGGCGCCCCCCGCATCACGGCGATGGGCGCCATCCTGCTGCAGGATCTGCCGCCCTTCGTCATGGCCGCCGGCAATCCGGCCGTGCCGCGCAGCATCAACGCCGAGGGGCTCAAGCGCCGCGGCTTCTCGCCGGACGCCGTGGCGGCGATCAAGCGCGCCTACAAGACGCTGTACAAGAGCGGCATGTCGCTCGACGATGCGCGCGCCGCCATCGCGACGGAGTCGGCAGCAGTGCCGCAACTGGCCATGCTGGTCGATTACCTGGCGGCACCCGGACGCGGGATCATTCGCTGATGGTGCGGATTGCCATGGTGGCGGGCGAAGCCTCCAGCGACCAGCTTGCCGCCCACCTGATCACCGCCCTCAAGCAGCATCTGCCGCAGGCGCAGTTCTATGGCATCGGCGGGCCGAAGATGCAGCGCGAAGGCTTCGATTCGCTGTGGCCGGCGGAGATGCTGGCGGTGCGCGGCTACGCGGAAGTATTGCGGCACTATCGGGCCATCACCGGCATGCGCCGGCAACTGCTGCGCCGCCTGCTGCAGGACAAGCCGGACGTTTTCATCGGCGTCGACGGCTCGGATTTCAACCTCTGGCTGGAAAAGCGCCTCAAGGCGCGCGGCATTCCCACCATCCACTTCGTCAGTCCGTCGATCTGGGCCTGGCGCAAGAACCGCATGACCCGGATCGTCGAGTCAGTGAGCCACATCCTCGCCCTTTATCCCTTCGAGCCCGAGTTGTACCAGGGCACTGCCGTCAAATGCAGCTATGTCGGCCACCCGCTGGCCGACGTGATTCCGCTCGAGATCGACCGGCGTGCGGTGCGCGAACAGCTCGGTGTGGCGCAGGAGCGCCCGGTGATCGCCCTGCTGCCGGGCAGTCGCCAGTCCGAGCTGCATTTCATGGCCGAGACTTTTGTCGATACGGCCAAGCTGTTGCTGCAGCGTCATCCGCAATTGCAGTTCCTGGTGCCGCTGGTGTCGCGCGAGACGCGCCTGCAGTTCGAGACTGCGCTATGGAAGCTCAAGGCCGACGAAATGCCCTTCACGCTGATGTTCGGCCATGCGGCGGAGGCTGTCGCCGCCAGCGATGCGGTACTGGTGGCGAGCGGCACCGCCACGCTGGAAACCGCCCTGGTCGGGCGGCCCATGGTGATTGCCTACAAGATGTCGCCGTGGTCCTGGCGCCTGATGCGCGGCATGCGCTATCTGCCCTGGGTGGGGCTGCCGAACATTCTCGCCGGGCGCTATGTGGTGCCCGAGTTCCTGCAGGACGACGCCACGCCCGAGAATCTGGCCCAGGCGCTGGGCAATCTGCTGGCGGACCGGCCGGCGCGCGCCGCCATCACGCGCGTCTTTGCCGGCATTCATCGCCTGCTGCGGCAGAACACGGCGCAAAAGGCCGCCGACGCCGTGCTGCCCTACCTGCAGAAAGTGTGAGAACGACAATCCTCCCAACCCCCTTTCCGAGAAAAGGGGCGACGACGATTCAGCCGCTGACGCGGCTTCCGGTTGCTTGGCTGATGTCCCCTTGGGACGGCCCGGCGGGGACATGCATTTGATCTGCGGCGTCGACGAAGCCGGACGCGGTCCTCTTGCCGGGCCCGTCTATGCGGCGGCCGTGATCCTCGATCCGACGCGGCCCATCGTCGGCCTGGCCGACTCCAAGAAACTGTCCGAACGCGCGCGCGAGCGCCTGGCGCTGGAAATACGCGAGAAGGCGCTGAGCTTCGGCATCGCCTCGGCGTCGGTTGAGGAAATCGACCGCATCAATATTCTGCAGGCAACGCTGCTGGCCATGCGTCGCGCCGTGGAGGCGCTCGGCGTGCAGCCGGCGGAGGCGCTGATCGACGGCAACCGCTGCCCGCCGCTCGCGATGCCGGCACGCGCCATCGTTCGCGGCGATGCCAGCGAGCCGGCGATTTCCGCCGCTTCGATTCTGGCCAAGACGGCGCGCGATGCCGAAATGCGGCGTATCCATGAGGCATTTCCCCAGTACGGGCTGGATCGCCACAAGGGTTATGACACTGCGATGCACCGCGCGGCCCTGCAGTTGCATGGTCCGGCGGCTTTTCACCGCAGAAGTTTTGCACCGGTCAGGATCCTGCTCGAAGGAGCGCGATGAAGGATTCCCGCCACATCACGTCGCGCGAAAATCCGGTCTTCAAGTCGCTGCGCATGATCGCGGATGATCCGCGCCGGCAAGGGTTGGCGCTGGCCGACGGTATCCATCTGGTATCGACCTGCCTGGCGCGCGGCGTTGCCATAAGCAAGCTGCTGGTCAGCGAGAGCGGGCTGAAAAATTCCGAGATCGCGGCCCTGCTTCCGGGGGCAGCGGGGATCGATTGCGTGGTTCTGCGCGACAACCTGTTTCGCGAAGTCTCCGGCGTCAGCACGCCGACCGGCATTGCCGCCGTGATCGCCATTCCGCGTGCGTCGGACGCAGCGCCGCAAGACGATGCCGTGCTGCTCGACGCGGTGCAGGATGCGGGCAACGTCGGCGCCATCCTGCGTACCGCAGCCGCAGCCGGGGTGTATCAGGTCTTGCTGGGAACCGGCTGTGCCGGGGCATGGACGGCGCGCGTGTTGCGCGCCGGGCAGGGCGCACATTTTTCCCTGGCGATTCGCGAACAGGTGAATCTCGCGGCGGTGCTGGCGGCCCGTTCAGCCACCTCGGTTGCGACCGTGGCCAGTGGCGGTCGCAGTCTCTATGAACTCGACCTGAGTGGACCGCTGCTCTGGCTGGTAGGCAACGAGGGCGCGGGACTGTCCGCGCAACTCATCGCGGCGGCCGACCTGCGCACCACGATTCCGCTTGCCGGCGGCACCGAATCGCTGAACGTGGCGGCGGCCACCGCGGTGTGCCTGTTCGAGGCGAGCCGGCAGCGCTTGCATACCAATCGGGCCTGAAAACAAAAAGGCCCGCGCGAGGCGGGCCTGAAGCAAACCTGAAACGCTGTTTACTTCTTCTTGGCAGCCTTCTTGCCGGCCACGGCGGCCTTGAAGGTGGCGCCGGCCGTGAAGCGCGGCACGGTGGTGGCAGCGATCTTGAGTTCCTTGCCGGTCTGCGGATTGCGGCCGACACGCGCAGCGCGCTTCGAGGACTTGAAGCTGCCGAAGCCGACCAGGGTAACGCTGTCACCCTTGGAGACGGCCTTGACGATGGCGGCGATGACAGCGGACAGCGCCTTCTCGGCAGCAGCCTTGCTGATATCGGCTTCTTTGGCGGTGATTTCGATCAGTTCAGACTTGTTCATGTGTGACCTCGTGGGAGTGATGATGATAGTGGCGGGTTGAATTCTATGCGAATGGTAACGCAGTGTAATCAAGAATTCCCTGTCTGGATCAAGCTTTTTGAAAATTGTCTCAATGCTGCAGCGCCGCGGAATCGGGCTTCTCCGGTCGTTTGCCGCGGTCGGAATAATATGCCGGAGAGGGAAAGGCGCACGCGGCAAAGGCGATAAAATATTCGCTTTGGCAGTAGCGCCGGTTTCCGCCGCCGTTGCCGGGCGGCTGCTCTCAGCCGGAAGTTTCGGGAAAAGGACACAGGGAAAATGGAACTCGCCTGGTGGCACTGGATGGTGCTCGGCCTCGGCCTGGGGCTGCTCGAACTGGCCGTACCGAGTTTTTTCATCATCTGGTTCGGCCTCGGCGCGCTGCTGGTGGGTGTCGCCATGCTGGCTGCTCCGGACATCGCGTTTACCACGCAGATACTGTTGTGGACCGCCGCCTCGATACTGATGACCGCGCTCTGGTTCAAGGTCTTCCGCCGCGACGACGGCAAGACGCGGTCGGGCCAGGCCAACGAGGCGCTGGGTGAGATCGGCGTCCTGGTGCGGGCGGTCGAGCCGCTGGGTGTCGCATCGGCCCGTGGCGAAGTGCGTTTCCAGAAGCCGGTGATGGGCTCCGATGTCTGGCCCTGTCTCGCCGACGAAGCGATTGCCGCCGGCGAGCGGGTCAGGGTGCTGGCGGTGGACGGCCAGCTGTTGAAGGTAGGCAAATACTGAAAGGGTCGGTGATGGGTGAGTTCGCATTCTTTGTAATTGCAGTATTTGTCTTCGTCGCGGTCACCATCGCCAAGGGTGTGCGCATCGTGCCGCAGGGC
>JAUYSD010000343.1 GCA_030696505.1 Sulfuritalea sp. | reverse complement strand
CTCGAACAGGGCGGCCTGACGCGGGAGCAGATCGACAAGGCGAAGATCATCCTCTGGCACGGCTTCTGTTCGGTGCATCAGATGTTCCAGCCGCGCGACATCATCAAGTTCCGCAACCAGTATCCCGACGGCTTCGTCATCTCGCATCCCGAGTGCGGCTTCGAAGTCTGCAAGCAGTCCGACTACATCGGCAGCACCGAAACCATTTTGCAGACGGTGAAGGCCGCGCCGCCCAACACGCGCTGGCTGGTCGGCACCGAACTGAACCTGGTCGAGCGCCTGGCCCAGGAAGTCAAGCACGAGGGCAAGATCGTGCAATTCATGGCCAGCACCGTCTGCATGTGCTCGACCATGCAGCGCATCGACCCGCAGCACCTGGCGTGGACCCTGGAGAATCTGGTCGACGGCAAGGTGGTGAACCAGATCAAGGTGCCCGAGCACGAGGCGAAGCTGGCGAAGATCTCGCTGGAGCGCATGCTCGCGGTCTCCTGAGGCCGCCCAGCCTGGCGCCGGCGTCGGTCTTGGCGCCAGGACGAGGAGGCTTACGGGTGCAGTCGTGTCAGCAGCAGGCGATCGATGGCATTGAAAAATTCGTAAAGGGATTTGAAATCCGCGAACAGCTCCGCATCTCCCGGAGGCGATTTCCTGAATTTTTCCTCGGCTCTGACCAGGGCAAAAATTTCTCCGAAGCTGCGTTTGCCATCGATGTACTTCATGACGAATTTGCCGTATTTTCCGGGATCGAGCGCAACGCGGACACCGGTATGCGAGTGATTCATCACCAGCGGCCGCGCCTGGTTCTTGTGAATGATGGAGGAAATTTCCGGACCGGTAACCGGCTCGTGAAAGAAGAAAGGGATCATCGCCGCATCTCCGTACGGCGCAACGGGACTCGGGTTCGCCGTGACGTAAAAGGAATGCATGTCGAGCTTGCTGCTGAGCAGTTCGGCAATGGCGTACTGCTCGCGCAGGGGCTTGGCCGCCACGGCGGACAGGAACTGCGGCTGGTGCGGGCCAAGCACCATCTGCGGCAGATAGGACGAGCGGCCGCGGCCGACATCGGTGAATTCGAGATGCAGGCCGTGGCTGTCCTCGAACCAGGCAAACAGCTCGGGGACCGTGTAGGCGCGATCCTGCGGATGCAGCAGCAGGTCGTAGATGCCGGCGTCGCCGAACATTACGTGGTCGTGGTACAAGTCCCTGCCGCGGCTGAACCAGTTGCTGGCCGGCAGGGTATTCAGAACCTCCTTCGCGGTGGCCAATCTCGCGCCGATGCCGGTGACGTCACCGGCGATCAGTCGCAGCAGCGACTGCATCTGGTATACCCCGGTCCTGCCGTAGCATCCATAGACCATGATGCCAAGCGCGCCGGAGGGCTTCCTGACGGACAGCAAGGCATCGAGCCCGGCATCGGGGTCGGCCAGGTGGTGCAGCACTCCGCTGCAATTGATGTAATCAAACTCGCCCAGGCCCAGGCACGGAAGGGATAGCAGGGAGTCATGCAGCCAGCGGATGTTGTCGAGCTTTCTGATCTCAGCCCGGCGCTTTGCAATTGCGATGCTGGACTCGCTGAGGTCCAGATGCACTATCTGCGCGTCGGTATTGCGCAATTGCTCGGCGAGGTAGATCGTTCCGTCACCCGTGCCGCCGCCGGCGACCAGAACCCGAAAGCCGCCCGCGAAGGACTGCGCGCCGCCGAAGCAATAGTGGTTGATCATCGGCAGGTCGTCCAGCCAGGTGGTGATCAGGCGCTTGTTTTCATCCTCGGAATCGCGCGGGGGATAGGGAAGATTCTCATACTGTTCGCGTACCTCAGGAAGGAAATTGGAAGCGATCGTCATAGTTTGCGGAAAGCCGGTGTTCGAGGTTGAAAGTATCGCCGGGACTTCGCGTCGCCGACGGTCCAGTGGTCCAGTTTACCGCGCGAGCCAGACAGCGCGATCCAAAAGTCAGCCCTGGCGAGACGGCGTACACTTCGCTCCTGCCTCCCCGAAAGGTCCTGCCAATGAACACCCAGCGCAGTTGCCGCTATTACGACCTGGTCATGGCGGCCCTGGTCTGCGTGCCGCCGTGTTCCAAGCCGATCGGCGCGCCCAAGGCGCGCACAGGTCACGCTGCCGCTGCGTGGCGCTTTTCCGCCGGCGTGCTGTCGTTCCCGATTTCCTATGTCTTCGGCGACACGGCGCATCGCCGCCGGCTCGATGGTCGCCCTCTACGGCATCTGGCCCGATGCGCAGATGGCGAAGATCGCGCTGGCGCAGTACCTGTTAAAGACCGGTTGGGACGTGGTGATGACGCCGCTCACCTACCGCATCGCGGCCTTCCATATTCGCGTATCAAGCCGCCTGTCGATTCCTGAACCGCCGCCCCGAGGGCATTGCCACATGACGCAAGCACTATCCATCGCCACCTGGAACATCCACAAGGGTTTCTCGCAGTTCAATCGCCGCATGATGGTGCATGAGTTGCGCGAGCGCCTGCGCGAATTGTCGGCCGACATCGTGTTTCTCCAGGAAGTGCAGGGACTGCACATCGGGCACGCCGCGCGGCATACCGACTGGCCGTTGCAGCCGCAACACGAATTCCTCGCCGAAGACGTATGGAGCGACCACTGCTACGGCAGCAACGTGGCGTATGACCACGGCCACCACGGCAACGCGATCCTGTCGCGCTTTCCCATACTGCATAGCGACAACCAGGATGTGACCCACCTGCGCTTCGACAAGCGCGGACTGCTGCACTGCGCCGTCGAATTGCCCTTGCTGGCGCAGCCGCTGCATTGCGTCTGCGTGCATCTGTCGCTGTTCGCCCGCTCGCGGCGGCTGCAGCTCGATGCGCTGGCAAGCCGCATCGAGGAAGTCGTGCCGGCCGCGGCACCGCTGCTGATCGCCGGCGACTTCAACGACTGGCGCAATCGCGCCGATGACCTGCTGGCCCAACGCCTCGGTCTGGTCGAGGTGTTTTCCGGTGGCGGCCGCCGGCCCTCGCGCAGCTTCCCGGCGGCGCTGCCGATGTTTCGCCTCGACCGGATTTACCAGCGCGGCCTGCAGATAACCGGCAGGCAGGTGCATGCCGGGCCGCCGTGGTCGAACATCTCGGATCACGCGGTGCTTTCCGCGGAATTTCAGGTCAAGGCCGACTTTGCCGGCCTGCGCAGCGGAAGTCCCGGCAGGCAAAGCGCGTGAGCGCCGCCATGCGCGATACGGCTGCGCACCGCTTCCTCGCAGGCAACCGCCTGTCTCTGCTCAATTCGGGCGGCGAGTACTTCCCCGCACTGATCGCCGCGATAGACGCCGCGGTGCACGAAGTGCACCTCGAGACCTACATCTTTGCCGACGACGCCACCGGGCGCCGGGTCGCCGCGGCGCTGGCACACGCTGCGCATCGCGGCGTCGCGGTGCGCGTGCTGGTCGACGGTTTCGGTGCGCGCGAATTCGCCGCTGGCCTCGGCGCCTCGCTGACGGCCGACCGCGCCGAGGTCATGACCTACCGCCCGGAGATCGGACAATTCCGCTTCAGGCGTCACCGCCTGCGCCGGCTGCACCGCAAACTCGTCGTCGTCGATGGCCGCCTGGCCTTCGTCGGCGGCATCAATGTGCTGGACGATCTCGACGATGGCAAAGCGCTGTCGCCGCGCTTCGATTACGCCGTGGGCATTGAGGGTCCGCTGGTGGCGCGCATCCACGCCGACGTGCGGCATGTCTGGCGACTGGTGCGCTGGGCGCGTCTCGGCCACCGCCCGCCGCCGCCGGCACCGCTGCCCGCCGCGCCGGCCGTCAGCGGCACGACGCTGGCCGCGCTGGTGATCCGGGACAACCTGCGTCATCGGCGCGACATCGAGAATGCCTATCTGCATGCGATCCACGCCGCCCGGCGCGAGATCGTGATTGCCAACGCCTATTTCTTCCCCGGCCGGCGCCTGCGCAAGGCGCTGCTGGCGGCGACCAAGCGCGGCGTGGTGGTGACCCTGCTGCTGCAGGGCCGCGTCGAGTACCTGCTGCAGCACTATGCAACGCGCTCGCTCTACGACCGCATGCTGTCGGCGGGCGTCCGTGTCTTCGAATACGACAAGGCCTTCCTGCATGCCAAGGTGGCGGTGATCGACAAGCACTGGGCGACCGTCGGTTCGTCCAACATCGATCCCTTCAGCCTGCTGCTGTCGCGCGAAGCAAACCTGGTGGTGCGCGACGCCGGCTTCGCCAAAACCTTGCACGCCAGCCTGGACGCCGCGATAACAGAAGATTCCCACGAGATCCGGTCGGCGGACCACCGTCGCCGTTCCTGGCTGGCACGCATCGCCAGCGCCGCCGCCTACAGCCTGGTGCGCCTGCTGATCGGCGTCACGCGCTACGGCGGCAAGCAGTACTCGGATTGAATCTGCGGGGGGGCGGACCGTAGGCCGGACTTCAGTCCGCCATCGTTATCTGGCCGACTAAAGTCGGCCCTACATCGCTCGACCTGCTATCCGCTGTTGCGCAGGCCGGCGGCGACGCCGTTGATGGTCAGGTGGATGCCGCGCTGCACGCGCTCGTCGGTTTCACCGGCGCGGTGGCGGCGCAGCAGTTCGATCTGGATATGGTTGAGCGGATCGAGATAGGGAAAGCGGTTGCGGATCGAGCGCTTGAGGAGCGGGTTGAGGTCGAGCAATTCCTTTTGCCCGGTGATAAGCAGCAGCGCATCGATCGATGACTGCCACTCGGCCTTGAGGCGCGGGAAGATCGCCTCGCGCAGGGTCTCGTCCTTGACCAGCTGCGAGTAGCGCTCGGCGATTGCGATGTCGCTCTTGCCCAGCACCATGTCCATGTTCGACAGCAGAGCGCGGAAAAAGCCCCATTCGCGGTTCATCTCGGCCAGCAATTCCATGCCGGCCGCGCCATGCGTTTCGCGGAATGTGACGACTGCGGCGCCGAAGCCGAACCAGCCCGGCAGCATCAGGCGGCATTGCGCCCAGGAAAACACCCAGGGGATCGCGCGCAGATCCTCGATCGCCGTGGAAGGCTTGCGCGAGGCGGGCCGGCTGCCGATGTTGAGTGCGGCGATTTCGGCGATCACCGTGGACTCCCAGAAATACTGCTCGAAGCCCGGCGTCTCGTAGACCATCTGGCGATAGGCGGCGCAGGCCGCGGCCGAGAGTTCTTCCATCGCGGCGAGGAATTCGGGGCGCGGCGCGTCGTGCTGGTGGCCCAGCAGCGTGGCTTCGAGCGTCGCCGCGGCGAGGATTTCCAGGTTGCGCCGGCCGAGTTCCGGGTTGGCGTATTTCGAGGCGATCACCTCGCCCTGCTCGGTGATGCGGATCTGGCCCTGCACCGCGCCCTGGGGCTGGGCGAGTATTGCCTGGTAGCTCGGTCCGCCGCCGCGACCGACCGAACCGCCGCGGCCATGGAACAGGCGCAGCGTGATGCCATGGCGGGCGAAGACCTGGGTCAGCGCGATCTCGGCGCGATAGAGGGCCCAGCCCGAGGTCAGGAAGCCGCCGTCCTTGTTGCTGTCGGAATAACCGAGCATGCATTCCTGCAGCGCCCGGCGCGAGCCGAGCAGCCGGCTGTAGAGCGGGATCGCGAGCAGGCTGTCCATGATAGGGCCGGCATTGGCGAGATCCTCGATGGTCTCGAACAGCGGCACGATGTTGACATCGAGCGCGTGCTCCAGCGGCCGCAAGAGACCGACTTCCTTGAGCAGCACCGCGACTTCGAGGATGTCGGAAACGCCGTCGGTCTTGGAGATGATCACGTTCTCGATCGCCGCGCGGCCGTAGCGCCGGTGGATGCTCTGCGCGGTATGGAAAATCGCCAGCTCATTGCGCGTCTCGTCGGAGTAATTGACGCCGGGCGCCGTCAGCGGCCGCGGCGTGGCGAGTTCTTCGAGCAGCAGCGCGATGCGCGCGGCTTCGTCCCGCGCCAGGTAGTCACTGCCCGGTCGCGCGACGGCCAGCAGCTCGGCCACGGTGCGCGCATGCACATCCGAGTTCTGCCGCAGGTCGAGCGGCGCCAGATGGAAGCCGAATATTCTTACGGCATGACGCAACCGGCGCAGCCGGCCGCGGCCGAGCAGGCCCGCCTTGTGGCTCAGCAGCGAGCGGTGCAGCACGTCGAGGTCGGCGCCGAATTCGGCGGCCGAGGCGTAGGGCTCGGCGGCGGCCACGGCATGGCGCGGCGCTTCGAGCTGGTCGAGCTGCAGGGCGGTGGCCGCCAGCCGCGCGTAGAAGCCGGCGATGGCGCGCCGATAGGGTTCGTCCGCACGGTGCGGGCTGCGGTCGGGCGACTGTTCTGCGAGCCGCATCAGCTCGACATCGGGCACCGAGATCAGCGAGGTAGTGGTGGACAGCTCGGCGCCAAGCTGATGCAGTTGTTCCAGCAGAAAGCCGATGGCCTTGCGGCTTTGCGCGCGCATCGCGGCATCCAGCACCTCGGCCGTGACGAATGGGTTGCCGTCGCGGTCGCCGCCGATCCACGAACCGGGGCTGAGGAAGGCCGGCAGCTCGTTCATGCCCTGCGCCTCCCAACCCGGCACGGCGCCGGCCAAGTGGTCCTCGCAGGCGTTGTAGAGGCGCGGCAACTCGCGCAGGAAGGTCATGTCGTAGAAGGACAGCGCATTGCTCACCTCGTCCATTACCGAGAGCTTGGCCCGGCGCAGCATGCGCGTCTGCCACAGCCGCAGCACGGCACGGCGCAGGGCCTCGTCGTGCTCGGTCTGCTCCTCGGGCGAGAGTTCCGTGCGGTCGCGTTCGTCGAGCAGGCGCGCAATCTTCCACTGGCAGTCGAGGATGCTCTTCCTCTGCACTTCGGTCGGGTGCGCGGTCAGCACCGGCCGCACCTGGGCGCCGGCGAAGAAATCGCGCAGCCTGGCGGCATCGATGCCGACCGCCAGCGCGCGCGCCAAGGCCAGCGCCAGGCTGCCCTCGCGCGGTGCTGCGCCGGCGCGGGCATGGGCGCGCGCGCGGCGGATGTGGTGCTGGTCCTCGGCGATGTTGGCCAGATGCGAGAAATAACTGAAGGCGCGCACCACCATGTTGCTGCCCTCGCGCGGCAGATCGCGCAGCACCGCTTCCATCTCCGTGCGCGCCGCGGGATCGTCGTCGCGATGGAAACGCAGCGCGAGGCGGCGGATCTGCTCGACGCGCTCGAAGACTTCGAGGCCTTCCTGTTCGCGCACGGTGTCGCCGAGCAGGCGGCCGAGCAGGCGGACGTCGTCGCGCAGGGGCTGGTCTTTATCGACGGCAGTGGAGTTCATCAGGGCTTCCGGCGCTGGAGTTTGGTTCGGCTTTCCTCGATCGCGCGGTCGAGGTAGGCGGCATAGAAGTCGGCGAGGCGGAAGCCGACGATGGGTTCGGCCAATGCCGCGCCGTCGGGACCGTGGAACATCACGGTCGGCGCGAAGCGTGCCTGCATCTGGTTTGAAAAGTCGACGCTGGCGATACGGCGCCCGGCGAAATCGACCACGGTACCGGCGCGGTCCATGTGCAGTTCGCGCACCACGGCCGGCGCCGCCGGATTGCGCGACAGGGGACCCAAATGTTCGCGCTTCACCTTCTCGCACCAGCTGCAGTCGTCGCGGCTGTAGAGCACCACCAGCGGCACGCCTTTCGCGGCGGCGAGGCGGGCATCGGCGGCCAGATCGGTGGCCTCCGTCAAGGCGCTGGCCGGCGCCGCCGGCGCCAGTGCCGGCACAGCGGCGAGCAGGCACGCCGCGATCAGCGCGAGGCCGCGCTTCAAGCTGATTCCGAAACCCATGATTTTCCTTCCTCCAAGGCCCAGCATGGCATCTTACCGGCGCGTGCCGCCGGCACAATTACTGTCTTCAATCCTGCGATCAGTGGTGCAGGATGCGCGAAAGGAAGGTCTTCGCGCGTTCGCTGGCCGGGGCGTCGAAGAATTGCGCGGTGGGTGCATCCTCTACGATCTCGCCATGGTCCATGAAGGCCACGCGATGCGCGACACGGCGCGCAAAGCCCATTTCATGGGTGACCACCATCATGGTCATGCCCTCCTGCGCCAGCTCGACCATGACGTCAAGCACTTCGCCGATCATTTCGGGATCGAGCGCCGAGGTCGGTTCGTCGAACAGCATGCAGATCGGGTCCATCGCCAGGGCACGGGCGATCGCCACGCGCTGCTGCTGGCCGCCCGAGAGCTGGCCGGGAAATTTCGCCGCGTGCGCGGCGAGGCCTACCCGGTCGAGCAGCGCCTCACCGCGCGTGGCAGCCTCCTCCTGACTGCGGCCGAGCACCTTGACCTGGGCCAGCGCCAGGTTCTGCAGCACGCTCATGTGCGGGAACAGCTCGAAATGCTGGAACACCATGCCGACCCGCGCGCGCAGCTTCGGCAGATCGGTCTTCGGATCGCCGACCGAGATGCCGTCCACCGTGATCGTGCCCTGGGTGAAGGCTTCGAGGCCGTTCACGCACTTGATCAGCGTGGACTTGCCTGAGCCCGAAGGTCCGCAGACCACCACCACTTCGCCCTTGGCGACATGGGTGCTGGCACCGTTCAGCACCTGGGTCGGGCCGTACCATTTCGAGACATTGCGGATTTCGATCATTGTGGCTTTCAGCGAATGATGGCGACACGTTCTTGCAGCTGCTTCACGGCCAGCGACAGGCCGAAGCAGATGGCGAAGTAGATCAGGGCCGAGAGCACGATCATCTCCACCGGCCGATTGTAATTCTTGCCCACCACGTCGGCCGCCTTGAGCATGTCCTTGGCGCCGATCGCATACACCAGCGAAGTGTCCTGGAACAGCACGATGGTCTGCGTCAGCAGCACCGGCAGCATGTTGCGCAGCGCCTGCGGCAGGATCACGTGGACCATGGCCTGCGCCCGTCCCAGGCCCAGCGCCTGCGCCGCATTGAGCTGGCCGCGCGGCACGCTTTGTATCCCGGAACGCATGATCTCGCAATAGAAGGCCGCCTCAAAGGCGGTGAAGGTGATGATGGCCGAGGTCTCGGCACCGACCGGCGCGCCGGTCAGGTAGGGAATCACCAGGAAGAACCAGAGGATCACCAGCACCAGCGGGATCGAACGCATCAGGTCCACATAGGCGCCGGCGACGCGTGCCAGCGGCACGATCGGCGACAACCGCGCCAGCGCCAGCAGGGTGCCGATCACGATACCACCCGTCATGGCGATCAGCGTCAGGCGCAGCGTGAACAGCAGGCCGTCGCGGATGAAGGGCAGGCTCGG
>JAUYSD010000189.1 GCA_030696505.1 Sulfuritalea sp. | reverse complement strand
AAATAGGTTCGTCGTATGCAAATGACACACTGGGTCTGACCTTTCTTCATGATCATTTCCCATATTATCGGTGGTCTGGGTAACCAGATGTTTCAATATGCGCTGGGACGATCGCGCTCGCTGGCGCTGGACGTCCCGTTCAAGCTGCATGTCTCGGATTTCGCCGGGTACGGCCTGCATCACGGATTCGAGCTTGACCGGATTTTCGGCGGTGATTTCGCGCCCGCCACGGCCGCCGACGTTAGCGCCGTACTTGGCTGGCGCCGATCATGGATATGCCGCAGGATTCTGATCAACCGGCGCGCCGCCGCCTTGCGCGGGCCCCGATTAGTGGTCGAGCCCCGCTTTGGCTACTGGCCCGGTATTCTGGAAACCACCGACAATTGTTTTCTGGTCGGCAACTGGCAGTCAGAGAAATATTTTCTCGACATCGAAGAAGCGATTCGTGCCGATTTTACTTTCGCGCGACCGCCGACCGTCCGCAACCAGGAGTGGATTTCCCGCATCAATGATTGCCAGGCCGTCAGCCTGCATGTGCGTCGCGGCGATTACGCCACCAGTGCGAAAACGCTGGCGGTGCTTGGGCTGTTGCCGCGCGATTACTATCGCGCAGCGGTCGATTTTGTCGCGGGCCGGATAGGATCCCCGGAGTTCTTCATCTTCTCCGACGATATCCCCTGGGCACGGGAACATCTGGACATGCCTTATCCATGCCATTTCGTCGACGACAACAAGGGGCCGGAGAGCCATAACGACATGCGTCTGATGAGCTTTTGCCGCCACCATATCATCGCCAACAGTTCCTTCAGCTGGTGGGGAGCATGGCTGAACCCGCGAGCCGACAAGATCGTGGTTGCTCCCCGGCGCTGGTTTGCCAACGACTGGGACAGCAAGGATTTGATTCCGGGGGGATGGGTCACCCTGTAAAATGCGGCCTCGGTTGAGCCCGCCGCGAATGGGCGGCAGCAAGTCGGTGAGCTTCATTCGGGGGTGTGGGTGTCAAAAGGCGCTTGTCTGGTGATCGGCGGGGGTGGGTTTATCGGGAGCCACCTGGTTCCGCGCCTCCTCGCAGGCGCGAGAAAGGTCACCGTACTGGGACGCAGTGCAACGCCACGGCATGTCCTGCCTGCCGGTGTCAGTTATGTCGCGGGGAACTTCGGAGATGCAGACCTGATCCGTAGTCTGCTGGAAAGCCATGGCGAAGTGATCCATCTGGCGTATGCGACGGTTCCCAACACGTCTTTCGACAACCCGCTCGGCGATCTGCTGGAAAACCTGCCTGCCACGGTTCAATTGTTCACCGCGGTTGCGGCCAGGGGACGCAGGCTGGTGTTGGTTTCCTCGGGCGGCACCGTTTATGGTGAAGGCTTGGCTCTGCCGATCGCCGAGGATCATCCGACCCTTCCCATATCTCCGTATGGGGTGACCAAGCTCACCTTGGAGAAGTATGCCTATCTGTACTCCGTCACTCACGGCTTGAACGTGGTCAGCGTGCGCCCCTCGAATGCGTTTGGGGAAGGTCAAGTGCCTTTTTCCGGACAGGGTTTCGTGGCGACCGCGATCGCCTCGGCGTTGCGCGGACAGGCCGTCAGGATCTTCGGGCCACATGGTTCGGTGCGGGACTACATTCATGTCGCAGACCTGGCCGAAGGAATTATCAGCGCGCTGGAGCACGGCGCCGCTGGGCAGACCTACAATCTCGGATCAGGCGTGGGACGGAGCAATCTGCAGGTGGTCGAGGCGATCAGGCCGCTGCTGATGGCTATCGGATGTGAAGTGCATACGCTTCACGAGCCGGCGCGGGTGTTCGATGTCCATGAAAACGTGCTCGACTGTAGCCGCTTGCGAACCCAGACGGGATGGACGCAGAAAATCGGTTTCGAGGATGGCTTGCTGCGCACGCGCGACTGGTTGAGGAACTGCATTGCATAAACTTGCCGGGGATTCTCCGCACGCAACAGGCGAAAAGCCACTGATAACCATCGCGATGCCGATCTACAACGCCGGTCGATATCTCCGGCCGGCGGTCATTTCCATTCTGCAGCAGACAATTGCGGACTGGGAACTGATCGTAATCGACGATGGCTCCTCGGATGGCGCGGCCGACGGCATTGGCGATTTGCGGGATGAGCGCATCAGGGTGTTGCGGGATGGCCTGAACAAGGGCCTGGCGGCAAGGCTCAACGAGGCCATCGATCTGGCCCGCGGCAGTTTTTTTGCGCGCATGGATCAGGACGACATTTCCTACCCCGGACGATTGGCCGCCCAGTTGGCAATGCTGGAACGGAATCCCGAAATCGATCTATGTGCGGTTCGCTGCATGGCGATCGATGCCGACGATGAACCGGTCGGCGCCATGCCCTATGCCCTGACCCATGAGGCATTGTGCGCAAAGCCGTGGCGCGGGTTCTATCTGCCCCATCCGACCTGGTTCGGCAGGATGGAATGGTTCCGCCGCCATCGCTATGCCTCTCCGGGACCCTATTTCTGCGAAGACCAGGAACTGTTGCTGCGCAGTTACCGCGTCAGCCATTTTGCTTGCACCCCCGAAATCCTGTTTGCCTATCGGGTGCGCAACCGGATCAATTGGGGGAAGTCGGTCCGGACCCGAAATACCCTCCTTGGGCTTCAACTGCGCCATTTTGATTTCAGGTACGGGCTCTATGCTGCGGCAGTCTTTGTCGGCCGAATTGCCATGGACGCGCTCAATGCGCTGGCCCAGAATCTTGGGAGCCGGGGGTTTCATCGACATAGCGCAGTCGCGATCAAGACGGATGAGAAGTTGCGCTGGCGCGAAATTTCGAATCAGTTGGCCCTGACGGGAAAACGTTTTGAATAGGATCTGTGTGGTCCTGACCATTCCGTTCACCTTGAACGCGTTTGTGCGGCCGCATCTGGAGCGGCTGTCGAAAACCTATGACATCACGATCTGCGTGAACATGGACGATTCGGCGATTCTCCCGGTTGTCCCGTCGCAGGTTCGTCTCGTGCAGTTGGATATCGTGCGCCAGATAGCCTTATGGTCGGACTTCAAGACCCTGTTGGTGCTGACGCGCTTTTTCCATCGCGAGCGGTTCGACCTGGTGCTCAGCATGACGCCCAAGGGTGGCTTGCTGGCGATGATCGCGGCCTGGCTGGCCGGTGTGCAGCGTCGCGTGCATTGTTTCACCGGGCAGGTATGGGCCACGCGTCGAGCCTTCTCGCGCTGGCTGCTGAAAAGCCTGGACCGCCTGATGGCGCTGTGCGCTACGCGCTTGCTGGCAGACAGCGGTTCCCAGCGGCAATACCTGATCGACGAGGGCGTGGTCGGTCCGCAGAAAATCGAGGTGCTGGCGAACGGATCGATGGCGGGCGTGGATGTCGGGCGTTTTCACCCGGATGCAAGTGCCAGAAGCCGGATTCGTTCGCAGCTGGCCATCGCCGAAGATGCCTGCTGCCTGCTCTTCGTCGGTCGATTGACGCGGGACAAGGGCATTGCCGATCTGATCCAGGCCTTCGACGGACTGGGTCCGAACTTTCCTGATTTGCACTTGTTGCTGGTCGGCCCCGCCGAAGAGGGATTCGACGCGCTTTTCCGCGATAATCCGAAAGTTCATCGAGTCGGCTATACGCAGGCAGTGGAGGAGTACATGGCTGCCGCGGATGTGTTTTGCCTGCCGAGTTACCGCGAAGGCTTCGGTCTGGTCCTGATCGAGGCGGGTGCGGTGGGCCTGCCGGTCGTGGCGTCGCGGATCTACGGCATCACCGACGCCGTGCTTGATGGGGAAACGGGGTTTCTGCACCAGCCCGGCAATGTCGCCGAGCTGGTCGACAAGCTCGAAATCCTGATCCGCGACGCGTCGTTGCGACGGGAACTTGGGGCAGCCGGCCAGCGTCGGGCGCGCGAGGAATTCAGCGCCGAGTTGGTGACGAAAGCTATGGCAGATTTTCTGCAACGCCTGTTCGATGAGCGATCGAAGCATGTCAATTGACGAGTCATGAGCGGATTTTTCTGGACGCTGCCGATCGCATTTGCCCTGACCGTCGCCACCCTGCACTTGTTGCTTGGCCGTGGCTGGGCGGGAGATCTGGCAATCGATACGCCCAATTCGCGATCGCTGCACAGCGCGCCGACGCCTCGCGTGGGCGGCGCGATCATGGTTCCGGCGGCACTGGCAAGTTCCTTGTCATATTCACAAATGCCGGGATTGCTGTTGGTGCTGGCCGCAGTGCTCTGCGCCGTCTCGTTCATCGACGACCGGTGGGGATTGCCGGTGGTGTTCCGGCTGGTATTGCATGCGGCGGCGGCGGTAGCTCTGTGCCAGAGTCTGCTGCCTGCGTTGCCGCCCCTGGGATTCGGACTGGCTGTGGTGATGTTGGTGTGGAGCATCAACTTGTTCAACTTCATGGACGGCACCGACGGGCTTGCCGGAGGCATGGCGCTGATAGGGTTTGCGGTGTTCGGCTGGACCTTGCTCGATGCCATGCCGGACATGGCGCAACTGGCCTTGTGTCTGGCCGCGGCAGCGGCGGGATTCCTGTTGTTCAATTTCGCGCCGGCGCGGGTCTTCATGGGGGATGCCGGATCCGTGCCGCTCGGTTTCCTGGCTGGAGGCATCGGCCTAACCGGGTGGCTGCAGGATGCCTGGCCACTTTGGTTTCCATTGCTGGTGTTTTCGCCTTTCGTGGTGGACGCCACGGCAACGCTGATGCGGCGTGTCTTGCGCAGGGAAAAGTTCTGGCAGGCGCATCGCGATCATTATTATCAGCGGCTGGTCCGCATGGGCTGGCCGCATCGCCGGCTGGCGCTGATCGAGTACCTGCTGATGGCTGCCTGCGGGGTCTCGGC
>JAUYSD010000213.1 GCA_030696505.1 Sulfuritalea sp. | reverse complement strand
TCCGACCTGGTGCAGGAGATCGCCGCGGCAAGCCAGGAACAGAGCCAGGGCGTGGGCCAGATCAACGGCGCCATGGGCCAGTTGAACCAGGCCACGCAGCAGAACGCTTCGGCCTCCGAGCAACTCGCCGCCACCGCCGAGGAGATGGGCGGCCAGGCCGCGCAGTTGCAGTCGCTGATGGAGTTCTTCACGATCGAGACGCAGGGCGGCGACCGCAATGTCAGCGCGAAAGTTGGCGCTGGCGACACGCCACCGCCGCCGCGTCCGTCCGCTACGACGGCCGTCACGCCCGCGCGGCGCGCCCCGCGCGCGCCGGCCGTGGTAGCGGCCGACGGCGACTTCGAGCGCTTCTGAGCCGGGAATGGACATGACAATCCCGGTTTCAACGCAGCTGAACCGCTCCCTGGCCCCCGCCATGCAGTCGGCCTCGGCCAGCGAGGCCGATCAGTACCTGACCTTCCTGCTCTCGGGCGAGATGTACGCGGTGGACATCCTCAGCGTCATGGAGATTATCGAATACGGCAAGCTCACCGAAATCCCGATGATGCCGGCCTTCATCCGCGGCGTGATCAATCTGCGCGGCGCCGTGGTGCCGGTGGTCGATCTTGCGGCACGCTTTGGTCATGCCCGCAGCGAAGTCGGCAAGCGCAGCTGCATCGTGATCGTGGAGCGGCGCAAGGATGAAAGCCGGCACGACTTCGGCATCCTGGTCGATGCGGTGTCCGAGGTGCTCGAAATCCCCGCCGGCGATATCGAGCCGCCGCCTTCCCTGGGCGCCGGCATCCACACCGACTTCATCGCCGGCATGGGCAAACTCGCCGGCCGCTTCGTGATCCTGCTCGATATCCAGCGCGTGCTGTCGACCGATCAGTTGGCCGTGCTCTCCGGCATCGGCGACGGCGCGATGGCCGGGACCTGAATCCCGGCGGCCAGTCTCGATCGTTTCCCGCCGCGCCGGCGCAAAACAACAAGGCCCCTCGCGGGGCCTTGTTGTTTTGCTGCGTAGCGGAACACGCTCAGCGATGCCGCTGCCCGCTGTGGTGGCTGGCCGGCTTGGCGCCGCCGGTGCCGCTGCGCGCGGGGCGCGGCGGGCGCGGGGCGCCGCTACGCTCGCCGGTACTGCTGCGGGTGCGCGCCTGGGCCGGCTTCTGCGCCGGCGGACGGCCGGCGGCGGGACGCGGCACCGAATGCGTATGCTGCGGCTCGAAGCCGGGCATGATCGAGGTTTCGATCTCGCGCTTCAGCAAGCGCTCGATGTCACGCAACTGAATGCGCTCGTCGCTGCTGACCAGGCTGAGCGCTTCGCCGCTGGCGCCGGCGCGGCCGGTGCGGCCGATACGGTGGATGTAGTCTTCGGGCACATTGGGCAGTTCGAAATTCACCACGCGCGGCAGCGAGTCGATGTCGAGGCCGCGCGCCGCGATGTCGGTGGCAACCAGCGCCGCGAGCTTGCCCGATTTGAAGTCGGCCAGCGCCCGGGTGCGGGCATTCTGCGACTTGTTGCCATGCAGCGCCGCAGTGCGCACGCCGGCCTGTTCCAGCTTCTTGGCCAGCGCGTCGGAGCCATGTTTGGTGCGGCAGAACACCAGCACCTGGTGCCAGCCGTGGGCGGCGAACAGGTGCAGCAGCAGATCGCGCTTCTTGTCCTGATCGACCTTGATCACCGTATGCGTCACCAGTTCGGCCGGCGCATTGCGGCGCGCGACTTCGACCATGGCCGGGTTGCGCAACACGGTATGCGCGAGTTCGCGCACTTCGGCGGCGAAGGTCGCCGAGAACATCAGGTTCTGGCGTTCCCTGGGCAGGCGCTCGATGATGCGGCGGATGTCGCGGATGAAGCCCATGTCGAACATGCGATCAGCTTCGTCGAGCACCAAGGTCTGCACTTTCGACAGATCGACGGTGCGCTGGCCGAGGTGGTCGAGCAAACGCCCGGGGGTGGCGACCAGGATGTCGATGCCGCGACGCATGGTCTGGATCTGCGGGTTGATGCCGACCCCGCCGAATACGGCGAGGCTGCGCAGGCCGGTATGGGCGCCGTAGGTGCGCACGCTTTCCAGCACCTGCGCGGCGAGTTCGCGCGTCGGCACCAGCACCAGCACGCGCGGCGCAGTGTGGGTGACCTTTTGCAGGGGGCTGGTGAGAGGATTGGTCAGGCGCTGCAGGATCGGCAGCACGAAGGCCGCGGTCTTGCCGGTGCCGGTCTGGGCCAGGGCTTCGAGGTCGCGTCCGGCGAGGATATGGGGAATGGCCTGCTGTTGCACAGGGGTGGGCGTGGTGTAGCCCTGCTCGCCAATGGCGCGCAGGAGCTCGGCCGAAAGGCCGAGATCGGTGAACTGCATGTTGATTACCTCTGAAGCCGACCCCCGCAATAGTGCAGGCCAATCTGGGCGGAACTTCTATGGGGTGTAACCTTCGATGCGACTTTGTGTCGCCATTCAGGCACGACCGGCAGACTGGGGCGCGGTCGCTGAGGAGGTGAAGCGGGGCGCACTGTAACACAGGCGGCCCTGAACTCCCGGATTACTTTCGCCGTATCGCCAGCACCAACTCTTTGACTGCGCCCATCCTGTCCCGATCAGGAGCGGCGCATTTCAGATTGCCGAGAGACCCGGTTATCTCAGTCCTGCTGCCGCGCGGCCACGAACGCGCCGAATTTCTTGTCGCTGGCTTCGATGTGCTCGGTGAGCCAGCGGTATATAAAACGGGGCAATTCCATCGCCATCGACGGGTCGCCGATTTCGACCCGCATTTCCATGTCGGATGCGCGCGAGAGCAAATGCTGGTGCTCGAGTCGATGGGCCGCCAGTTCCGGGTAGGCGGCGGCTTCCATCAGGCCTTCCTCGCTGGCGAAGTGCGTCGCGGTGTATTCGATCAGTTCGGCCACGGAACGGCGAATCACGGCCTGCGCCGTTGCGTCGCCGGCACCGACGCTGTCGTAAGTGCGCGCCGCGATCTCGAACAACTGCCGATGTTCCCGGTCTATCTGGTCCACGCCGACCAGGAACTTTGCATCGAATTGGGGCCGCTCATCCATGGCTGTTTGCCTCGCTCATCTGCAAAAATTCAGGGTCGTCGCAAGCGCTGGAAACAATCCGCGCGCGCTCAGCTCTTGAGAAAGGTCGGATGCAGGCCTTGCCAGGACAGGCGCGGCCATTCCAGGGCGTCGAGCATGTTCTTCACCCGCAGGCCGAGTTCGGTATCGCCCTCGATGGTCAGGCTGCGATTGAAGAACAGGGTGTCGGGGTCTTCCTGGCGGCTCACCATCTGCAGAAATGCCGACAGGCGCGCCGTGAAATGCAGGTCGGGGTTTCCCGAGGCGACGAACACGGGCCGGAAAGCGCCCTGGCGGTAGGCGAAGTCGGCCACCATGCCGGTGTCCAGCACAGTGACGCGGAAGTAGCGGCCTTCCAGTTCGTTCAGGCTGTCTTCCGGCAACACGCCCATTTTGCGCGCCGCATTCAGCGCCAGCGCCAGGTTCACCGAATGCGGCCATTGCGGCAGGCGCGCACCCAGCCGGGCCACCAGAGACGGCAGGGTAAAAGGTGGAATCGTCGGCAGCTTCAAGGCATTGGCCATCGGGACTCCTTTGAACTTCGCTTCAGACGGACTGGTGCGCCGTGCCGGCGCGACCGAACCAGAAACCATTGACCAAGCCCGCAGGCGCCCAGCTTGCCTGGTCGGCGGCCGGCTGCCCGCGACGTGCCCGATCGAAGGCATCGAGAATATCAAAAGTATGCGCCGGCTGCGGGCTGATGCGCACCGCGTCGATGCCCAGGCGCAAAAGTTCGGGCATCTGCTCCAGCAGGCTGCAGGTCTGCGCCGACATGGTCTGGATGCCGTTCAGGGTCAGGAAGGCCTGTCCTTCGCGGGTATTCACCAGCATGCCTTCGGGATGGTCGAGGCACTTGAACTGGCAGTCGTCCTTGTTCAGACCGTAATGCCGCGCCGTGAAGCAGCGTGCCGAGAAGGCCAGCGGCAGCTTGCCGAAGGCAAACACTTCGGTTTCCATGCCGGCCGGGCGGCTCTGGTGCAGGGTCTCGATCACGCTGCCGGATACTTCCAGCGGCGGCAGCCAACGTTTCGCGCCCTGGGCGGCGAAGAACGCCAGGGTGTGCTCGTTGTAGATGTTGAGGTGCGGCCCGGCGACAAAGCCCAGCCCGGCGTCGCAGGCGATCTTGACCGCACCGAGATCGTTGGCCTCGATCATGCCGCCGGCGTCGGCGATCAGGCGGCGCAGCGCCTTGAGGTCGCTCTCGGATTCGAGCAGGGCCTGCGCCGTGAGCACTACTTCCTTGCCGGCGTCGCGCAGGTCCTTCGCCAGTCCGATCCAGTCCGCCGTGCGCAACTGCTGGCGGCGCGAACAGACCGCTTCGCCGATGTAAATGCGATCGATCGAAGGATGCTGCGCGGCCTGGGCATAGAACTCCATGACCTCGGCTTTGGGCCAGAAGAACAGCAGGGGGCCGAGCGTGATCTGCATCAGCGCCACGGCCTGTTGTAGGCGCCCAGCGTAATTTGCGAGCCTTCCGCGACCTTGCCCAACTCGGCCGCCCAGGCCGGCTTGACGGCGAATTTCTCTGGCGCGGCGAACGCGGCATCGAGCGCCTGGCGCAGGTTGCGCGTGACTTGCGCGACATAGGTCGGGCTGCGCTGACGGCCTTCGACCTTGATCGCGGCAACGCCGATGCGGATGATTTCCGGCAGCATTTCCAGCACGTTGAGGCTGGCCGGCTCTTCCATCGCGTAATAGGTTTCGCCTGCGACTTCGAAGCGGCCCTTGCAGATGGTCGGGTAGCCGGCGTTCTCGTCGTTGCCGTAGCGGTCGATGAGAATGCCGTTGAGGCGCACGTCCATTTCGTTCGGCTTCTTCTCCCACTGCACGAATTTCGCCGGCGAGCAGGCGCCGACCGTGTTGGGCGACTCGCCGGTGGCGTAGGACGAGAGCCAGCAGCGGCCCTCGTTCATCACGCAGAGGCTGCCGAAGCCGAAGACTTCGATCTCGACCTCGGTGTTGCGGATCACGTTCTCGACCTGGGCCAGGGTCAGCACGCGCGGCAGCACGGCGCGCTGGATGCCGAACTTCTCGCGGCAGAAATTGATCGCCTCGTAGCTGGTGGCCGAGGCCTGCACCGACAGGTGGCGGCGCATATTGGGGTAGGTCTGCGCCGCATAGTCGAGCACGGCGGGATCGGCGATGATCACCGCGTCGATGCCCAGCGTCGCGGCCTTGTCCACCGAGGCGGTCCAGTCGGCGAAGCGCCCGGCCTGGGCGTAGGTATTGATCGCCGCGAGCACCTTGCGGCCGCGCTGATGGGCGTAACGGATACCTTCGGCCAGGCTCTTCTCGTCGAAGTTCAGCCCGGCGAAGTTGCGCGCATTGGTGTCGTTGCGAAAGCCCAGATAGACGTCGTCGGCGCCGTTATCGACGGCCGCCTTGAGCGCCGCGAGACTGCCGGCCGGACACACGAGTTGAGGTTTTGCCGCCATGTACCACCCCTAAAAGCAGGCGGGCAGTGTAGTTGAGCAGCGGGAAAAATCAACTGATCCGCGTCAACCCGGGACAAAGTCAGGCCAAATCGGCGGCCAGCGAGGCGCGCACCGGTTCCGCCAAGGCGCCGGTCGATGCCGTGTAATGAGGGTGATCGATCCCGGCAGACAGCGCGGCGCCGCCCTTGGCGGTGGCCACCATCGCGGTCGACAACTCGAAGCGCAGGAAATGCACGGCCGAGGTCTTTTGCTCGTTTTCGCGCTCCAGGTCTTCGTCGGCGATGGCGAACACCGGGTCGAAGCCGGCTACACGGACCCAGACGCGGTCCTCGACGCCCTTGAGCTTGCCCAGCATCTCGTGACGCTGCTGCTCATCGGCGTACTCGATCTGCATCGTGACCTTGAAGTTGCTGCCGGTCGGTACCAGCGGCACATAGGATTCCAGTTCGTGGCGGATGCCGTCTTCCTCGAAGATCTTTTCGACGCGCAACATCTCCTGGATCTGGTAGCGGATCAACAGTTCGTTCTCGAAAATCAGCAGGATGTGCTCGCCGAGCTTGACCCGACGCAGCCTCTTCTGCGCCATGACTTCGTCGCGCATCGCGGGGCGGGCTTTGGCATAGGCTTCGAGGGTCAGCAGGCTATCTCGTGTAATGCGGCGGGTGATGGTCATTGCGGTATCCATTTATTCAAGTCCGTAGGCAATGCGCAGCAGCGTCAGGGGATGCTGCTTTTCCTTCCTGCCCGTCGCGCCGGCCTCGTTCATGCCCTGCAGGATGTGGCGCCCGGCGATGGCGCAGTCGGAGCTGACGTAGTCCGGTTCGTCTTTGGCCATGGCCTTGAACACCGGCTTGCCGATTTTCATCGACAGCGCGTAATACTCTTCCTTGACGCCCCAGGTGCCGTCGTGGCCTGCGCAGCGCTCCACGGTATTCACCGTTGCGCCGGTCAGCTTGAGCATTTCCTCGGTCTTGCGGCCGACGTTCTGCACCCGCGAGTGGCAGGGGATGTGATACGAAACGCGGCCCAGCGGCACCTTGAAGTCGGTCTTGAGCAGGCCATCCTTGTGGCGCAGGACGAAATACTCAAAGGGGTCGTACATGGCTTCCGACACCGCCTTGCAGCGCGCGTCGGCGGCGAACAGCAGCGGCAGCTCGGCCTTGAACATCAGGGTGCAGGAGGGCACCGGGGTCACGATGGCGTAGCCGGCCTGGGCCAGGTCGTAGAGGCGCGGAATGTTGCGCTCCTTGTACTTCTCCACAGTTTCCAGGTCGCCCAGCTCCAGCTTGGGCATGCCGCAACAGGTTTCGCCCTGGACCACGACGTAGGGAATCTCGTTGTGTTCGAGCAGCTTGAGCAGGTCGTGGCCCAATCCCGGTTCGTTGTAATTGACGTAGCAGGTGGAAAACACCGCGACCTTGCCCGGTGAGCGCTCGCCCTCGCGTACCGGATGGTTGTGGCTGACCGATGCGTTGGCACGGAAGTTGGCGCTGGCGAACTCGGGCAACTGGCGCTCCTTCTGCACCCCGAGCACTTTTTGCAGCACGGCGCGCGCCGGACCGTTCCTGTTGGCGGCGTTAACGACATGGACCACCACCGGAATCGAGGACAGGGTGCCGACCAGTTCGGTCGAGGTCAGCAGCTTGTCGCGGAATTTCATCTTGCCCGTCTTGTACTGGATCGCCTTGGCCCGCAGCATGGTGTGCGGGAAATCCAGGTTCCAGGCATGGGGCGGCACGTAGGGGCACTTGGTCATGTAGCAGACGTCGCACAGATAGCACTGGTCGACGACTTTCCAGAATTCCTGTTTGGGCACGCCAGCAGTTTCGGCATCGCCCGCCGCGTCGATCAGGTCGAACAGGGTCGGAAAGGCATTGCACAGCGAGACGCAGCGGCGGCAACCGTGACAAATGTCGAAAATGCGTCCGAGCTCCTTCTCGCAGGCCGCTTCGTCGTAGAAGTCGGGTTCCTTCCAGGCGATCGGGTGGCGGGTCGGAGCTTCCAGGTTGCCTTCGCGCATGACGTCCTCAGGGCTGCTGATGGAAGGGTGTTGGGGCGGGGGTGAAAGTAGGCGCTGGCGGTACGGCGCGCGGGCTGGCCGCGTGCCGTCCGCAGGGTTTTATCAGCCGTTGAGGCTGTCCAGCGTCCTCTGGAACTTGTTGGCGTGCGAACGCTCGGCCTTGGCCAACGTCTCGAACCAGTCGGCGACTTCGTCGAAGCCTTCGTCGCGCGCGGTCTTGGCCATGCCCGGGTACATGTCGGTGTACTCGTGCGTCTCGCCGGCAATCGCGGTCTTCAGGTTGGCGGCAGTCTCGCCGAAAGGCAGGCCGGTGGCCGGGTCGCCGCAGGTTTCGAGATATTCGAGATGGCCATGGGCGTGGCCGGTCTCGCCTTCGGCGGTGGAGCGGAACACGGCGGACACGTCGTTGTAGCCTTCGATGTCGGCCTTGTTCGCGAAATACAGGTAGCGGCGGTTGGCTTGGGATTCGCCGGCAAATGCGGCTTTCAGGTTGCCTTCGGTCTTGGATCCCTTGAGTTCCATAATTCTGCTCCTCTGGTTGGATGGGAGGCGCCGTGTCCATGCACGGCCCCAAGTCACTGAGACATCAGCTCGTGGACCTGAGCAAACTCTAGCCGAGTAACCCGACAAGTTCTAATTGTATTTTTTGACTGCCACAATAGGCATGGGCTATCGCGTCGTCGCGTGAGTGCCCGGCAACCGGCAGTCGAGCAGCGCCTGGCGAATCACGTCGATTGCCTTGTGTCGCGGAAAACTGGAACGCCAGACCAGACCGACGCGGCGCGTCGGCGTCGGGTCGACGAAGGGCTTCACACGCAGCAGCGGATCGTCGGCGGGAATCCCATCGACGCTGCTGGCCGGCATCACCGTCACGCCGACGCCGGACGAAACCATGTGGCGTATCGTCTCCAGCGAACTGCCTTCGAGCACCTGCGGCGACTCGCCGCGGCTGGCCCGGGCGCACAGGTCCAGCACCTGGTCGCGAAAGCAGTTGCCGGCACCCAGCATCAGCAGCGGTTCGTCGAGCAACTGCTCGGGCCGCAAGGACTTGAGCCCAGCCCAAGGGTGGGCCACCGGCACCAGGGTGCGAAAGTCCTCTTCGTAGACTGGCTGGACGACCAACCCGGGTTCCTCGATCGGCAGCGCCAGCACCAGCACGTCGAGTTCGGAGGACTTGAGCCTTTCCAGCAGGTTTTCGGTGTAACCCTCGGCAATGTAGAGCGGCATCTGCGGTGCGCGCAGCTTGACGCGCGGCACCAGGGCCGGCAGCAGCCAGGGGCCGATGGGGTAGATCACGCCGAGGCGCAAGGGGCCGCACAGGGGGTCCTTGCCGCTCGCGGCGATCTCGGCCACCCGGGCGGCTTCGGCCAGCGCGCGCTCGGCTTGCGCCACCACCTGGATGCCGATCGGCGTGGCGCGGACGTCGCCGGAACTGCGCTCGAACAAGGCAATTCCAAGCTCGTCCTCAAGCTTCTTGACCGCCACCGACAGCGTCGGCTGGGACACATTGCACTTGTCCGCCGCGCGCCCGAAGTGACGCTCCCGGGCCAGGGCGACGATGTAGCGGAGTTCGGTCAGGGTCATGGCAAATGGGCGGAAGCGGATACGAAGTGGCGCTGTAGGCGGAGTCGGCCGGGTCTGCAGGCAGGGCCGGCTTCAGTTGATGCGAGACTATCACGGTCGTCGGATCGTCGCCGGGAATGACGCCAAAGCTGTGTTTCAACGTCAGTTTCAGGGCCTGCGTGTTGGCGGCCTGGATGATGCCGTGCATCTCCTCCTGCCCGGCCGCGACGGCGATGTCCAGCAGGGCTTGCAGCAGGCGGCCACCAATGCCCTGGGCGCGGTGCCGGGGCAGAACCATGAGCGCGAACTCGGCCCTGCCATCCGCAGCGACATACTCGCCGTGACCCAGCACCCGGCCATCGAAGCCGACTGCCAGCACTGCGACGCGGTCGCGCCGATCGACGGCGTCGAGGCGACGCAGCAGTGCCAGGTTCGGTGCCTCCCCATGGGAAAAATGGCGCTGGTAGAGGCCGGCGCGGTCCATCGCGGCGAGAAATCCGGCCATCTGCTCGCGGTCGCCGGCACCGGCGGGCCTGATCTCGACCTCCAGGAAATCGACCGCCCAAGGCTGGCGGGCGCTCACGACCGTGCTCCGGCGATGAAGTCGGCCGCCGCCTCGATCACGGCGGGGTCTTCGAGCAGGCGGTGATGACCCAGCCCGCGTGTCGCCAGCAGACGGGCGCGGGGCCAGTTGATCACATGGCGGCGGCCTTCGCTGAAGGGCACCTCGCGATCCTCGCGGTCATGAATCACCAGCATGGGCTGCTCGCCACTGGCGCGTTCGGCCTCGAATTCGCTCCAGTTCACGCCGAAGCGATACTCGATGCGGCGCTGCATCGCTGCGCGCAGCGGCTCCGGCCAGGCCAGCTTTTCGGCGATACGCTGCGAGGAAGCCGTGAGGCTGGCCGGGGGCGCGATCAGCACCGCGCAGCGAATCGCCGAACGGCGCGCCAGGGCGCCCGCCGCCATCGCGCCGCCGACCGAATGACCGACGATCGCATGCACGCTGCCGAGATGATCCAGCACCGCGTCCAGCCCCTGCTGGAGGTGGGGCAGCGACGATTCCCGGCCACCGGTCATGCCATGCCCCGGCGCATCGAAAGCCACCACCGAAAATCCCTGCGCCAGCAGCGGTGCGATGAAAGCGCGCAACTGCGTGCCGCGCCCGCCCCAGCCATGCACCAGCACGACCGCCGGATCGGCGGCACGACCCCAGCGCCAGGCGATGAGGCGGCCCGAAATCAGCGGTATCGGCAGCAGGCTGGCGTCTTCCAGGGTCAGCAGCTCGGCATCGGAAAAGGCATGGCGCGGCGGCGTCAGCATCAGGCGCATGGCACGTTCGATGGCGTGGTTGGGAGAGACTTGCCAGAGCACGCGAAAAACCGCTCTTTGCAGATATACCTTTGCCGAGAATTTAAACGAACGAACGATCGTGCGTTTTGTTGGCCAAAAAAAAGCAGCCTTGAGATTCAGTTCCATGATTACTCCTTCTGCTGGATGACGGCATGGTCGCGGACCAGTCGGTCGAAGGCAGCCAGCGCCCGGTGGTCCGCATCGGGGTCGCTGAACAGGCGGCGGTTCTGCTGCGTCGCCTGGTAAATCCCGTTGAGCTCGAAGACAAACTGCTCGATGTCTATATCCGGCCGCAGTTCGCCGGTTTCGACAGCCTTGGCCACGGTTTCGGCCAGCGTGCGGCGCAGTGCGAGCAGGCTGTTCCTGACCTCGTCGCGCAAGGGTCCCGGCTGGTCGTCGAATTCCAGGGCGGCGGCATTGATCACGCAGCCCCCGGGCAGGTTCACCGCACGGGTCCAGTCCAGCCAGTTGATCACCATGGCCCGCAAGCGCCCCAAACCGCGCGGCAGTCGCAAGGCCGGGCGCAGCACGACTTCGGCGAAGCGCGCCTGCGATTCGCGCAGCACCGCCAACTGCAATTCCTCTTTCGAGCCGAAATGGGCGAACAAGCCGCTCTTCGACATGCGCGTGCGCTCGGCGAGCACGCCTATGCTCAACGCTCCGACGCCGATGCGACTTGCCATCGAGAACGCCTCGTCGAGGATAGCCTGCCGTGTTTGTTCGCCTTTGCCCATGGACACTTTATAGAACGATCGTTCGTTAGTGTCAACCCCTGGTCCGAAGATAGCTTCCGAAGCGCGCAAGAGTTGGCGCTGGCGACACGGCGTCGCCGCGCCGACCGGGAAAGCTTACGGACTGCCGAAGCTACATCTTGCCGAGATCGGCAATGGCGTCGACCACCATGCCGGTACCGACCGCGATCAGCAGGATATCCGTGGCGACGCGCACGTATTTGTGGCCGGCCGGCGGCACCCCCAGGCTCACCACCACTTGCGGCGGCAGATCGTAATAAATCACGTCGCGCGGCAATGGCCGGCCCTGCACCCACTTCTTGGCCTGGCCGGGAGGCAGGCAACCGTTATGCTTCTTCGCCAGTCCGGGCGGGCAGCGCCCGGAACGGAAGCTTTCCTCGTAATACTGCCGCACGACGACGCGCTGCTGATCGTTGAAATAGGTTTTTCCCCGCCCGTCGCGGCCTTCGTCGCGCCGGGCGTCATCGCGCGATTTGGATTCCTTGGCCTGCTTTCCCGGTTTGCCGTTACCGGCCCAATCCGGCTTGTCGGCAAACACCGGACCGGCGGCAAAGATGCCGCTCACGAACAAGGCCAGCGCCACTTTTCGTTGCAGGAAGATTCGCATGATTATTCTCCGTAGATCATGATCGGAAGCCCAGCCTTCAAGGCAAAGGCCATTGCGAGTATGCACGCGGCCTGCGGAAAAACCTGTGAGTTATGACACGCGCGCCTGGATATTGTCCGCCCCGGCCGGGTTCCCGCAAAGCGCAGCCGGTTCGATCATGATACCCGCCGTGCTTTCAAACACGGCATGACATTGATATTCGTCAATGCAATTGCATCCTGAAGGCACAGAATGAATCTGAAAGTTGCGAATCTGTTTTAAACTTGAATGAATATCACGCGCGTCGCGTTTCTTCCGTCGGTCGTCCTGCCTTGGCCCGCGGCGCACCGACGATGCAGCCGACATCCCATCCGCGCCGGCATGACAGGCTTGCCGCGCACGGTCAGTTATTGCGGTTCGCCTTGACGCCTGCCATCGACCTGCAGAGCACAGAATAGAAAAGCCATGAGCCTTGGCGCTAACCAGGGAGGTAAGCCAGCACGCACCTCATTGATGCCGAATCGATCCCGATTCCGGCTGTTGCGCTATTTCACGATCGCGGGACTGGCTTCCTTCCTGATCGTCGGCCTTGCCCTGTACCTGCTCGAGGAAAAGGAACTCGCCTTCTTCAAACAAGTGCAGCAGGGGCAATCAAGGTTTTTCAGGGACGCCCAGGCCGAACTCGCCATCGAAACCGAACAGACTGCGCGGAAGAATCTGGTGACGGCGCAAGAAATTGCCAACGTCAATCTGACGCAGCTCTTTGCCAATGCCCTGGGGGAGTCCGATTTCGCGCCGCTGGTGAAGCGCGTTCAATCGATTTCGCTGGATCGCTGCAGGGCGATGGCCGAGAAAACGGCGCCGGACCCGGCAGCCGACGCGCGCCAGGAGTGCTTCGCCGAACTGGGGCTGAAGATCAGGTCGCTGCCCGGCTTCGCCGCACTGGACCGGCGTGCAATCGCCGCCATGCGCAACAGCAACGTGTTCAAGATCAAGGTCTTCGATCTGCGCGGCTTCACCGTCTATTCTTCGGATCACCGCAACATCGGCGAGGACAAGGCCGCCAATGCCGGCTGGCGATCGGCGGCGACCGGCAAGGCCGCCAGCGAGCTGACACATCGCAACCAGTTCAGCAGCTTCGAGGGGATAGTCGAGCACCGCGATCTGCTCTCCAGCTATATCCCGATGCGCCGCCACGGCAGCCAGGAGGTCGTCGGCGTTTTCGAGATCTATGCCGACGTGACGCCGATGCTGGAGCAGATCAAGACCAGTTCAGCGCAGCTTGCCGGCCTGGTGGCCGCCAACCAGGGGAAGGTCGAGCAGGCGTCGAAACACAATATTGAAATCGTTGCGTCGAACGCGGCCAGCGTACTGAATATCGTCGGCGCCTTGCTGGTGCTGTTGTTCGTCACGCTGCTGTACATCGTCAAGCGCGGACAGGACATCATCGATGAGCAGATGCAGGCGCGGGAGCAGGCGGCGACGCGCGAGCGGCTCTGGCACCGCGAGAAGATGGCGGCGATGTCCACCATGGCGGCCAATGTTTCGCACGAGACGGGCAACGCCCTGACCGTGATCGCCTCCCTCGCCGAGGAGCTGGCCGACCCGCAGCTGACCGGCAAGGACCCGGCCGACGTCGCCCGGGAAATACGCGAGCAGAGCCGCCGCGTGTTCCAGATGACCCGTCAGATAAACGCCTTCGCCGCGGCCAGCGACCAACCCGAGTTTGCCAACGTCAATCCGCTGATCGAGGCCGTCTGCTATTTCTTCAGCTTCGACCGCCGCTTCCGCAGCCCCATCGAATTCCACCCCGGCGAAAACCTGCCGTGGTGCGACTTGATTCCCGATTACCTGAAGGAAGTCCTGATGAATCTGCTGCCGACCCGGCACGGACACATCGTTGTCGACACCGCACCGTGCAGCAAGGGCGTGCGGATCAGGATCCGCTCCGAAGCAGCCGCCGCCGAAGGGACGCCGCAAGAGGACGATCCGCTGTCCGCCGACCGGCTGGAAATCGCCATCCGGCGCGTCGGCGACATGGGCGGCAGCCTGGCGCTGGGCGGCAGCAACGGCGAACTGATCGAGATCGAACTCCCGGCCTGCATGCGCGAAGACAGTCCGCACTGAGCTACCCGACACGGAAAACCGGCGCGAGCCAAGGCCATCATGGCGACCCAGTCCGCTGCCCTGCCACCCCTGATAGCGGCGCTCCTGGCACCGAGCTGCTATCCGCATCCGGCCGGCCGCGTCGAACTGATCGAAACCCATGCGTCGTGGCTGCTGCTGGCCGGCGAATTCGCCTACAAGATCAAGAAGCCGATCACCCTGCCCTTCCTCGATTACGGCACGCTGGCGCGGCGCGAGGCCTGCTGCCGTGCCGAGCTGCTGCTCAACCGGCGCCTCGCGCCAACGCTGTATCTCGACGTGGTGCCGATCGGCGGCAGTCCGCAGCAGCCGCAGTTGGGCGTGCTACCGGCCATCGAATGGGCGGTGCGCATGCAGCGCTTCGACGAGAGCGGCCGCCTCGACCGGGTCGCGGCCCGTGGCGAGCTGCAGCCGGCGCACCTGACGCAACTCGCGACGACGCTCTGGGCCTTCCACGAGGCCGCGGCGGTCGCCGCCGCCGACACGCGTTTCGGCGCCGCGCAGCAGGTGCTGGCGGCAGCTCAGGAAAATTTCGCCGAGCTGCGCCAGTTGCTACCGGCCGAGGCCCAGGCGCAAGTCGAACAACTGGCGCGCTGGACCGACGCGGAGTTCCTGCGCCGCGCCGCCGACTTCGCCGCGCGCAAGGCCGACGGCCGCGTGCGTGAAGGCCACGGCGACCTGCATCTGGGCAATCTGGTACTGATCGAAGGAAACGTCACGCCCTTCGACTGCATCGAATTCAACGAGGATTTCCGCTGGAGCGACGTGATCAGCGAAATCGCCTTCGTCTGGACCGACCTGCTCGACCACCGGCGCCCGGGGCTCGCGGCCTGGCTGCTGAATGCCTGGCTGGAAATCGGCGGCGACTTCGGCTCCATGGCCGTGCTGCGCTTCTACGCCGTTTACCGTGCCGTGGTGCGCGCCAAGGTCGCCGCCCTGCGCGCCGGACAGCAGGATGCCACACAGCGGAAGGCCGAGTTCGACACTGCCGACGCGTATCTGCGGCTGGCATGGCAGCTCGCCGTACCGCCAGCGCCAACTTTGGTCATCACCTGCGGCCTGTCGGGCTCGGGCAAGACCACGGCCAGTTCGGCGCGCCTGCTCGAGCCGACCGGATCGGCGGCCGGCAGCCTGATCCGCCTGCGCTCGGACGTCGAACGCAAGCGCCTGTTCGGCCTGGCGCCGCTGGCCGCCAGCGGCTCGGCGCCCGACGCCGGCATCTACACCGAACAGGCCACCGTGCGCACCTACGCGCGGCTGCACGCGCTGGCGCGCGAACTGCTCGCCGCCGGCTGGCCGGTGATCGTCGATGCCGCCTTTCTGCGGCGCGAGGAACGCGCGGCCTTCCGCGCTCTGGCTGACGAGCTCGGCGTCGGTTTCGGCATCCTCGCCACCGCGGCACCCGCCGCCGAACTGCGCCGCCGCCTCGATGCGCGCAGCGGCGACGCGTCGGAAGCGACCGTGGCGATACTCGACCGGCAACTGAGCTGGTTCGAGCCGCTCGACGCGGACGAGCGCGGCTACACCATCCGCGCCTGAATCAGGCCGGGCTGTCGAATGTCGCGGCGACGCTGTAACGCGCCAGGCCCTCCAGCACCAGATTGTCGATCAGGCGAAACGTCAGGCCCAGGTGGGGCGCCAACTCGTGCGCCGCGCCGCCCGAAAGCAGGCACAGCGCATCGGCGCCGAGCGTGGCGTGGATGCGTTCGATGGCGCCCAGCGTCGCATGGATCGCGCCGCTGACGATGGCATCGCCGGTGTTGGTCGGCTGCGCCCGATAATGGCCGGCGGCATGCGGCAGATCGGCGGTGTTGCGCGCCAGCGCGGCGCGCATCAGTGCCAGCCCGGGCAGGATCAGGCCGCCGCAAAACAGTCCCTGGGCGTCGAGCGCATCGATCGTGGTCGCCGTGCCGGCCATCACCACCACGGCCGGGCCCGCGTGCAGCGCCCGCGCCCCGATCAGCGCCGCCCAGCGGTCGGCGCCGAGTTGCTGCGGCCTGTCGTAACCGTTCTTCACGCCGCAGGCCGTGGCCGAACCGGTCAGCCAGACCAGCGGCACATCGAGGCTGCCGGCCAGCGCCGCGATGCGCAGGCGGATCGCTTCGCCGGCGACGTTGCAGGCCACAATGCGGCCCGGTCGCTGCGGCAGCTGCACGGCCAGGTCATCGAAGTCCGGGTAGGCGAGTGCGCCTTGCAGGCGCCAGCCGCTGTTGTCCCTGAGGCCGTACTTCAGTCGCGTGTTGCCGGCATCGAGGCAAAGCAACATGGTCGCGGATCAGGCGCGGCGCAGCGAGACTTCGCCGGACAGGATGCGCTCGATGCGGCCGTCGACATCCAGCAGCAGCGCGCCGTCGACATCGACGCCGCGACAAATGCCGACGGCGGGGGCGCCGAAATCGCTGGCAATGCTCACCGGCATATCCTGAAAGGCGTGGCGCGCCAGCCATTCCGCACGCAGCGCGGCGAACCCCCCGCTGCCGAAGCTTTCCAGCGTGGACAGCAGTTCGCCGAGCAGGGCGGCATACAGCGCGTTGCTGTCGGCCGCGGCGCCGGCAGCGTCGATGGCACCCATTGACCCAATGGCGGCCGAGGCGGCGCGCACATCGTCGGGCATGCCCGGCGGCAGCTGCAGGTTGATGCCGATGCCGATCACGGCGGCATGCGGCGCACCGGGCACCAGTTCGACCAGGATGCCGCCGAGCTTACGCCCCTCCTTGAGGATGTCGTTGGGCCATTTCAGCGCCGTTACCTGCTCGCGAAGCGACGTTCCAGGTAGGCCAGGCCCGCCAGCGCCAACTTTCTGCAGCGCACGCGCCACGGCAACGCCGGCGGCGAGCGACAGGCCGGCCGGCGCGGTGCCCGGTGCAAAGCGCCAGAGCAGGGAAAACGTCAGGCTGTCGCCGGGGCTGGAAAACCAGCTGCGGCCGCGCCGGCCGCGGCCGGCGGTCTGTTCCTCGGCGATGACGACGGTGCCGGACGGGGCGCCGGCCTCGGCGCGGGCCAGCAATACCGCATTGGTCGAATCGCAGCTGGGCAGCACGTCGATATCGAAACGGCGCGCGGCATTTCCCAGCTTGGCGACGATGGCGGCAATGGTGGCTGGCATGATGTATCCCCGATGACAGTGGGTTGCCGGCAGAGCCGGCCTGATCATGCTGACTATACTTGAAGCTGCCGCGGCGCGTCAGCCCTCCTCGGCGTCGGCCTTGAGCTCGTCCAGGCCGAGTTCCTGAATCTTGCGCGTGATGGTGTTGCGCCCGATGCCGAGCAGTTGCGCGGCATCAATGCGGCGTCCGCCGGTGGCATTCAGGGCGCGCCGGATCAGCGTGGCTTCGAACTCGCGGTTGAGCTGATCGAAGACCTGGCCGGGCGCCGCGGCCAGCAACCGGTCGGCTTCGCCGGCCAGTGCCGCGCTCCAGCTGGTCAGCAGGTCGCGGCGCGCGGCGCCGTCCTGGCCCTCGCGCAGTTCGGCGGGCAGGTCCGGAATATCCACGCTCTGCCCGGGAGCCATCACGGTCAGCCAGTGGCAGAGGTTTTCCAGCTGGCGCACGTTGCCGGGGAAGTCCAGGCCCTGCAGGTACTTGAGCGCGGCGTCGGTCAGGCGCTTGGGTTCGCCGCCGAGTTCCTGGGCGCTCTTCTGCAGGAAGTGCCGGGCCAGGAGCGGAATGTCGTCGCGCCGTTCGCGCAGGGGCGGCAGACGCAGGCGGATCACATTGAGGCGGTGGAACAGGTCTTCGCGGAACAGGCCGGCCTTGACCCGTCCTTCGAGATCCTGGTGGGTGGCGGCAATCACGCGCACGTTGGCCTTGACCGGCTGGTGGCCGCCGACGCGATAGAAGTTGCCGTCTGAGAGTACCCGCAACAGCCGCGTTTGTAATTCCGCCGGCATGTCGCCGATTTCGTCGAGGAACAGGGTGCCATTGTCGGCCTGCTCGAAGCGTCCGCGGCGCAGTGCGGCGGCACCGGTGAAGGCGCCTTTTTCGTGGCCGAACAGCTCGGATTCGAGCAAGTCGCGCGGTATAGCCGCGGTGTTGATGGCGATAAAAGGAGAATCGCGGCGCGGGCTGTGGCGGTGCAGGGCGCGCGCCACGAGCTCCTTGCCGGTGCCGGATTCGCCGTTGATCAGCACCGTGGCGTGCGACTGCGACAGCCGGCCGATGGCGCGGAAGACTTCCTGCAAGGCGGCGCCCTGACCCAGTATCTCGGGTACGGCGCGGGTTTCCTCGGCTGCACCATTCTGGTGCGCAGCTTGCGTGATGGCCCGCCGCACCAGGTCCACGGCCTGGTCGACGTCGAAGGGCTTGGGCAGATATTCGAAGGCACCGCCCTGGAAGGCCGCTACCGCGGAATCGAGGTCGGAGTAGGCGGTCATGATGATGACCGGCAGGTCGGGGTAGTGCTCCTTGACATGGCGCAGCAGGTCGAGGCCGCTCTTGCCCGGCATGCGAATGTCAGAAATCACCACCTGCGGCCGCGCGCCGTGTTCGAAAGCCGCTAGCACTTCGTCGGCGGAACCGAAGCATCGGGCCGCAATATTCTCCCGACCGAGGGCCTTTTCCAGCACCCAGCGGATGGAACGGTCGTCGTCGATGATCCAGACCGGATTCATGGTCTGCCACCGCAGGTCGTCATGGCGCTGGTGCTTGGTTTGTTCATCATGCTTCTTCCTTCTTCCTTCTCGCCAGCGGCAGCATCAGCGAAAAACAGGTGCGGCCGGGGCGCGAGTTGACCTCTATGGTTCCGCCATGCTGCTGGACGAAG
>JAUYSD010000171.1 GCA_030696505.1 Sulfuritalea sp. | reverse complement strand
AGGCCACGCTGGCCAGCCTCGGGCCTGCTTGCGCCGGTTTGAACTCGATGCCGGCCTGTTCCAGCGTCCATGCTTCAATGCGCGCATGCCACATTCGGAGCAGGTCGAGCGGGCGCACCTTGTAATGCTTCTCGGCGGTCGCGCTCGGCTTGTGTCCCATGATTTGCGCCACCACGCCAGCCGGTACTTCGCACCACTCGGTCAGGGTGCCGAATGAACGGCGCAGGCCATGCAGGGTCAGCGCCGGAAGGCCGGCGGCGGTCAGTGCCTTGTTGTGGTTGATGCGCGGCTCCTGAAGCCGGCCCGATGCCGCCATCGGGCTTGAGAATACCCACTCATTGCGGCGCGGCAGCGATGCCAGCAAGCCGGCAAGGTAGGGCGTCAGCGGAATGGTGCGCTCGCCTTCCACCTTGTCCCGGATGGTCATGCTCTGCCACTGAAAATCCACGTCCGCCCACTGCAGCCGCGCCATTTCCTCACGGCGGGCGCCGGTCAGCATCAGGGCTTGCAGATAGACGGCGATTACCGGGTTGCCAATCTTGCGCACTTCCCGGAACCACGGCGCCAACTGCTCGCGCTGCAGGCAATCCGTCTTTGCTTTCGCCTTGGGCAATACGTCGCGCGCCATGCGGCGGCTACAGGCATCGGCATGCGCCAGCACCTTGTACTCGGGGCGGTCGGCGCACCATGCGACGAAAGCGCGCAGGGCACGATAAGTCTGCGCGGCTTGTGTCGGCGTCTTGGCTGCCAGCGGTTCCAGCCAGTCCCTTACAGCTTGGGCGTCAAGGTCGGCCAGGCGCAGCGAAAGCAGAGAATGCAGCGGGCCGGGCTGGGTCGTGTCGGCATCTCCCTTCCGCTTCCCGCGTGTCCGCGCTTCCCCGCCCGGCTTGGTCATGTATTCGTGGTTGCGAATGTGGCGCTCGCCCCACTTCGGCGAACGGGCGGCGATATACGCCTGCCAGACCTCGCCTATGGTCAAGTCTTGCCGCTTGGCTGCTCGGGTTGCGGCGGTTGCGGCGGCGTCTTGTTCTCTGCGCTGCTCGCGAGGGTCTATGCCTTGGTCGGTCAGGGTCTTGAGGCGGCGCGCTTCTGCTCGTGCCGTCTTTTCATCGCCGGCCAGCCCGTCAATCGGCCACGTGTCCACGTTGCCAATGGTCACGCGGAGAGATTTACCGCGTAACCATGTCTCGAAGATGTAGGACTTGGCGCCGGTCGCGGTCACGCGCAGCCCAAGGCCGGGCGTCTTGGCGTCCCAATAGATGGTCTGCTGTTTGCCGGGTTCGCATTCCATCTTCGCTATCCGGCCCGCTGTGAAGTTTTCGTGCTTTGCCATTTTCGCCCCTTCTATTTCCCGGCTGCTTTGCCCCTACACGAAAGCCATGTAGGGGCCATGTAGGGATTCTAGCGCAATAAAGGGGAATGGCAAGGAATATCTATTCTGACTCAATCGCCTTGAAACGCTGTCACAGCAAGGCTTTTACCGGTTTCAGTCGCTCTTAATCAACATGCCGGAATGCTTATTTTGTCCGCCTTGTAAGCGGTAGGTCGTCAGTTCGATTCCGACTGCCGGCACCAATAAAAACGGCTCCCATGCGGGAGCCGTTTTTATTGGTTGGTGGAGGCGGCGGGAATTGAACCCGCGTCCATAAGTGCGCCACATACAGTTCTACATACTTAGTCGCGTCATTTGATTTAACCTGCAACACGCCGACGGACAGGCTGGTTGCAAGCGATTCGCTGAATTTTCGAACCGTGCATCGCGACTCCGCACAGCCTTATCTCCTGTATATGATTCCGATGTAGCTTGCGCTACCTGGCCCAGAAGCAAACCAGTTCGGAAGCCAGCCGCTGTTAAGCGGCTAGAGCGAAACGCTCGTCGTTGGCAGTTAGTACTTTCCAGATGGATTTACGAGGTACCCGGATCCTCGGTATGCCCTGCATGCTTTGTCACCCATGTCGAAGCCATGTCGCCCCCTGGATGGTGCAAATCAGATGGCGCCTGATCTGCGGATTGCAAGTGGCAGTTTAACGCTTTGCCGCGGCAATGCCGAGGATATCTTGCGGTGCTCCGGCAATCGCATCAGCACCCCAGCTTGCCGGCGGCTTGCCGTCGCCGAGGTAGCCCCAACCGGCAATGATGGTCCTCATGCCGACGGCGCGGCCGGAGATCACATCCCGTTCGTCGTCGCCGACGTAGATGCATGCGCTGGCGGCGACTCCCATCACCGCGCTGGCCAGTTGCATGGGATGGCCATGAGGCTTGGCACGTCGGGCGCTGTCGCCGCAGACGATGCAGACGCAGCGCTGGCGCAAGCCCAGGCCTTCCATGAGGGGAATCGCAAAACGCTGCGACTTGTTGGTCACGATGCCCCAGGGAATTGCCTGGGCGTCCAGCTCATCGAGGTGCTCGGCCATGCCTTCGAACAGTCGGGTGCCGACGCACAAGGCTTCCTGATAGATGGCCAGAAACCTCTGTTGCAGATCGACATAGCCCGGATCAGCCGGCGTGATGCCGAGACCGGCACCGATCATGCCGCGGGCGCCCGAGGAGACGTGCGGGCGCAGCTTTTCCATCGGCAGCGGATCGCGTCCGCGCTCCCGCAGTAACTGGTTGAGGGCCCCGCCGAGGTCAGGCGCCGTGTCGGCCAGCGTTCCGTCCAGGTCGAAAAGTACGGCCTCAGGCACTGCGCTGCGCCCTCAACAGGTAATTGACGTCGGTATCTGCGCCAAGCACTCCTTCACGAGTGAAGGGGTTGTAGCGCAGGCCGGTGATTTCCAGCACTTCCAGCCCGGCATCGCGGCACAGGTGAGCGAGTTCGGCGGGCTTGAGGAAGCGCGTGTAGTCGTGGGTGCCGCGCGGCAGGAGGTTGAACAGGTACTCGGCGCCGACAACCGCCAGCAGGTAAGCCTTGGCGTTGCGATTGAGCGTGGACAGGAACACCTGCCCGCCGGGTTTCACAAGGCGCGCGCAGGCCGCCACCGTGCTCGCCGGATCGGGCACGTGCTCCAGCATTTCAAGGCAGGTGACATGGTCGAAGCTTGCCGGCGCTTCGGCCGCCATGGCCTCTGCCGAGATCAGGCGGTAATCGACGGCATGGCCGCTCTCGTAGAGATGCAGGCGGGCAATGCCCAAGGCCTTGTCCGATAGATCGATTCCGGTCACCTGCGCACCCAGCGCCGCCATGCCTTCGCTGAGCAGCCCGCCACCGCAGCCGACATCGATCACGCGTTTGCCGCTCAGCCCTGCGTGGCGGTCGATCCATGCCAGACGGGCCGGGTTGATGTCATGCAGGGGGCGGAATTCGGAATTCGGGTCCCACCAGCGATGGGCGACTTCCCCGAATTTGTCGAGTTCCCGCGGGTCGGCGTTGCTGCTTGCATTCATGTGGGTGCCCCAGGTCATCTATCGGCATTAAGCGCCGTGGCCAAAACAAAAAAAGCCCTGCAGGGCAGGGCTTTTTCCGGAGTCAGACGAAATTACTGGTTCTTGGTTCCGATGACTTCGATTTCAACGCGACGATCGGGCTGCAGGCAGTCGATGGTCTTCTTGCTCTTCGGACCCTTGCACTGATCGGCCTTGGTGATCGGCTGCTTCTCGCCCTTGCCTTCGGTGTAGACACGGTTCGGCTCGACACCCTTGCTCACCAGATAGGCCTTGACGGCTTCGGCGCGCTTCTCGGAAAGCTTCTGGTTGTAGGCGTCGCTACCGAAGCGGTCGGCGTGACCGACGGCGATGATCACTTCGAGCTTGATACCCTTGATGTCGCCGGAAAGCTTGTCCAGTTTGGACTTGCCCTCAGGACGCAGGACGGCTTTGTCGAAATCGAACAGCGCGTCGGCGGCCAGGGTCACTTTCTGGGCAGCGGGCTTCGGTGCGGCGACCGGAGCAGCAGGCTTGGCGGCGGGAGCAGCAGGCGCTGCGGCCGGTGCAGGCTTCTTCACCAGATCCGGGTCGCATTCCGCGATGGCCATGGCCGGAGTCCAGAAGCCGGTGCGCCAGCAAAGGCCGGTGCCACTCTTGACGACATTGTCGCGCTGGTCGATGACATAGCCAACAGTACCCGAGCGGTCGATACCCGGCGTCTGGGCGAGGGCGGCAGCGGAAAGTCCGAGCAGGGTGGCGAGCAGCAGAGAATGTTAGGCGCTATTTATCATGTTTCCCCCTTTGTTGGGTTTGTTGAGTTTGACGGAATCCGGCTTTTTCTTTTCCCGGAGCGCAGTATTGCGTCAGGACGTCAGATGAGTATGCCACAAACCTGCGACGTCAAGCAATTCAGAAATTCCGATTTGTGCGGGAATACCGTTGCTCATCACCAACTTTCCCGCAACCCAAGTGTGGCTAACCTGTTCCCGTCCCGCGACATAAACGAGGTGAGATGCTGGGTCAAAGCAAGGCTGGATCAGCCATTCATCGAGACGTACGGCGCACAGGTCGGCGGCCTTGCCGGGCAGCAGCGAACCGATCCTTTCGTCCAGTCCGAGGGCGCGAGCGCCGCCCAGCGTAGCCGCTGCAAGCGTCGCATGGGCCGCGAGCGCTTCCGGATTCTGGCTCGCGCCTTTGGCCAGCAGTGCGGCGTGGCGCATTTCCTGGAACATGTCGAGACGGTTGTTCGAAGCGGCGCCGTCCGTGCCGAAGCCGAAATTCATGCCATGCGACTGAATCGCGGACAAGGGCGCAATGCCGCTGCCGAGTTTCAGGTTGGATGTCGGGCAATGTGCCAGGTGGCATCCTTCGTGCGCCAGCAGGTCGATCTCTCCGGGGTCGAGGTGGACGCCATGAACGGCGATCAACTGTGGCCCGATCAGGCCCAGACGACGCAGACGCTCAATCGGACGCACGCCATGTTGCTTGAGGCTTTCCTCGATTTCGTGGCGGGTTTCATGAACATGCACATGTATCGGAAGTTCGAGTTGCGCGGCGAGGGTTGCGATCTTGGAAAAGGTCTTGTCGGCAACGGTATAAGGTGCATGTGGAGCGAGGCAGAAACTCAGCAAGGGGTCGCCGGCGAAGTCGTCACGGATTGCGAGTCCCTTGGCCAGATAATCATCGGCATCGGCGGCATAGCTGGTGGGAAACTCGATCGCGATGATGCCCATCACGGCGCGCATCCCGACCCGTTTTGCCGCGGCGGCGACGGCGCCTGGGAAAAAATACATGTCATTGAAGGTGGTAATGCCGCCGCGCAGCATTTCGGCGCAGGCCAGCAGGGTGCCGTCCCTCACAAATTCCGGTCCGGCGTGGCGCGATTCGGCCGGCCAGATGCGTTCGGACAGCCAGCGCATCAGGGGTAGATCGTCGGCGTAGCCGCGCAAAAGGCTCATGGCGGCGTGGGTGTGCAGGTTGATCAGGCCCGGCATCAGCACCTGACCCGGCAGATCGAGCGTCTGCCTTGGTCGCCAGCATAGTGCTGCCTCTTTATTGGGCAGCAGGCCAAGGATAAGGCCGTCCTTGACTGCCAGTGAATGGCCGGAAAGCGTTACTCCGGCGGGTTCGATCGGAATGATCCATTCGGGATGGATCAGAAGATCCACATCCACGGGATTGGCGCTCAGAGCGGCAAGTGCATTCATGGCTCGATTCAACCAGATTTGGCTGGCCGCGACAACCGCCGCGGCTATCCGCGCATGCTAAAATTGCCCCTTTTTACGCCATCGTCCGCCGCAAGTCGGTTAAGGCAGCCTAAATGACCTCGTTCGCCAAAGAAACCCTGCCGATCAGCCTCGAAGAGGAGATGCGCCACTCTTACCTCGATTACGCCATGAGCGTGATTGTCGGACGGGCGCTGCCGGATGTGCGGGACGGTCTGAAACCCGTCCATCGCCGTGTGCTTTTTGCCATGCACGAGTTGTCCAACGACTGGAATCGGGCCTACAAGAAGTCGGCGCGCATCGTCGGCGACGTGATCGGTAAATACCATCCGCATGGCGACACGGCGGTGTACGACACAATCGTGCGCATGGCGCAGGATTTCTCGCTGCGCTACATGCTGGTCGATGGCCAGGGCAACTTCGGCTCGGTTGACGGCGACAATGCGGCTGCGATGCGCTACACCGAAGTGCGCATGGCGCGCATCGGCCATGAACTGCTGATCGATATCGACAAGGAAACCGTCGATTTCGGCCCCAATTACGACGGATCCGAACATGAACCGCTGATTCTCCCGGCGCGCATCCCGAATCTGTTGATCAACGGCTCCTCGGGTATCGCGGTCGGCATGGCGACCAACATTCCGCCGCACAACCTCAACGAAGTGGTGGATGCCTGCCTGCTGCTGCTGGGCAATCCGGAAACCACGATCGACGAACTGATCAACATCATTCCGGCCCCGGATTTTCCTACCGCCGCACTGATCTACGGCGTTTCCGGCGTGCGCGACGGCTATCTCACCGGTCGCGGGCGCGTGATCATGCGGGCGCGCACGCACATCGAGGATCTGCCGCGCAACGGGCGCCAGGCGATCGTGGTCGACGAATTGCCTTACCAGGTCAACAAGAAGACCCTGCAGGAAAAGATCGCCGAACTGGTGCACGAGAAGAAGATCGATGGCATCGCGCATATTCAGGACGAGTCCGACAAGTCGGGCATGCGCCTGGTAATTGAACTCAAGAAGGGCGAAGTGCCCGAGGTGGTGCTGAACCATCTCTACAAGCAGACGCAGTTGCAGGACACCTTCGGCATGAACATGGTGGCCCTGGTCGATGGCCGGCCGCGCCTGCTCAATCTCAAGGAAATGCTGCAGTGCTTCCTTGCCCACCGGCGCGAAGTCATCACCCGGCGCACGGTGTTCGAACTGCGCAAGGCGCGCGAACGCGGACATATTCTCGAAGGCCTGGCCGTCGCCTTGTCCAATGTCGACGAAATCATTGCCTTGATCAAGGCGGCGCCGACGCCGGCGGACGCCAAGCGCGGACTGATGGGGCGCAGCTGGCGCTCAAGCATGGTCGAAGGCATGCTCGCGCGCGCCTCTGCCGAGTCGTCGCGTCCTGACGGGCTGGCGGCGGAATTCGGCCTTTCCGCGCAGGGTTATCTGCTCTCGGACGCACAGGCCCAGGCGATTCTGGAACTGCGCCTGCAGCGACTGACCGGGCTGGAGCAGGACAAGATCGTTGCCGAGTACAAGGAGGTCATGGACCAGATCGCCGACCTGCTCGACATCCTGGCCCGCCCCGAGCGCATCACCACGATCATCGGCGACGAACTGGCAGCGGTCAAGGCGCAGTTCGGCGACGCACGGCGTTCCGAGATCGTCCTCAGCACAGCCGATATCAACCTCGAAGACCTGATCGTGCGCGAGGACATGGTGGTCACGCTCTCGCATACCGGCTACGTCAAGCGGCAACCCCTGGCCGACTACCGCGCGCAACGGCGCGGCGGCCGCGGCAAGCAGGCGGCGGCGATCAAGGACGACGATTTCGTCGATCGCCTGTTCATCGCCAACACCCACGACTACATCCTGTGCTTTTCCAACCGCGGCCGGGTCTATTGGCTCAAGGTCTATGAAGCGCCGGAAGGCACGCGCAACTCGCGCGGCAAACCCATCGTCAACCTTTTCCCGCTCGAAGAGCGCGAGAAGATTACGGCGATCCTGCCGGTCAAGGAATTCGACGAAGAACACTTCGTCTTCATGGCCACCGCCATGGGCACCGTGAAGAAGACGCCATTGACCAGCTTTGCCAATCCGCGCAAGGCCGGCATCATCGCGGTCGGCCTGGACCAGGGCGATCACCTGATCGGCGTCGCGATCACCAACGGCCAGTGCGACGTCATGCTGTTCTCGGATGCCGGCAAGGCCGTGCGCTTTGCCGAAGACGACGTGCGGCCGATGGGGCGCGAGGCGCGCGGCGTGCGCGGCATGATGCTGGAAGACGACCAGCAGGTGATTTCCATGCTGGTGGCCGACAGCGAAGACTACTCGGTGCTGACAGCCACGGAGAACGGCTTCGGCAAGCGCACGCCGATTGCCGAATACACCCGGCACGGGCGTGGTACCAAAGGCATGATCGCAATCCAGACTTCCGAACGCAATGGCAAGGTGGTTGCTGCCGTGTTGGCCGACCTCGGCGAAACACGCGAAGAGATCATGCTGATTTCGACCGGCGGCGTGCTGATCCGCACCCGGGTTGCCGACATCCGCGTCATGAGCCGCTCGACCCAGGGCGTGACGCTGATCAACCTCGATGAAGGCACCTATCTGGCCGGCGTCGAAAAGGTGATCGAAACCGAAGATGAAGATCCGGCAGCGGATCTGCCGCTCGAAGACCCGGCGGACTAGCCAAGGGCTATCCGGCGCGAGTGGACGTGACAATCCATCGATTAATGTATACGGTATCCTGTATTCTTTTGCTATCCTGATTTTCCCACATTGATTTAGTCACTTCCGGAGGCTGGTTATGGCACGTATTTTCAATTTCAGCGCAGGACCCGCGGCGCTTCCCGAGACCGTACTCAAGCAAGCTGCCGATGAACTTCTCGACTGGCACGGCAGTGGCCAGTCGGTCATGGAAATGAGCCATCGCGGCAAGGAATACATGGGCATCCACGCCCAGGCCGAAGCCGATCTGCGCGAACTGATGGCCATTCCCGCCAACTACAAGGTGCTGTTCCTGCAGGGCGGCGCCACGCTCCAGTTCGAGATGATCCCGATGAACCTGTTCGCCGGTAAGGCCAGCGCGGACTACGTGCATACCGGCGAGTGGGCGAAGAAGGCGATCAAGGCGGCCAAGGCTTTCGGCAAGGTCAATATCGTCGCCAGCAGTGAGGAGGGCAAGTTCACCTACGCACCGGCACAAAAGGACTGGAAGCTGGACAAGGATGCCGCCTTCGTGCATTACACCGCCAACGAAACCATCGGCGGCGTCGAATTTCATTGGACTCCCGAAACCGGCGACGTGCCGCTGGTATGCGACATGTCCTCCAACATCCTGTCGAAGCCGATCGACGTCAGCAAGTACGGCCTGATCTACGCCGGCGCGCAGAAGAACATCGGTCCGGCCGGCCTGACCATCGTCATCATCCGCGACGACCTGATCGGCAAGGGCGTACCCGCACCGCAGACCATGATGGACTACAAGACTCACGCCGAAAACGACTCGATGTACAACACGCCGCCCACCTACGGCATCTACATCGCCGGCCTGGTATTCCAGTGGCTCAAGCAGCAGGGCGGACTGGCGGCCATCGAGAAGCAGAACATCGCCAAGGCCAAGATGCTCTACGACTGCATCGATGCATCGAGCTTCTACGCCAATCCGGTGCGCAAGGAAGACCGCTCGCGCATGAACGTGCCTTTCACGCTCAAGGATGCCGCGCTGGACGAGGAGTTCCTCAAGGGTGCCAAGGCCAAGGGCATGGTCCAGCTCAAGGGACACCGTTCGGTCGGCGGTATTCGCGCTTCGATCTACAACGCGATGTCCATCGACGGCGTTGCCGCGCTGGTCGATTACATGAAGGAATTCGAGGCGAGGTTTGCCAAATGAGCATGGCCAAGCCGATCAGCGTCCTGATCCTTAACCAGATCTCGCAGAACGGTCTCAAGCGTCTGCCGGCGGCGCGTTATGTCGTCGGCAAGGACATCGCCAACCCGGACGCCATCATGGTGCGTTCGGCCGACATGCACAAAATGGACATTCCGGCTTCGGTACAGGCCATCGGCCGTGCCGGCGCCGGCACCAACAACATTCCCGTCAAGGCCATGTCGGCGCGCGGCGTGCCGGTGTTCAATGCGCCGGGCGCCAATGCCAATGCGGTCAAGGAACTGGTGGTCGCCGGCATGCTGCTCGCCGCGCGCAACATCGGCGGCGCCATGAAGTTCGTCGGATCGCTGGATCCCGCCGATCCGGACATGGAGAAAAAAGTCGAGGACGGCAAGAAGACCTTCGCCGGCTTCGAGCTGGCGGGTCATACGCTGGGCGTGATCGGTCTGGGCAAGATCGGCTGCCTGGTCGCCGATGTGGCGATCAAGCTCGGCATGCACGTGCTTGGCTACGATCCTGAGATCACCGTCGATGCCGCCTGGAGCCTGCCGTCGCAGGTCAAGAAGGCGAACAGCGTGGCGGAAGTGCTGAAAAGCGCCAACTTCGTCTCGATGCATGTGCCGCTGGTCGATGCCACGCGCAAGATGATCAATGCCGAGATGTTGGCGCACGCCAGGCATGGTGCCGTGCTGCTGAACTTTTCCCGCGAGGGCGTGGTGGATGAGGCGGCAGTGCTCGCCGCGCTCGATGCCAGGAAGCTCGGTGCCTATGTTTGCGACTTCCCCAGCGCCGACGTCAACCATCATCCCCATGTAATCGCCTTGCCGCATCTGGGCGCTTCCACGGGCGAGGCCGAGGAAAACTGCGCCATCATGGTCGCCGACCAGTTGCGCGAATATCTGGAGCACGGCAATGTGCAGAACGCCGTGAACTTTCCCAACGTCACACTGCCGCGTGAATCGAACTTCCGCATTGCCGTCGCCAACGCGAATGTGCCGAACATGCTGGGCCAGATTTCAACGACCATGGCCGATGCGGGGCTGAACATCCACACCATGGTCAACAAATCGCGCGGCGAAATGGCCTATACGTTGGTGGATGTGGACAGTCAGGTGAAACCCGCGGTGATCAACGCCATAGCGAAAATCGATGGTGTGCTGGCCGTTCGGTATCTGCCGCTGGAGAGCTGAGAGTGGCCGACGATTCGCAGGAGCTGGGCAGGCTACGAGAGGGAATCGACGCGATCGACGGCGAACTGCTGCGCCTGATCAACGAACGGGCGCAGTTGGCGCACCGCATCGGCGAAATCAAGCAGGGCAACATCTACCGGCCGGAACGCGAAGCACAGGTGCTGCGGCGGGTTGCCGAACGCAATCCCGGCCCGCTCTCCGCGACCGCGGCGCAGCGCATCATTCGCGAGGTCATGTCGGCCTGTCTGGCGCTGGAACAGCCCCTGACCATCGCCTACCTGGGGCCGGCCGGCACCTATTCCGAGGCCGCGGCGCGCAAGCATTTCGGCGGCGCACCAACCCTGCTGCCGTGTGCGGCGATCGACGATGTTTTCAGGACGATCGAATCCGGCAACGCCCATTACGGCGTGGTGCCGATCGAGAATTCGACCGAGGGCGCCATAGGCCGTTCGCTGGATCTGCTGCTGTCCTCGCCGCTCAAGATTTGCGGCGAGATCAACCTGCCGATTCATCACAACCTGATGACCCGGTGCGGCACATTGCCCGATGTGACCCGCGTCTATTCCCATGCCCAATCGCTGGCGCAGTGCCATGAGTGGCTCAACCGCAACCTGCCTCTGGCGACTCGCGTACCGGTGGCGAGCAATGCCGAGGCGGCACGCCTGGCGGGCGGAGAATCCGGTACCGCCGCCGTCGCGGGCGATGCGGCCGCCGAGCTGTACGCCTTGCCGATACTGGCCGCCAACATCGAGGACGATCCGAACAACACCACGCGCTTCGTGATCATTGCCGACCATGATGCCGGTGCTTCCGGAGCCGACCGTACCTCGCTGGTGTGTTCGGCGCAGAACAGGCCGGGTGCGGTGTATCAGCTTTTGGCGCCGTTCGCCGACAACGGCGTTTCCATGAGCCGCCTCGAATCCCGTCCGGCCCGCGGCTTTGGCGGCAGTCGCTGGGAATATGTGTTTTATATCGACATAGAAGGCCATCGCAGCGAGCCGGCGGTTGCCCGCGCGCTGGAAGAACTTCGCCACCGCGCCGGCTTCGTCAAAGAGCTGGGCTCCTATCCCAAAGCCATTTACTAAAGGTTCGACCATGAGCATTGTTCTCCAGGCCCCGTCCTATGTTCGAGCCATCTCGCCCTATATCCCCGGCAAGCCGATCACCGAGTTGGCCCGCCAGATGGGCCTGCCGGTCGAAAAGATCGTCAAGCTGGCCTCGAACGAAAATCCTCTGGGCATGAGTCCGCTGGCGCGCAAGGCGGTGGAAGGGGCTCTGGCCGGCGTCGAGCGCTACCCGGACCAGTTCGATCTGATCGCCGCATTGGCCGAGCGCCACGGCGTGGCGCTGGAGCAGGTGGTGCTGGGCAACGGCTCGAACGACGTGCTCGACCTGGCGGCCCGCGTGTTTCTGGCGCCGGGTCGTTCGGCCGTGTTCTCCAAGCATGCATTCGCCGTCTATCCGCTGGCGACCATGTCCGCCGGCGCCGAATGCATTGCCGCCGCGGCGAAGAACTATGGCCATGACCCGGCAGCGATGCTCGCCGCCATTCGTCCCGACACGCACGTGGTCTGGATTGCCAATCCGAACAATCCCACTGGCAATTTCCTGCCGCAAGCCGAAGTGCGCGCCTTTGTAGAAAAGATCCCGGCACACATCGCCGTGGTGCTCGACGAGGCCTATACCGAGTACCTGGCGCCGGCCGACCGCGCCGACACCGTGGCCTGGATCAGGGATTTCCCGAACCTGCTGGTGGTCCGCACATTTTCGAAAATCTACGGCCTGGCCGGACTGCGCGTCGGTTATGGGGTAGGGCGGGCAGAGGTGATCGACCTGCTGAACCGGGTACGCCAGCCCTTCAACGTGAACAACCTGGCCCTGGCGGGCGCCATTGCAGCGCTCGACGACCATGCCTTCCTTGCCGCAAGTTACGAATCCAACCGCCGCGGCATGGAGCAGATCGTCGCCGGCCTCAAGCGGCTCGGCCTGTCGCATATTCCATCCCATGGCAATTTCGTCACCTTCGAGGTGGCCGACACCGCCGGTGTGAACGGCCGCTTGTTGAAGCAGGGCGTGATCGTGCGGCCGATCGGCGGCTACGGCATGCCCAATCATTTGCGCGTCACGGTTGGCCTTGAGACCGAGAACGCACGCTTCCTGGAAGCGCTGGAAACATCGCTCTGATGGCGCAAAGCAAGATCGTTATCTGTGGCGTCGGGCTGATCGGCGGCTCCTTCGCCCTTGCACTCAAGAAGTCGGCGCTGGCGCTACGGCAGGATTTACAGGTCGTGGGCATGGGGCGCACGCGCGCGCCGCTGGAACAGGCGCGGCGCCTCGGTGTGATCGACGCGATCGCAACCGACTGGGCATCTGCGCTCGACGGCGCCGACCTCGTACTGCTCGGCATGCCGGTGGGCCAGATGCCGGCGGTGATGAATGCACTGGCGCCGCATCTGCAGCCGCACACCATCGTCACCGATGGCGGCAGCACCAAGTCGGACGTGGTCGCCGCGGCGCGCGCCGCGTTCGGCGACAAGATTCGACAGTTCGTGCCCGGCCACCCGATTGCCGGCGCCGAAAAGAGCGGCGTCGCAGCAGCGCAGGCGGATCTTTATGTCGACCGTCGCGTGGTGTTGACACCTCTGCCCGAGAATTCGGCTGACGACGTGAAGGCCGTGCGCAGGGTCTGGGAGCTTTGCGGCGCGAAGGTATCGCAACTCGCCCCGGAGGAACATGACCGTCTTTTCGCAGCCGTCAGTCATCTGCCGCACCTGCTGGCCT
>JAUYSD010000163.1 GCA_030696505.1 Sulfuritalea sp. | reverse complement strand
GCCGCGCGCCAGATTGACCCCCTGATAACGCTGTCGCTGGCGGCCGAAGGAAGCTCCACCATCGGCGGCAACCTGTCGACCAATGCCGGCGTCGTCCAGGTACTGCGATACGGCAATGCCCGCGAGCTGACCCTGGGGCTCGAAGTGGTGCTGGCCGACGGCCGCATCTGGAACGGCCTGCGCGCGCTGCGCAAGGACAACACCGGCTATGATCTCAAGCACCTCTTCATCGGCGCCGAAGGCACGCTGGGCCTGATCACGGCGGCGACGCTGAAGCTGTTTCCTCGCCCGCGCACGCAGGCCACGGCCTGGGTTGCGGTGCCCGATCCGGCGGCGGCGGTGCGCCTGCTGGGGCGCCTGCGCGATACCGCGGGTGACAATGTGACGGCCTTCGAGATCGTCGGCCGCCCGGCGCTGGACCTGGTGCTCGAACACATCCCGAATGCGCGCGACCCGCTCGCCGGCAAGCCGGCCTGGCAGGTGCTGATCGAACTCAGCGGATCGGGCGGCGTAGGCGGCGACCTGTCCGCGACGCTGGAACAGGCGCTGCAAACCGCCGCGGACGAGAGGGTCATCGACGACGCCGTGCTGGCCGCCAGCGAGGCGCAGACGGCCGCGCTGTGGGCCCTGCGCGAAAACGTTTCGGAAGCGCAGAAGATCGAGGGCGTTTCGATCAAGCACGACATCGCGGTGCCGGTTTCGCGCATCGCCGAATTCATCGCGCGCGCCGATGCCGCGCTGCGAGCCGCATTTCCCGAGGTGCGCATCGTCTGTTTCGGCCACATCGGCGACGGCAACCTGCATTACAACCAGTCGCGCTCCGATGCCCAGTCCAATGCCGACTTCATCGCCCAGACCGCGGCCGTCAACCGCATCGTGCATGATCTGGTGCATCAGCTCGGCGGCTCGATTTCGGCCGAGCACGGGCTGGGGCAATTGAAGCGCGAGGAAGTCCTGCGCTACAAGAGCGGGACCGAGATGGACCTGATGCGTGCGGTAAAGCAGGCGCTGGATCCACGCGGCCTGATGAACCCCGGCAAGTTGCTATAGAAGATCGCTTTAGGGCTTTACAGGCGGCCCTCACCTCCATATAATGCGCGCTCTCTTGTGGGGGTATAGCTCAGCTGGGAGAGCGCTTGCATGGCATGCAAGAGGTCCGCGGTTCGATCCCGCGTACCTCCACCAAACGATAAGTCCCTATCGTCTAGAGGCCTAGGACAATACCCTTTCACGGTATGAACCGGGGTTCGAATCCCCGTGGGGACGCCAGTACGCAGGAAACAGAACGCCCTTCGGGGCGTTCTGTCTTTTCGGCCACGGATTTCTCCATCGACTGAAGCCCGGGTTTTCGCCATCCGCGGGACGCGACCAAGCGCGAACAGGATCGATCATGCTCCCGGAGCCCACCCATGCGCGACAGGAGGAAACATGCAGTCGGCGCTGGCGCCACGGCGATAGTCCGGGAATGCTTGCATTGACCTGTTTTCGTCCGTCAGGGATACTCCGCTCATGCGGTTGAATTCCCTAAGCTTCGATGCCCTTGCGGCAAGGCTGACGAACGGATCGGTCGACCTGAACCTGCAGGCGGCCGGGATTCGTGTCGAGAAAATGCGGGACCTTCTGGCGCGAGCCTGCGCCCGCTGCGTGATTGCAGGGCACCAGTTTCAGGTCCTGTACCAGCGGATCAAGCAATGCACACTTGGCCACCTGTGCGGCGGGATCAATCGCCAAGGAAGGGCTTGCCTGACGCGGGATTACCCAGTGGAACGCCTCTGATGCCCGATGGCGCCTACGTGATTGCGATCGCGGGGCCGGTAGGCGCGGGGAAGACTACCCTCGCACAGGCAGTCGCGCGCGCGCTCACCGATGCGGCGATTCTGCAGTTCGACCATTACGAGCGGATCACCGAGCAGTCGATCGAGCAGGTCCGGGACTGGATGCAAGGCGGCGCCGACCTCGACGCAATAGCCATTCCGGGACTGGCCGAAGCGCTGCAGGCGCTCAAGGCAGGCCGCGCCGTGACCGATCCGATGACCGGGGCAACGATCCCGTCCCGCAAATACATCCTGTTCGAGACCCAGTTCGGCCGGCGCCATGCGGCCACAGGGCGGTACATCGACCTGATGATCTGGGTGGACACGCCGCTCGACGTGGCGCTCGCGCGCAAGGTCCGGCAGTTCGCCGCGGCGCTGGAGGGGAGCGATCCCGCCGCGGCACGCAGCTTCGGTACCTGGCTGCACGGATACCTGGGGAACTATCTCGATGTCGTGGCCGGGCTGCTTCGCATCCAGAAGGAGTCCGTGGGCGCAGGTGCTGACGTGGTGGTCGACGGCGGACGCGAAGTTTCGGCCCTGCAACAGGAAGTCGCAGATCTGGTGCGGGAAAGATTGCCGTGATCGAAACCGGAAGCGGAGTGAAGACCCTGGGCGGCTTCCTGAGCCTGATCGAAATCGATGCGGACGAAGCCGTACGGCATGCGAACGCCTTCGATCGAATCCGTGCGGGCGACCTGCAGGCCGTCATCGTCACCGGGGTCTATTCCCCGGCCGCCCTCGCGCCCGTTGTTTCGCGGCTGGAGCGCCACGAGCCGGCTTTCCTGCAGACCTGGTTCCCGGAAAAATTCCGCTCGTGGTTCTACGGCCGCAACCTGAACCTGGCCGAGCCATCGCTCGCCGGCTACTTCGACGAGGCGGCGCAGTTCGAGCGGCAACTCGAAGCCCTGTTCCCGGCCGGAGAGGGCATCGCTGAGCGCGTTGCCGACGTGCTCGCATCGCTCGACCACGGCCGGTCCTTCGTTGCGGCGCCGGGACCGCGGCCCGGGCAGCGCTACATGTTCACCACGCTGCGCGCCCACCAGGAAGGGGGGTACATCCCGGCGCATTTCGACAACGAGCAGGCGTTGCGCCCTTCCTACGCGCACCTGCGCAGCCAGGTGGAGCTGCACATGCTGTCCTTCGTGCTTACGCTGCAAATGGCTGAATCCGGCGGTGCGCTGCAGATCTACGACCATCGCTGCGATCCGGCGGACGCCGTGCCGATCAGCCTGGATGGCGCGCCCAAGCCACCGCTTGAGGGACTGGCCTCGGCGTCCTTGCGGATCCCGCCGGGTGCGATGATCGTGCTCGACTCGGGGCGCTTCCTGCACCGCGTGTCGCCCGTGGAGGGCACGCGCAAGCGCTGGACCGCGTGCAGCTTCATGGCGCTGTCGCGACAGCGCGACGCCATGTACTGCTGGGGATGATCGTGCAAGGACAGGTGCCGGCCTACTTCGATTACCTCATCGAAGCCTTCCATCGCGGGGAAGCCGGCCGCTACGTGCACCTCGGCTACTGGAATGCCGCGCCAGGTGCGACAGGCGAGAGCTTCGCGGCCGCACAGCAGCGGCTGGACGAGAAACTCGCGGCCATGGCCGGCCTCGAAGCCGGGCAGGCGATCCTCGATGCCGGCTGCGGGTTCGGCGGCACGCTCGGCAGGCTCAACCGGCACCTGTCGGGAATGCGGCTCGCGGGCGTGAACGTCGACCGCCGGCAGCTCGACATCTGCCGGATGCAACAGCCCGCCAGCGGCAACCGCTTCGAATGGCATGAGGCCGATGCGTGCCGCTTGCCGTTTCCCGACCAAAGCTTCGACCGGGTGTTGTGCATCGAAGCCATGTTCCATTTCCGTTCGCGCCGGGAATTCTTCCTCGAAGCGGCGCGCGTGCTGAAGCCGGGCGGCGCGCTTGTCGGTTCGGACATCACGCTTGCGCGATCCGCGCAGACCCTTGACGTGCCGGGGTTCTGCATCGAGGCGCCGCTGCAGGACGGCTACGGGCCGTGGCCGGATTTCTGGGGCGACGACGCCGACCACGCGGCGCTCGCGGGCGCCGCCGGCCTGCGCGTGGCGGCGCTGCAGGATGCGACGGCCAACACGCTGCCGAGCCACGGATTCACCGCGCCGCACGACGCGGACGAAAGCCACGACACCGGCAACGTGGCGCTGCGCGCGGCGCTGATGCTGCGCTGGTTGCATCGCGCGGGGCACCTGCGCTATTGGCTGTTCCGCTGCGACAGACCCGGGATTGATCCGTCATGAGCGCCCCGCACGGCCGTCCGAAGGGGCGCAAGCCACAAGCCGGAGCCGCGCAGCGGCGAACCACCGTCACCCCCTGCCTTGGGGCGAAGGCAGGGTTTCGCGGAGCACTGCTCCGCGCTGCCGCAGCCGGCCGGCTATGCAGAGCCGGCCGTGGGATCGGGGCTGGGGGGAGGGTTGTCCAATGAGCGCGCAGCGCATCGCGCTCGT
>JAUYSD010000155.1 GCA_030696505.1 Sulfuritalea sp. | reverse complement strand
TTTCTACATGCTCGTTAGGGATTCGAGTCCGCCGATGGCTACTTCGATTTTCCTGTCAAAGAAGCACACCCTCTGGGTGTTCTTGTATTCGCTATTGTTTCTCGGAACAGCCATTCCGTACATTTCGTTACTATGCATATTGGCAGTTGTCCCATTCACCGGTGGGGCCTGGATCGCCGGAATGGCCGCCGTATCATTGTTCAAGACTAACGTCATGTATTTGCCAGCCGCTTGGCTTGCTGTTTTTCTGCAAGCGTACATAGTTGCAGCGATCGCAAAAGCATTCAGGAAACCTCAAGAAGATCCAAAAACATCTGGGGCAACTCCTCCCTAACATGGCGGTCGACCTCGCTCCCTTCGGTCGCTGGACGCTGCGCAACAATGCCGCGCAGCGCCGGTCACCTCTACGTTGTGCCTCTTCACAATCGGCTTTGAGGAAACTATGAAATGCATATTTACGCTCCTTTCAGCGGCAACCATCACGGGTTGTGCGACAAGTCCACTAGACAACACTGGAACGTTTCTTCCACCCTTGCATTACCAAACTCTTGAAAGCGCGAGGATCTGCTGTGATTCCCACAAAGCAATTCGATACGTTCATCTCCAACGTGGAACTGAGATCAAAACTACCGTATCGCCGGACACCCCTGTATTTGAATTCGGTGGTCGCCGAAGTTTCTTTGCGGCTTTTGAACTCCAGTCTGGCGAGAATCGAATTCTGATGGCTACAACGACTCCCGTGAATATGCTGCTAAACCGCTACGGCCACGTCATGGTCCCATCGGTACAGTTTCTTGGCGACGATTTCAAGCCAGTTGCGACAGTTGATCCTCGCTATGAAACCGACTCGCGCTTTCCGCGAGGATCATGGGCTGAGGCACAGGTAAAAGTTCCCAATTCTGCTCGTTACGCTGTTCTATTCGATGGACGAAATTCAGGAGGGCTTGCGTGGCGTGATCGCGATCAAGCAACAGGGTCATTGTTTGTTCGCAGTGGGCCAACTGGAGAAATCAGCGTCCTGCTATTGGGTGGCTAAGCCCATACAACTAAAGAGGGAGTGTTAATGAACAGCGCATTGAAGATTGTTTCGTCACTGGCTATCGGCTTATCTTTGGCCAGTTGTGCCACTTATAAGCCAGTGCCCGAAGGATATACAGGCCCCGTCGCCATGCTGTCGGATTCCGGCTTCTCGGAGGATGGGACGAAAGCACAGCTGTTTTCGCTTATGGAAGTAGACGGCAATACTGTTCAAAGTAGCTTTGGAGCGAGTGCAAGTGCAAGCCACGGGCAAGGCTTCGCACTCACGACAAGGATTGTTCCTCGTCCAGTCCCGGCAAAGCCAATGAAGGTGAAACTTAAAGGGGCACATACAACGGGAGCGCCGATTCAAGCGATCTTCAGTCAAATGTCGGGAACCTTCTTCTCCGTGGAGGGTGTAGCGGATTTCGATCCAGTGCCAGGGGGGGACTATGTTGTTAAGGGCATCTTGAAAAAGGAAGGGTCACTTGTCTGGATAGAAGATGCACGTACAGGTCAGCCGGTTACGCGGAAGATTACCGAGAAGTGAACAACTCACTCCGCGCGAGGCCCAACCCATCCATCAACACGGACGCTGCGCGATGAAGCCGCGCAGCGCCGGCTATGTCAGACGTAGCCGGCACCAAATTCCCGCTCCCGCGCATGTTCAAAACTCTACGATCCCTATTCTCGCCAGCCCAGAAACGTGAAAACTCCCGCGTGCCTGAGAAGGTTCCACCCGAGACGCCTGCGGAGATTCTATCGAGCGGGATAGATCCGTTCCCACTTGCTACGACACTTGAGTTTTCCCACGACTTGCCGCTTCCAAATTGGCATATGTTTTCTGTCTGGCTCGAAGCCATTCCGAGTCAAGAGTCTCGTGCTATCGCGTGGGCCGAGTGTGAACTTGCTTGGCTAAAACACTTACGCGAAGCCCTTGGCCCTACATACCATCTCATGCGACTGGAACAGACTGTAGTTCTGTCTTCCTTGGACTCTGGTTCCCTCAAGGCAACATTCGAGTTCATGGCCCGCACAAGCCAACGCATCCTGCGGCTACTTTCCGGAATTGCCCAAGTGCCAGAGTGGGGGCACGACATATTGATCATCTTTGATGACGACGAAACCTATTACAACTACGTCTCTCGCTACTATCCGGATGCCGGCGAGTTTGCAATGAGCAGCGGAATGCACATAGGGCACGGATGTAGCCATTTCGTAACTACCAAGTCAGACCTTCGAACAATTGAACCCGTAATTGCCCACGAAATGACCCACGGGTGTCTAAGTCACCTTCCAATTCCCACTTGGCTGAACGAGGGGATCGCCGTGAATACCGAGCATCGTGTTTGCCCTCCTCCCGCACCGCTCTATTCACCGCGTGAGATGCATGAGAAGCATCTCCGCTTTTGGGGCTCCTCTGAGATACAGGAGTTCTGGTCAGGAAAGTCGTTCCATCGCAGCGATGATGGAGGCATGCTCTCCTATGACTTGGCGCGAATCTTGGTAACCCATTTTTCTGCGGACTGGGATCGATTCCGGGCATTCGTTTTGTCCTCCAGTAGCGCCGACTCGGGCCTCGCAGCCGCAATTGAAAATCTAGGCCTTCAGCTTGGTGCCGCCGTTGCATCAGTTATGGAGCAGGAAGTCGATGAAAGTTGGGAACCGAACCCATCGCTTTGGGATTCACCGCCTGAGCATATGGTCTCTAGCCAAATGCCGGCTAACCTATCGTTTCAGGGACGCTGCGCGATGAAGCCGCGCAGCGTCCCTAAACTCAGACGTTCCTGAGTGTCCGCTTTCTCAAACTGGCTACGTCCGCTCAGGGCACCCAGCGGTCGGCGCGGACCGCTCGTTTCCAATTCGTCGCGCCGATGCCGGGGCAGGGGCTGCGATCTTCTTCCGGGCCGTGACCTCACGAATTGCTTGCGCCCGAGTCTCCGCCGGCGCTTCGCTTTGTAACGCAGCGTAACAACCCCTGCTCGCGCAACCGGGCGATGCAAATCTGCCGCGGGCGGCAATGCGCGGCTGGCGTGGCTGGTGTCAAATTGCGGCAAAGCCATTGAAAGGAACAACATGAGCAAGATTTTCGGTTTCGGCGTGACGGTGCCGGGTTACGACGTGCCGGTGTTGAACGAACGTGAGGTGCGGGCCGCCGCCGGCATCCTGTTCGTTTTCGCCATGGCGACTTTCGCCAACGCCTGGTTCATGGGCAATTTCCGCCCGACCAAGATATTCGTGATCGCTTTCCTGATCGACTTCACGATTCGTCTGTTCATCAATCCGCGCCATGCGCCGAGCATGATCGCGGCGCGCTTTGCCGTGCGTGGACAGACGCCGGAATGGGTCGGCGCCCCGCAGAAGCGCTTTGCCTGGGGCATCGGCTGGGTGCTGGCGCTGGCCATGCTCTGGCTGATCGTGATCAACAACCTGATCGGGCCGGTCAACATGCTGGTCTGCGCCACCTGCCTGACGCTGATGTTCTTCGAAAGCGCCTTCGGCATCTGCATCGGTTGCATGATCTATAACGCGCTTCCCGGCCGCCAGGCACAACACTGCGCCGGCGCAAGCTGCGAAGTCTTCGCGCCGCACCCGACTCAGAAAGTCGGCGCTGGCGGCACGGCGATCGTGGCGGCTTTCCTCGCCCTGATGGCCGTCGTAGGCTCGCAGGCCTTCCCTGCCGCCGAGGCGCTGGCCTCCCGTCCGGTGATGGCCCACCCCGGCGCCACGGACCCGGCGACCGATGCCGATCGCTGCACGCCACCTGCCTTTGCGGTGGCCATGGGCCACGCCGAAAAGTGGAAGCTGCACAACAATTGCAAGTGAAGGAACTCTGAAATGAGCCTCGTGCAAGCAAGCAATCTGACCAAGACCTACCGCGTCGGCGACATCGACGTGCCGGCGATCAAGGGCATCGATTTCGCCATCGAGGCCTCGTCCTTTGTCGCCTTCGTCGGCCCTTCGGGCAGCGGCAAGAGCACGCTGCTGAACATGGTCGGCTGCCTCGACCATCCGAGTTCGGGCACGCTCAAGGTGCTCGACACCGACATCGCGACGCTGGACCGCCGAGCCGCCGCGCGCTTTCGCGGCGAGCACATCGGCTTCGTCTTTCAGGACTTCAACCTGATCCCCGTGCTTACCGTGTTCGAGAACGTCGAATACCCGCTGCGCATGGTGCAGGAGTGGCCTGCGGCGAAGCGGCGGGAACAGGTGCTGCGCATGCTCGACGCCGTCGGCATGTCAGACCAGGCCGACAAGCGCCCCGACCAGATTTCCGGCGGGCAGAAGCAGCGCGTCGCCGTGGCCCGTGCGCTGGTGAGCCAGCCGAAACTGGTGCTGGCCGACGAACCGACCGCCAACCTCGACCACGACACCGCCTACCGCATCCTCGAACTGATGAAGAAAATGCGCGACGAGTTCGGCACCACTTTCATCTTTTCCACCCACGATCCGAAGATCATGGGCGAGGCCGAAGTGACCTTCACGCTCGAAGATGGGCGCTTGATGACAAACTCGAACGGAGGCCGCCATGTTTGACATACTCGGCATCGCCAGCCGCAACCTGCTGCGCTACCGTCGCCGCACGACGCTGACCCTGTTGCTGATCGTCATCGGCATGGTCGCGGTGCTGCTGTTCATCGCCGTCGCCGGCTCCTTCCGCGCCATGATGGTCGGCCAGATCACCGATTCCGTGCTCGGCCACCTGCAGGTGCATCGCAAGGGTTATGTCGCCTCGATCGACAACCTGCCGCTCAACCTCAATATGAAGCCGCAGATGGTGGCCAAGGTCGAAGATGCGCTGCAGGCCAACCCGGCGGTCGAGACCTGGTCGCCGCGGGTCAAGTTCGGCGGCATGTTCAGCAACTTCGCCGAAACCACCAGCATCCGCGTGAACGGCATCGACCCGGCGCGCGAGGCGGCGACCACGCCCTTGCTGCCCGGCCGCATGATCGAGGGCGACAAGTCCGGTGCGCTGGTCGGCCGCGGCCAGATCGTGATCCCGCTGCTGCTGGCGCGCGGCATGAAGACCAAGGTCGGCGACACGGTGGTGGTGGTTGCCACCAACCGCGACGGTTCGGTGAATGGCAAGACCTTTGTCGTGCGCGGCATCCTGGAAAGCGTAACCGGCCCCGGCGGGCGCGACGGCTATGTGCACATCGACGACGCCCGCGAACTGCTGCGCATGAACGAGGCCGAGGTCAGCGAGATCGCCGTGCGCCTGAAGGACTTCTCGCGCCTCGATCGGACCACCGGCCAGATCAGGGCAGTGCTCGAAGGCGTCACCAGCAAGGAAGGCAAGCCGGTGCTGGAAACCCACAGCTGGGCCGACCTCTCGCCCTTCGCCAACCTGGCCAGGATGATCGATCTGATGACCCTCTTCATCAAGGTGGTGCTGGTCTCCATCGTGCTGGTCAGCGTGATGAACGTGATGATCATGGCGGTGTTCGAGCGCATCCGCGAGATCGGCACCATCGCCGCGATCGGCACGCCGCCCTCGCGCATCCTCTCGCTGTTCCTCGCCGAGGGCCTGATGCTCGGCCTCGTCGGCACGGTGGCGGGAACGCTGCTGAGCCTCGTCGCGATCTTCGGCATCAATCTCTGGAGCCCGACCTTCAATTTCGGCCAGCAGCAGAACCTGGTGATGGCGCCGACCATCGCCGGCGGCGACGTGCTGACCATCGCCGCGCTGGTGGTCATCGTCGCCATCGTCGCCAGCCTGCAACCGGCCTGGAAGGCTTCGCGCATGGATCCGATCACCGCGCTGCGCCACGTCTGAAACTGGAACCGTCATGAAGAAACTTATTGCACTTCTGTTCTGCCTGCTCGCGTTTCCGGCCCTCGCCCTCGACGGCGCCGCGATCCTGAAGAAGGTCGACCGCAACCTCGAACCCGAGTCCTACGAGATGCTGCGCAAGCTGATCAACATCGAGCCCGACGGCAAGAAGAAGGAGTTCGTGCTGTATTCGGTGAAGAAGGGCCGCGACAAGATCGTCGCGCTCTTCCTCGCGCCGCAGAGCGACAAGGGCCGCGCCACGCTGCGCCTGGGCGACAACATGTGGCTCTACATTCCCGAGGTCGGCAAGCCGATGCGCATCACCAGCCTGCAGTCGGTGACCGGCGGCGTGTTCAACAACGCCGACATCCTGCGCATCGATTACACGGCGGAATACGACGTCGAAAACGCCACGGAAGAGAAGGACCGCTACCTGCTCACGCTCAAGGCCAAGACCGGCGAGGTTGCCTACGACAAACTGAAAATGTGGGTGGACAAGAAGACGACGCTGCCGACCGACATCGAGTGCTACGCGGCCAGCGGCATGTTGATCAAGACCCTGCGCTTCAAGGACACCAAGGATTTCGGCGGCGGCATCAGGCGCCCGGCGACGATCGAGACCGATAGCCCGCTGTACAAGGATTACAAGTCGGTGATGCTCTACGCCAACATCAAGAAGCGCGACTTCCCCGACGAGGTGTTCTCGCTCAACTACCTGCCGCGCGTCGAGGATTTACGCAAATGAGGCGCAAATGAAACGCGCCCTGGCCGGGCTCGCCTGCCTGCTGGCGGCCACGGCGTGGGCGGAGGATTTCAAGTTCGACGCGGCGGAATTCGACAAGCAGCCCTTCGAGTTCGGCGGCTACCTCGAACTCAAGACCGACCGCTCCTGGCTCAGACGCGACGGCAGCTTCTACAAACTGAACGGCCTGGCGCGCGACACGCTGGACCGCAATACCGCCACGCTCAAGCTCAACGCCAAATATACCCAGGGCATTGCCAGCCTGAAGCTCAGCGCCGCTGCCGAACAACGCCGCGACCAACTCATCAGCGAGCGAAGCAGCCGCTTCGACGAGGCCTATGTCTCGTTCAAGCCTGACCCCGGCCTGACCGTCGACATCGGCAAGCAGGCGCTCAAATGGGGCAAGGGCTATGCCTGGAATCCGGTCGGCTTCGTCGAGCGCATGAAGGACCCCAACGACGTCGAATTGGCGCGCGAGGGCTACACGATGCTCGCGGCGGATTTCATCCGCAACTTTGCGGACGATGGCGGCGACCTCAAGACCGTCGCCTTCACCCCCGTGCTGCTGCCGGTCGGCGCGCAGACCAACCAGGATTTCGGCCAGCCGAACCATCTCAATGTCGCGGCCAAGCTCTACCTGCTCTATCGCGACACCGACATCGACTTCACCTGGCTGGGCCAGGGCAGCCGCGGCTCGCGCTTCGGCATCGACTTCTCGCGCAATCTCAGCAGCGCGCTGGAAATCCACGGCGAATGGGCACGCCTGCAGGACGTCGAGCAGCGCCGCATCGACGCCGCCGGCAACATCAGCAGCGAAGTCGGCGACGCGACCAGCTATCTGCTGGGCCTGCGCTACCTGACCGAAAACGACACCACCTGGATCGCCGAGTACTACCGCAACGGCAGCGGCTACACCGAAAGCCAGCTGACGGATTTCCATCGCGTGGTGGACAGCGGCAACCCCGCGCTGCTGGCCAGGGCGCGGCAGATCAGCCCCGCCTACGGCCGTGCCAATGCCGGCGAGCGCTACCTCTACCTGCGCGCCAGCCAGAAGGAGCCCTTCGACATCGTGTACTTCACGCCCTCGATCACGCTGATCGGCAACCTCGCCGACAGAAGTTATTCGCTGAGTCCCGAGCTGCTCTACACCGGCGTCACCAATCTCGACCTGCGCCTGCGCGCGACCTGGCTGCACGGTGGCGAGCACAGCGAATTCGGCGAGAAGCAGAACGCCCGCAAACTGGAGCTGATGGCGCGCTACTATTTCTGAAGCGCCGCTTCATCAGCGCCAACTCTTCACGGAGATAGTCATGAGCGATACCCAGCAGTTCAGCTTCACCCTCGAACAGCAGGAGGACTACGCCTTCCTGATCCGCTTCGACCAGGACATCCCGCCGCTCCTGACCGACGAGCCGCCGCCTTTGGGCCGGGACGCCGGCCCCAATCCCTCGCGCCTGCTCGCCGCCAGCGTGGCCAACTGCCTCTCGGCCAGCCTGTTGTTCGCGCTGCGCAAGTTCAAGAACAATCCCGGCCCGATCGTCACGGTGGTTACCGCGCACATGGAACGCAACGAGGCCAAGCGCCTGCGCGTCGGCAGCGTCGATGTGATGATCCAGGTCGATGCGCCGGCCGACAGCCTCGAACATCTCGATCGCGTGCTCGACCAGTTCGAGGATTTCTGCGTCGTCACCCAGAGCGTCAGGAGCGGCTTCCCGGTGCACGTCACGGTGCGCGACGGCACCGGCAAGCTGCTCAAGGGCTAGCGGGCCGGCGACGGGGGGCCGGCCGCCGGCGCAAAGCGCGGCGGGGATTGATGCACAATGCCGGCATGAGGCCGGATCCATTCCTTGCCGTCGGGCAGCGCAGACCGTGGCCGGAATGCGCAGCGCCGGCCTTTGGCCGGGACGGGAGTTCGGTGTGAGCGCCGGCCCGCCGCCGGCAGCGAAGATCCCTCGCAGCATCTGGGCGCTCGGCTTCGTCAGCCTGCTGATGGATGTTTCCTCGGAGCTGATCCATAGCCTGCTGCCGGTGTTCATGTTCACCGCGCTGGGCATCTCGGCGTTCAGCATCGGCCTGATCGAAGGCGCGGCGGAGGCCACGGCGCTGATCGTCAAGGTCTTCTCCGGCATGCTGTCCGACTGGTGGGGCAAGAGGAAGCCCCTGGCCTTGCTCGGCTATGGGCTGGGTGCGCTGTCCAAGCCGCTGTTCGCGCTGGCCGGCGGCGTCGGGCTGGTGGTCGCGGCGCGCCTGATCGACCGCGTCGGCAAGGGCATCCGCGGCGCGCCGCGCGATGCGCTGGTGGCGGACATCGCGCCGCCCGAAATCCGCGGCGCGGCTTTCGGCTTGCGCCAGTCGCTCGACACCGTCGGCGCCTTCCTCGGCCCGCTCCTGGCGATGGGCCTGATGCTGCTGTGGGCCAACGATTTCCGCGCGGTGTTCTGGGTCGCGGTGATTCCGGCGGTGCTTTCTGTCGCGCTGCTGCTGTTCGGCGTGCAGGAACCGGAGCGGAAAACGCAGGGCGCGCGCGTGAGTCCGCTCCGCCGCGAGAATCTGCGCCGGCTGCCGAGTGCTTACTGGTGGGTGGTGGCGATCGGCGCGATGTTCACCCTGGCGCGATTCTCGGAGGCCTTCCTGGTCCTGCGCGCCGCCGAGGGCGGACTGCCGTTGGCATTGACGCCGCTGGTATTGATCGCGATGAACCTGGTCTATGCCGCCAGCGCCTATCCGCTGGGCCGGCTGGCGGATTCGATGAGCCACGCCAGGCTGCTGGCGGCGGGGCTGCTGGTGCTGATCGCGGCCGATGCGGCGCTGGCCTGGGACGGCCACTGGAGCGCGGTGTGGCTGGGCGTGCTGCTCTGGGGCCTGCACATGGGCATGACCCAGGGGCTGCTGGCGGCGATGATCGCCGATACCGCGCCGGCCGACTTGCGCGGCACGGCCTTCGGCTTCTTCAACCTGGCGAGCGGCATCGCCATGCTGTGCGCCAGCGCGCTGGCCGGCCTGCTCTGGGACAGCCTCGGCGCGGTGTATACCTTCATCGGCGGCGGGCTGTTCGGCGCGGCGGCGCTGGCCGCCATCGTCCTGCGCGGCGCGCGGTCAGATACTGCGTAAAATGGGCAGCGAAAAATCTATATCTTTCGACCAGTAGTCTGGCAGTATCGATTCCACTCCGCGGCCGGCGGCCGGAAGCCGCAATGCGCCGGTTGCCGCGGCAATAAATACATCCCCGGCCAGGACCGGGGAGCAGGGAAGGGCAGGCATTGAGCGCAATGCGCTGTAATCGAAATTCGGCCGCGTGCGGCGTCGTGTCCGGCCGTCCGCGGCGCACGGCGAGCGGCGCCGTGGGCGGGCCTGCGGGCGGCGGGGAGGGCGTGTGCGCGCCCCGCGCGGCCGCCCGCAGGGGCGAAGGTGGGGTTTCGCGAAGCACTGCTTCGCGCCGCCGGAGCCGGCCGGCTGTGCAAAGCCGGCCGTGGAACGCAAGCCACAAGCCGGAGCCGCGCAGCGGCGAACCACCGTCCCACCAGGGGATACCATCCCTCCTGTGGAGGGACATATCACCCCCTGCCTTGGGGCGAAGGCAGGGTTTCGCGGAGCACTGCTCCGCGCTGCCGCAGCCGGCCGGCTATGCAGAGCCGGCCGTGGGATCGGGGCTGGGGGGAGGGTTGTCCAATGAGCGCGCAGCGCATCGCGCTCGT
>JAUYSD010000113.1 GCA_030696505.1 Sulfuritalea sp. | reverse complement strand
CTTGCCATTACGATCCGATCTCGATGATCGTGGACCAGCCTTTGACCAATCAGTTGCACCTGTTTGTTCGATGGCGGCAGCCCAGATCCTCTGAAATTGACCAATTGCGATAGGCCCAAATTTTTGCCTCGCCTCTTTACGACACTCGTCTTTGGTCTTGAGGCGCTTGGTCGGCGATGCCTGCATCATCTCTGTAAGCCAAAGTTTGCAGTCCTTAAGCGAGTTTGATTTGGTGCTGGGCGTTGGCCACAGCTTCAGCACGTGGTCGCGCCGGACCTCCAGATGCGTCCACTGGGGGCGCAAGCCACCTTTGATGAAGAATTGATCGTTATGATCCTTCTTCCACTCCTCCGAACCAGCGAACAGGTGACATCGAATGTGCGTTTCTGATTCGCCGAGAATCTGCTCCATCGATTGAAATACTGGCCAAGGCACTTCAATCGAGGCGAACGCAACGCCAGGAAGCACGCCACCAATTTGGCTCTGATCACGCCCGATGGCTTCTATACTTCCGTCCGATATTCTCGGTAAGAGCTTGCTAACGCCGAGTTGCCACGCTTCTTTGTCGCGGACCGAAATACTTGCCGTGCCACCTTGCGTAATCACCCAGCACAGCGCTACTGAAAGAGGAACATGGCTCGCAGCTGTGGCCATCGGCTGCAGGTATTGACCTCCGATCGACCCGAGATCGAGTGAATTCACATCGACTGATTCAGATCGCGGCCATAAAGAGACGAGATCCTCTCGGCGGAATCGCACCTTCGAATAAGCCTCGGTGGCGTCGAGGGCATCGTACCTTAGAACATCTTGCTCCCCTTTTTCGTAAAGCTTGAGGTGAGCCCATTCCCGAGCCGGGATGTCGATGAGGGCTCCGGTTCTGTCGAACCCTTCGGCTGTAAGCCGCTGTTCAGCCAGCGCTCTCCAGAGCTCACGTTCGGCTTGTGTCGGCGTGAACCTCGCAGACGACGGCAACTCAGATTCGCTTCGCAACAATACATCCAGCATTGTCAGCCGCACCGCCGTCGAACCGTGCAAGGGCTCCAGAAACCAGCCGGCCCGCTTCTCAAAGCTCTGCCCTTCTTCCGTTGGCTCCTTCCACTCTCGAAATATCCAGTGGCTGCAACGGCTGCGGTATTCAGCCCACTGCTCTTTCACGAGCTGAACGTCTCGCCAGGCTATCCAGGCTATGGCCATGACCAATGGCCAGCGGCTTTCGGTCATCGGATCGAATTCTTCGGCTCCAGGCTCTTTTCCCAGCGGTGAAAGCCCGGCTTCTCTCACTTTCGCCTCGGCTTCCTCCGGAGTGATTCTTCCGTAACGAGCAGCCGTAATCAATTCATCTCGCAATGCAGTCTCACGCCTATTCTTCATCTGATCCACACCCCCAAGCCACAGCGCGTCACCCTTTGCTGAACGAACAGGCCCTTGAAGGATCGGCGTCCCGACTGAAACAATTGTTAAACCGAATGATCCACTTCGCAGAAACTAAGCCGGGCTTTTCGCTCCATTGCTTTCTTCAGCGCGCGGTTACTTCGCGCGAACGATTTGTCTGTCCCTTTCGGAGAAGCGAGTTCATCTGGAGCGATCCGTTCCGAAATGGATTCGCTTATGAACTCTGTCGAGCCTCATGAACGTATTGCTGAAGTTGCTGATCTCATCGCTGTAGGGCTTCAGCGTCTTCTCGCGCGACAGTCCAGCGGAGAGTTGCGGCTCTTTGGAGAAAGTTCGCTTCACTTAACGCCCTATCAGAGCGGTGATCCGCCACCCTGCTCTGCCGAGGTTTGCCCATGACGGATACGGTTCTTGCCCAATTGACCGCCCTAAAGGACGCGCCTGCACCGGCCTTGAAGGCCAAATGGCGCGCTTTATTTGACTCGGAGCCGCCACCCTATAATCGCCGGTTCCTGGAGAGCCGGCTGGCCTACCGCATCCAGGAACTGGCCTATGGCGGCCTGAAAAAGGAGACCGTCGAGCGGTTGCGGGCCTTGGGCAAGCAATATGACGGCAAGCCCGGGACCAAGCCCAAGGACGCCAACCGCCGCTTGCCGACCGCGGGAACGCGGCTGATCCGGGAATGGCAGGGCGTCGAGCACTGCGTCACGGTACGCGGCGACGATTTCGAATACCTGGGGCAGCCCTACAAGTCGCTGTCCGCCATCGCCCGCGAGATCACCGGGGTCCGATGGAATGGCTGGGTGTTCTTCGGGTTGAAGAACCTGCGGGGCGCATCATGACCCGTATGACCCGATCAAGCCGTGCCGATAACCCCCAAACCCCCGCGGCCAAGGCCGGCCAGTCTCTGTCGAACCGGCCTGTAATCCAAAAACTCCGTTGCGCGGTCTATACCCGCAAGTCGAGCGAGGAAGGGCTGGAGATGGAGTTCAACTCCCTCGACGCCCAGCGTGAAGCCTGCGAGGCCTACATTAGTAGTCAACGGGCCGAGGGGTGGCTGCTGGTCAGCGACCGGTATGACGATGGCGGCTTTTCAGGAGGGACGCTGGAGCGTCCTGCGCTGAAGCGGCTGCTTGCGGACATTGAGGCCGGTCGCGTTGATGTCGTGGTCGTTTACAAGATCGACCGGCTGTCCCGGTCGTTGATGGACTTTTCCCGCCTCGTCGAAGTCTTCGACCGCCAGAACGTGACCTTTGTCTCGGTCACCCAGTCCTTCAATACCACCACGTCCATGGGGCGGCTGACCCTCAATGTTCTGTTGTCCTTTGCCCAGTTCGAACGCGAGGTGATAGGCGAGCGGATCCGCGACAAATTTGCGGCTTCGCGCCGCAAGGGAATGTGGATGGGGGGCTGGGCGCCCCTTGGCTATGAGGTCAGGGACCGGAAGCTGATTGTGAACGAAGAGGATGCGAAACTCGTCCGATCGATCTTCCAACGCTTTCTGAAGACCGGCTCGGCCACGATACTGGCGCGCCAGTTGATTCAGGAGGGCGTACGCAACAAATACGGCAAACTGATCGACAAGGGCATCCTCTACAAACTGCTCAACAATCCCGTCTATATCGGCGAAGCCGTCCATAAAGGCGTCTCCTATCCCGGCGAACATGCTGCCCTTATCGACCGCAAGGTCTGGGACAAAGTCCAGGCGCAATTCCAGATCAATCCACGCAAGCGTTCGGGTGCGGCACGATCACAGACGCCATCCCTGTTGAAGGGTTTGATCTTTGGCCCCCGTGGCGTTGCCATGTCGCCTTCACACACCCGCAAGAGTGGTCGGCTCTACCGCTATTACGTCAGCCAAACGACCTTGAAGCAGGGAGCGGCAGACTGCCCTGTCGGACGCGTTCCAGCCGCCGAGATCGAAAAGATCGTCATCGATCAGGTCCGAATGCTGCTTCGATCTCCCGAAATCATCGTCCAGACTTGGCGCAGCGCCCGGAAATCGATCAAGGGCCTGACCGAACCGAATGTGAGAACCGCTCTGCTGGAGTTCGATCAGCTCTGGAACCAGCTCTTTCCTGCAGAACAAGTGCGCATCGTCCAGCTCCTTGTAGAACGGATCGATGTAGGGGTCGAAGGCGTCGATATCCGGCTACGCGTTGAAGGCGTCACCTCCCTCGTGGGCGAGCTGGCAAACGCCACGAACCAGCGGGACGCCGCATGATGGTCAAAACCCTGGCGCCCAAACTGCGCACCTCTACGGACGGCCGTACCGTCACCGTCCATGTCCCGATCGCTTTCCGCCAGCGCGCCGGCCGGAAGCAGATCGTTGGACCGCCTGGTTCTGTGCCCTGGACGCCAACCCCGCGCATTGATACCGCCCTGCTCAAGGCCGTCGTCCGCGCTCATCGATGGCGGGAAATGCTGGAGAACGGTGAGTATCCATCCGCAGCGGATCTGGCGAAAGCCGAGAAGGTCAACGATTCCTATTTGAGCCGCGTCCTGCGGATTACCCTGCTTGCGCCTGAAATCATCGAAGCCATCGTCACCGGCCGCCAGCCGCCCACGCTTCAGATCGACGAGCTCATGAAGCCGCTACCCGCTCAGTGGCAGCAGCAAAAGGCAGTCTTGCTCGGTTGATAGCGACGATTTCGCTACTGACCTGCGGGAAGGGACCTGCCGACAAACCCAATTCGTCGATCCATTGTTATGGAATGTCCGTCGTTGCCCAAGAAGCGGACATGCGCTGCAGGTCAGCTTTTGACCCAGATCGGAAGTAAACTCCCGCGCCGTCCACCGTAAGTGAGAGCTTTTCAATATCACTAAGGCGCGGCAATCTCCTGTCCGGATCAACCAATGGTTTGAGGAGACCGCACCAATGACAAATAGACGGACGATTGAGCGTAATTTTCTCGGCAGGCATTTGGTTTTGTTGACGGCCCTGCTTTCGTTGGAATTGCTCGTGGATACGGCGTTTGCACAAACAGTTCCATTTACGCAATTTACGTGCGTTACGAATCTTCCCATTCATCCCGGTTTTGACGACCCGATGGTTACAGGGCCCAATTCTATCGCTTGCGGTACACGAGCAGTCGCTGGCACAGGAGGATCGGCCTTTGGTGATCAAGCGACGGCAGTCGGCCTAGGTGCAACAGCGATAGGTCAAGGGGCGAATGCGGTCGCCAGCAATTCGGTTGCTATCGGTTCTGGTTCGGTAGCTGACGCTCCAAATACTGTGTCCGTTGGCTCGCCGGGGAATGAACGACGAATTACGAACGTCGCTGCTGGAATCAACCAAACTGACGCCGTCAACGTTGCTCAATTGCAGAATATGAGCGCAGATTTTCAGTCGCGATTTGATGCCGTCTCCAAAGACATCCAGAATGTGAGCATTGAATCCCGGCGCGGCATTGCTGCCGTTGCAGCGATGTCCAACACTCCCATGCCCTCCGCTCCTGGACGGACGACTTGGACAGTGAACACCTCATACTTTCAGAATGAGACTGGAGCTGGCTTCGCTTTTGCTCACAGGCTGAACACGCCGGTACCACTGGCCATCACGGTGGGCTTTGGAACTGGAGGCGGCCGGCAGAATGTCGTCCGAGCAGGGCTCATGGGTGAATTCTAAGCAATATAGTCCGTTGCTGTGGAGGTTTTCGGCTGCCGGGATGCAGGCCTATCCCCGCGCTGAGGCGGCCGGCGGCCGAAAAGCGCCAAGGCACGAAATCGCGGGAGGTTCAGCACCGGCGGGGCAGCGGGCGCTATGGGGATTTCGCCGCGGGTTCCGGCTTGCTGAGGTTGGAGCGCTTGGCACTTAGCAGACATCGAGGTTTGCGCGAATGTCCGCTGCACTCCGAAATCGGACATTCGTCAATCGAATGTTATGGAACATACCGGCCGATTAATAAGCTTTGTGTATCTCTAGAACACACGGAGCTTCGCTGGTACGGCTGTAGACCCCTAAGGCTAACGAAAGCTAAAGCGAATTCAACCTCTTCTCCGGCTGCCCTTTAAGGCGTGTTCTACGTAGCCAAGAAGTACGACACCCGAATTGTATTGACGATCTTTATGAAGTCGTCGGGTACTGATTGGGAGAGGTTCATATGGATGGAGGGAATCTGGCCCAGCATCTGGCATTACCTGCTCCGCAGCTAGTTGATCTGATCTCTCAAGATGGCTGGCTTAGGTTACAAGCCACCTGCATTGAAAATCTGGGCGAGGACATTCGAGCTTTCGCGAATTTGCTTGGAAGGCCCGACACTGGCAGGGACGGTCCGATTCTTGAACAATTGACACCCCATATTACCGAAAGTGCCAGGGCAAAATCGCTAAGTGCCATACATGGACTTAGCTCATTTCCGTTGCATACGGACGGCGCACATCGAGCGAGACCACCCCGCTTCCTCCTGCTGGCATGTGTACGTCCGGGTATTTTGCCGGTGCCAACCTTACTGCAGCGCTTCTCGGACTTGGGGTTGACCATCGAACAAAGAGGATTGTGCAGTGCCGCGACATTCCTCATCAAGAACGGTCGGCGGTCTTTCTATTCCACAATCGCCGGAGATCGGCCATATATTCGCTTCGACGAAGGGTGTATGGTGGCCATCGACCGTGCTGGCAAGGATATTTCCGATGCCATCACCGCAAGTCAAGCTCGGGCTGAACCATCAGAGGTTCATTGGGGGGCGGGAGACATTCTGGCGATTGATAATTGGCGCGTACTGCATGGCCGAGGGCGTGCAGATACCCATGCATCCGTTGATCGTCTTATTCTCCGCATCAGCATCCAATGACCGAAGCGATTGCGCCTGCACTGTCTACCGAAGCCCTCTGGGGGAAATCAAAGAAGTACATAAGTCGAGCCCTCCTTGCGAAGGCGCGCGGCGATCTTGGCGAATACCAACTTTGGGCTTCACTCAGCCTCGAACTGTTGGGGAAATCGGCACTCGCCAAAATTCATCCGTGCCTTGTCGCCGATCCCCAGAGCTACATATCGATGTTTGCAGCGGCTGGAAAGAATGTTGGCACGGACATCAAGACCATCATTGCCAAGACTTTGTTTGAACGGCTAACCCATGTTTCGATTCGCTTCGATAAGAAGACGCAGGAATTCTGCACAAACATGAGCCTGAAAAGAAACGCTGAACTTCACTCCGGCGAAGCGCCCTTCGAGGCAACTGAAGCCTCAAGCTGGGAAGGTCGATATTGGCACACCATCGATATCATTCTTCAGTCGATGGACAGCGCTATTGAAACTTGGCTTGGCGCAGATAATTCCCGTGCCCCCAAGGAACTACTTGAAGAATATACCCATGCGCTTGTCGAGGCTGCCAAGATCCGTGTCGAAACCGCCGCTGAAGCATTCAAGGAGCTCAGCAAGAAGGAGCGCGATGAGGCTCATGCGCGTGCGAAACGGATGAGTCAATGGGATGTTAGAGCGGCATTCCGCGATCGCTGGGCCACGATTTGGGACGAGACTTGTCCAGCGTGTAAATCACGGGCCTTTATTGCTGGGATTACCATCTATGAAGAAATTGCGGATGAAGATGACCCCGATACAGGCGAAGAGACGGTGGACGTCACACTGGGGGCCGAAGAATTTCACTGCCCATCGTGTGAGCTCCACCTGAACAGTCGCGACGAAATCGAAGCTGCTGAATTGGATGTCGAACGCACAGTTACGGAAATGCGCCAGCGTGAATACGAGCCCGACTACGGAAACGACTGAAGAGGTCGCTGGATAAACGCAAACTAGGCCGCGCGGAGCCATCTTCTTTTTCGCCTCTGGCCACAATGCGAAGTGCGCGTCCGGCAAGGGCCGCTGAAGCTCCAGCGCTTCCTAAGAAGGCCGCGTCAACCATGTTTCGACCTGCTCCTCGGTACGCAGAATGAGCCGCATGGCTTTGGGTTGGATAGCGCCGACCTCGGCGTTCGGATCGGTGGTCAAGGAGGCACTGGCCTTCTTCGCCGGGTTATGGACGCCCTGGACCTCCGTACGGAAGGTAAAGGAGGGAGAGACCACGAACGAGCTGTTCGGATACGGACCACAGGTGCCGGATAGTCCGGAAACATTCTCGGCATCGGCTGCAGGTTGCCGGTCGCGTCGCGCATCGCGCGAGTTAGGGCGATGATCGCGGCTTGGCCTTTGGTGAGCGAGTAAAGATTGAACATCGATCCAATGTAGGAACTAGGGTCTAAATTAACTAGCCCTAGCTTCGGAAAGGCTCAGATGCTTCGATTCAAAGCAATCTTCTTAAAATCGCTCCCGAGAAAGTCGAACTTTCGTTCTATAAGAGTGGCGAGTTTGTCGCTCGCGGTCGCAAAGAAAATCTGCCGTTTCCCCTGCACAGCAACCTCTCTGAGATAATCGAGAAACGACAACGCATTTAAATCATCGACGTGCGCGATGGGATCATCAATCAGCATAACCGGCGGAGCGCTCGTAAGTTGGCTGTTTTGCGCAAGGAAGATGGATAGTGCATAGGCAGCGCGTTGGCCGGTGCTTATCTCAGTCAGCTTCGCATCGGCATCGCTATCTTTGCGCCTCAACAACGGGAATTTTTCGCTCAGGCCAGAAAACTCCACTGGCGAATGGATTTGTGAAAATATTGTCTCGATTGACTTGCGGTTCTGCAAGAGAGCAGCGTTCATCTCGTCTTGCAAAGAATGGTTCTTCTTTAAATTCGAGAGCGTGTCGAATGCGCGCTGCAAACGCTTAAGTCTCGCGCGATGCTGATTAGTTTGAGACGTGAGTTGCTTGCGGCGTTTTTCGAGATCGGCATGAACCTTTCGATCCTGCCTTTCCTGCCCAAGCGATGTTTGTAAACTTACAGCGACTGAACTTACGGCATTCGCTGAGACGACCAATTCACTGAGAGCTGTCTTGCTTCCCCAAGGAAACTCATCCGCAAAACTTCGAATTTTTGCTACAATGCTCGTGGTGATACCTATTCTATCCCTAAAGTGTGAAAGCGCTGCCTTCAGCGCGGGCAACGACTGATCCTCAGCGGAAAGAGCCTTCTGAACAGCCCCGCTGCGATCACGAAACGTCTTAATCTCAGCCTGCAAAGAACGAGTTAGCGAAGCTGTTTCACTCTTCGTTTTGCGGACGGCTTCATCGACCACTTCGATTGTTAACGGTGACACGCCCCTCTTGAGTGCGACCAACCGGGATTGAATATCGTTCAATCGCTCTTCTGAAAGCCCGCGCTTTTCGAGGGTCACGATCTCCCTTTCGAGAATGCTCAACCTCTGAGTTGAAACATTCAGCGTATGTCGCACTTCGTTCAGCCTGGCCACAGCTTTTGCTACTGTGATGTTTTTTGGCGTTGACGCACGCTCGCAGAACTTGACGAGCCACGTATACACAGCCTCAACGGAAACGATTTTACTTAGTGCAGCCTCCTCTGCCCGCTGACGCTTAAGTATGGCTTGTGCAGTTTGCTCGATATGTTTATCGAGACCGTGATTCATGTGCTCTGCGAGCTTTCCTTCTCCAAATTGGGTATGGCAAAGCGGGCATTCGTCGGGACTGTCACTTTCTTCTATGATGCGGCCAGCTATTTCGCGCAGCTCTTGAGCAAGAGCGAGCGACTGTTCTCGCAAGCGAGAAAATCTGGTGTATTCACTTTGTGTCTTTTTAAGAGCGGCTTGTGCGACGGCTTTGGCGTCGACGATCTCCGCGTGCTTATCCGCCAGAGCAATCTTGCCATCTATCTGTCCTACGCCGGATTCAACAAATGCAGCTGTGTCAAATCCGACAAGAAGAGCCGTGCTAGTCGCAACGATCTTTTGGCACTGAACACGTTCCGCCGCGCGGGTATGCACCTGCGCTTCCACGAGTAGGCGCAACTGACCTAAGAGCGCCGAAACTTCGTTTTCACGCTTAATGCTCTCTTCGAGCGAACGCTGGTTTCTTAGAACGATTTCGAGCTCGCGGATAGAAGCACCCGCCGTCTGAACGATTGAGCTTGCGACCGATGCGTAGCTTTCCAGTGACGTCAACGAAATGGGCGATTTGACCCAGCCAAATGATGCTGTCTGCTCCGCAAGCGCTATCA
>JAUYSD010000072.1 GCA_030696505.1 Sulfuritalea sp. | reverse complement strand
AGCCGCGAAGACCAGCGCCACGCCGGCATAAACGCCCGTCAGTCCGAACCAGCGGATCAATCCAAGAGCGGCAAGAGGCATGGCGATGAGCTTCACTGCCAGCAGATAGCCTGCCGCCGCCGCACCACCAGCGCCAACTTTCACACCGGTACTGCGCAGCCCTGCGCCGACCGCCAGCAGACCCAGCGCGATGGCGGCTTCGGCGAGCCGGCCGAGGAATTGCTGCAGAACCTCCGGCGACTGGAAGCCAACCACGTTCGCCGCGACGCCGGCGAGCGTGGCGAGGATCAGCGGATTCTTCACAAGTTCGCGCCAGACGCTGGCCTCGCCGTGACGCGCCAGCATCCACACCGCCGCCATGTTGGCCGGCGGCACCATGACGCCGACGACGATCGCCATCGCGGCGATGCCCGGCACGCCATAGAGTTTGCCCGCCACCGCAAGGCCGATGTAGGAATTGAAGCGGAAGGCGCACTGGTATTGCGAGGCGAAGGACATCGGCGTCAGGCGGAACATGCGCGCGCCGTAACCCAGCACCATGCCGGTCGCCATGGCCCCCATCACCACGGCCAGCAGCGGACCCGCCGCCGCCCAGTCGATGCGCGTCTTCACCAGGCCGTTGAACAGCAGGGCCGGGAACAGCACGTAATAGACCAGCTTTTCCAGGCCACTCCAGAAATGGTCGCCCAGATGCAGCACACGGCGCAGGCTTGCGCCGAGCAGGATCAGGGCGAAATCGGGAAGCAGCGCAAGAGCCGGGGCAAGCGCCGGGGTGAGCGTCGAGGCGAGCGCCGGGTTGAACATAAGGGACACGCCGCTAAATTACCCCGCTGGCGCGCAGCCGCGCAATGTCGGCTTCCACGTAGCCGGCCGCCTGCAGCACGGACTCGCTGTCGGCCCCGGCCGCCGGCGCCGGCGTGGCCGCGGCCCAGGGCCAGGCCGAAAGTTTGCAGGGCGGCGCGTACTGTTGGGTGCCGCCGACCTCGACCAGCATTTCGCGCGCGACGATTTGCGGATGCGCCATGGCTTCGTCCAGACGCAGGATTGGCGTGACGCAGCAGTCCGCCGCGGCGAAAATCGGCTCCCAGTGAGCCAGCGGCTGGGAAGCGAGCAGGCCGCCCAGTTCGGCCTTCACCTCGCGCCCCTTGCTACCCATCGCCAACCCGAAGGGCGCCAGGTCGGGGCGCCCGATTGCCGCGCACAGCGCCTGCCAGAACTTGGGTTCGAGGGCGCCCACCGCCAGGTAACGCGCGTCGGCGGTGCGATACACGCCGTAGCAGGGCACGCCGCCGGTCAATAGGTCGGCACCGCGCGGCGCCGGACGACCGTGCACCAGCGTGGTGACCAGCGGGAAGATGGTGTGCGCCAGCACGGCGTCGGTCATGGCCACATCGACATGGCTGCCCCGCCCCGTCGCCTTGGCACCAATCACCGCAGCAAGAACGCCAAGCAAGGGAGTAAGCGCTCCCCCCAGAAGGTCGCCGATCTGCAGGTTGGGAATCGCCGGCGGGCCGCTGTGCTCGCCGTCGTGACTGCCGATCTGGTCGAGCAAGCCCGCCGTCGCCAGGTAATTGATGTCGTGGCCGGCCTGGTCCGCCCAGGGGCCGGTCTGGCCGTAGCCGGTGATCGCGCAATAAACGATGCGTGGATTGATCGCGCGCACCGCCTCATAGCCGATGCCCAGTTTGTCCACCACACCGGGACGGAAGCTTTCGAAAATCACGTCGGCATCCTGCGCCAGGCGCAGGAAGACCTCGACACCGGCCGCCTGCTTGAGGTCCAGGCGCAGGCTTTTCTTGTTGCGATTGACCAGGCGGAAAAACAGGCTGTCCCCGTTTCCTCCTGCCTCGCGCTCGCCCGGGCCCATGGCGCGCGCATAGTCGCCGGCGCCGGTATCCTCGATCTTGATCACCTCGGCGCCGAGATCGGCGAGGTGCATGGTCGCCACCGGCCCCGGCAGCAGCCGGGTCACATCGAGGATGCGCAGCCCCGCCAGGGGGCCGCGGGTCTCAGTCATATTTCCTGCAGTCCTCGATGACCTTGCCGTCGTTTGCCAGACTGCCGACCGCGACCAGCCTGACGTCGGCGCGCAGTTTGGTCACATCGCGCACGCTGTCGGCGATGGCCTGTTCCAGATCGCTGCCGGCGGTACCGACTTCGCAGTTCAGAGTCATGTGGTCGGTGCTGTCCGGATTCGTCACCACCAGGCGCGCCCGGGTGACTTGCGGATGACGCTTGACGACTGCGGCGACCTGCTCGGGATGGACGAACATGCCCTTGATCTTGGTGGTCTGGTCGGCGCGGCCCATCCAGCCCTTGATGCGCACGTTGGTGCGGCCGCAGGGAGAAATACCGGGCAGGAAGGCCGAGAGGTCGCCGGTGCCGAATCGGATCAGCGGATAGTCGCTATTGAAAGTAGTCACCACGACCTCGCCGACCTCGCCCTCGGCGACCGGATCGCCGGTGCCGGGACGCACGATCTCGACGATCACGCCCTCGTCGATCACCAGGCCCTGGCGCGCTTCGGTCTCATAGGCGATGACGCCGAGTTCGGCCGTCGCGTAAGCCTGGTAGCCGGCGATACCGCGTGCCAGCAAAGCATCGCGCACCGGCGGCAGAAAGGCCTCGCCGGAAACCAGCGCCTTGGTCAGCGACGGCAACTTGATACCCAGTTCGTCCGCCTTTTCCAGCAGGATGCGCAGGAAAGACGGCGTGCCGACATAGCCGTTCGGCTGCAGGTCGGCCATCGCCTCCACCTGCTGCTCGGTCTGCCCGACTCCGGCCGGGAACACGGTGCAGCCCAGCGCCTGGGCGCCGGCTTCGAGAATCCAGGCGCCCGGCGTCATGTGATAGGAAAAACTGTTATGCACCAGATCGCCGGCGCGGAAGCCCGCCGCGTAAAGCGCGCGCGCCGTGCGCCAGTAGTCGGCGTCGCGGCCTTCGGGTTCGTAGATCGGACCGGGCGAGGAGAACACGCGGCCGAGCTTGCCCCACTGCGAAGCCGCCAACCCGCCGAAGGGCCGCCGCGCCTTCTGCAACTCGATCAGGTCGCTCTTCCTCACCACCGGCAGCGCGGCCAGTGCCGTAGCCGAGGTGATCGCCGCGGCATCGACCTGCTTCAGCGACTCGGCAAAGTAAGCGGTATTGGCCTTGGCATGCGCGATCTGCTGCGGCAGGCGTGTCGCCAGCGCCAACTCTCTGGCGTCGGCGGTACGGGTTTCAAGGGCGTCAAAATACGTCGACATGTCACGTTGCTCCGAGGTTTGGTGAGGCCGCAAAGCGCGTCGCAGGGCAAGGCGCGAGGTGGCGCCGGTTTACGTTGCTCGCTTTGCGTGCCTGGGATTCCGCTTCGCGGGCAGGCAACAAGCCGCCGAGCAACGCCGCCATGCGGCGCGATCTGCGGCCGATTAAGCGAGCCAGCGTTTGCGGCGGCGGTAGTGCTTGGTCTCGCGGAAGCTCTTGCGCTCCCCCGACGAGATGCCGAGGTAAAACTCCTTGACGTCCTCGTTGTTGGCCAGATCCTTGGCCGCACCCTCCATGACCACGCGGCCGTTTTCGAGGATGTAGCCGAAGTCGGCATAGCGCAAGGCCATGTTGGTGTTCTGTTCGGCCAGGAGAAAGGTGACCTTTTCCCGCTGGTTGAGATCCTTGACGATGCCGAATACCTCGTCGACGATTTGCGGTGCCAGGCCCATCGAAGGCTCGTCGAGCAGCACCATGGTCGGATTCGCCATCAGCGCGCGTCCGATGGCGCACATCTGCTGTTCGCCACCCGAGGTATAGGCGGCCTGACTGGTGCGCCGCGTCTTCAGCCGCGGAAAATAGTTGTAGACCTTTTCCAGGGTCTGCGCCACGGCAGCCCGACCATCGGTACGCGTGTAGCTGCCGGTCATCAGGTTTTCTTCGATGGTCAGGTGGCCGAAACAATGGCGGCCCTCCATGACCTGGACCACGCCGCGCTTGACCAGATCGGAGGGCGTCAGCGCTTCGATGCGCTCGCCACGACACTCGATCGAACCCTTGGTCACCTCGCCGCGCTCGCCATGGAGCAGGTTGCTGACGGCACGCAGGGTCGTCGTCTTGCCGGCGCCGTTGCCGCCCAGCAAGGCCACGATGCTGCCATCGGGCACGGACAGCGAGACGCCTTTGAGCACGAGGATGACGTGGTTATAAATCACCTCGATGCTATTGACGTTGAGAAGGATGTTGGCGGTAGTCATGTGCTCTTTCGATTGATGCGGGCCGAAAATCCGGGCGGGACTCGACGAGCCCCGCCCGGCAAACCCTTATGTCACTTCTTGCAGTCTTCCGGCGTGCGCGGCGTGATCTTCTTTTCTTCCGCGTACTTGCCGGAGGCCAGCATCACCATCGGGCGCAGAACTTTCTGGTCCGCCTCGTACCAGTCGGAAGAGAAGTTCCACTTCTTGCCGTCCCAGGTGTGAACGCGCGCAAAGCCCGATCCCATGTGATCGATGCAAGTGGTATGGACCGGGCGCATCACGCCGGCAAAGCCCAGACCATCCAGCGCCTTCTGGTCGAGGTTGAGGTTCTCCAGGCCCCAGCGCATCTGCTCGCCGGTGATGTGCTTGCCCTTGCCGTAGCGCCCCTGTGCCACGCGCACGGCTTCGGTCTGAACCATCGCCGAAATCAGGCCGCGCATATAGAGCACCTGGCCGACTTCTTCCTTGGGACCGGTACCCTGGCCCTTGGCGTGCAACTTCTCGAGAACTTCCTTGACCACCTTGGCATTCGGCTCGGCACCATGTTGCATGGCCAGCGCGTTGTAGCCCTTGGCGCCGTCGCCGACGTCCTTGACATCGGGTTCCGCACCGGACCACCAAACGCCGTACATCTTCTCGCGCGGATAGCCGGTGGCCTGCGCTTCCTTGATCGCGGTCGAGTTCATCACGCCCCAGCCCCAGAGGAAAACGTAGTCGGGCTTGTTCTGGCGGATCTGCAGCCAGGTGGCCTTCTGCTCGACGCCGGGGTGAGCCACCGGCAGCAGGGAAAGATTGAAGCCGTGCATCTTGGCGCGCTCCTGCAGCAGGGCGATCGGCTCCTTGCCGTAGGGGCTGTCGTGGTAGACCAGCGTGATCTTCTTGCCCTTCAGCTTGTCGAAGCCGCCTTCCTTCTTGGCGATGTGCTGCACCAGCACGTCGGCGCCGGACCAGTAGGTGCCCACCAGCGGGAAGTTCCAGCCGAACACGGCGCCGTTCTGCGACTCGCTACGGCCGTAGCCGGCGGTGATGACGGGGATCTTGTCGACCGGGGCTTTTTCCGTCAGGGCGAAAGTGATGCCGGTGGACAGCGGCTGCACTGCCGTGGCGCCACCATGCTTGCCCTTCAGGCGCTCGTAGCACTCGACGCCGCGATCCGTCGCATAGGCGGTTTCGCATTCCTCCCAGATCATCTTGACGCCGTTGACACCGCCACGGGCGTTGGTCAGCTTCATGTAGTCGACGAAGCCGTTGGCCCAGGGTGCGCCGTTGGGGGCGTAGGCGCCGGTGCGGTAAGCCAGCACCGGAAAGAACTGGTCCTCGGCCGCGTAGGCCGCAGGCGCGGTGAGTGCAGCGGAAAAGCCGATCGCAGCGATTGACGCTGCCACAGCGAGTTTGCGTAGTTTCATGTTTTCTCCTCTTAGGATGATTTAGTGTTACGCGTGCAATAAACCCGATCTGCGCGTCCGGCAATATTACGCCGCCCGCGCCCCTGACCCATCAGTGCGGGAACGGCCACAAACGCAATTTCTCCCTGCCCGTAGACCATAGACGTGCGATGCCGTGGGGCTCGACGATCAGGAAGAAAACGATCAGCGCGCCAAATATCATGATCTCGACGTGCGATACCAGCGCGATCGAAACTTCGAGTCCAAACAGGCCTCCGATAACCGGCAGTATCTGATTCAGGAAGATGGGCAGTATCACGATGAACGCGGCGCCGAAGAAACTGCCGGCGATAGCGCCCATGCCGCCGATGATGACCATGAACAGCAACTGGAAGGAACGGTCGATCGAAAATGCTGCGGGCTCCCAGGAGCCGAGGTTGATCATGCCCCAAAGCGCGCCTGCCACCCCGAGATAAAACGAACTGACGGCGAAGGCGGTGAGCTTGGCGTACAAGGGACGAATGCCGATCACCGTGGCCGCAACGTCCATGTCGCGAATCGCCATCCATTGCCGGCCCATGTTGCCGCGCACCAGATTCTTCGCCATGAGGCTGAAAATCACCAGGATGCCGAGGCAGAAAAGATACTTGTCGGTCGGCGTATTGACGATCCAGCCGAAAACGTCGATGTCGGCCACCGATACGGAGCCCGACGATGCGTCGTTGGTGAACCATTTGACGCGCAGGAAGGCCCAGTCCCAGAAGAATTGGGCCGCCAGCGTTGCCACCGCGAGGTAAAGACCGCGCACGCGCAGGCTGGGAATGCCGAACACGATGCCCACCGCCGCGGCCGTGAAGCCGCCCAGCAGGATGGCCCCCAGCGCCGGCATGCCGCTGACGCGAATCAGGAAATTGTAGGCCGCGTAGGCACCGACTGCCATGAAGGCGCCGGCACCGAGAGTGATCTGGCCACAATAGCCGACCAGGATGTTCACGCCGAGCGCGGCCAGCGACAGGATCAGGAAGGGAATCAGGATGGCGCGAAACAGGTACTCATCGACCATGAGGGGAATCACGAAGAAGGCGATGGCGATGATGGCAAGAATCGCCCAGCGGTCCTGCGGGATCGGGAATATCTGCTGATCCGACTTGTACGAGGTCTTGAACTGACCGTTTTCTCTATAGAACATTCCTAATCCCTCGTATCAAACGCGATCAAACGACGTTTTAGTTCCGGCCGCTTCGCTTAAGGTGCTGCGCACGTTAGCCTGCACTGAAAAATTATTGATCATTTCACACCCGATCAATAATCTTCTCCCCGAACAGACCCTGCGGTCTGAACAGGAGGAACACCAGCGCCAGCATGTAGGCAAACCAGATCTCGATGCCACCGCCGACATAAGGCCCCAGATAAACTTCGGACAGCTTTTCGCCGACGCCGATGATCAGGCCGCCGATGATCGCGCCGGGAACCGAGGTCAGGCCGCCCAGGATCACCACGGGCAAGGCGCGCAGGGCCACGGTCGACAAGGAAAACTGCGCGCCAAGTTTCGAACCCCAGATCACGCCCGCCACCAGCGCCGTGATGCCGGCAACGCACCAGACGATGACCCAGCTCCGGTTCAGCGGAATGCCGATCGACTGCGCCGCCTGGTGATCGTCGGCCACGGCGCGCAGCGCACGCCCGGTGGAGGTCTTCTGGAAAAAGATGCTCAGTGCCACCACCAGCAGCGCCGATATGAAGGCGGCGACGAAGTCTTCCTTGTTGATCAGGATGCCACCTTCGAAAACGCTCTCCAGCATCATCACCGGTTCCTTCGGCATGCCGACGTCGATCTTGTAGATGTCGCTGCCGAAGATGGTCTGGCCGACGCCGTCGAGAAAGTAGGCGATGCCCAGCGTGGCCATCAGCAGCGTTGCGCCCTCCTGATTGACCAGGTGGCGCAGTACCAGGCGCTCGATCAGCCAGGCCACCACAAACATCACCACCACGGAGACGGCGAAGGCCAGCACGTTGGCCATGAACAGGTTATCCATGCCCAGCCACTCCGGGATCCACTCGGAAAAGCGCGCCATCGAGAGGGCGGCGAACAGTACCATCGCGCCCTGGGCAAAATTGAACACGCCGGAGGCCTTGTAGATCAGCACGAAGCCCAGCGCCACCAGCGAGTAAAGCATGCCGCTCATGAGGCCGCCAAGCAAGGTTTCCAGAAAGAATGCCATAGTTCAGGTTCCTCAGTGGCTGGCGCCGAGATAGGCGCTGATGACATCAGGATTGGCGCGAACTTCGTCGGGCGTGCCATCGCCGATCTTCTTGCCGTAATCGAGCACCACGACGCGGTCGGAAATATCCATGACCACGCCCATGTCGTGCTCGATCAGCACCACCGTGGTACCGAACTGGTCGTTGACGTCGAGGATGAAGCGGCACATGTCCTGCTTTTCCTCGACGTTCATGCCGGCCATGGGTTCGTCGAGCAGCAGCACCTGCGGCTCCATGGCCAGGGCGCGGGCCAGGTCGACGCGCTTTTGCAGGCCGTAGGGCAGGCGACCGACCGGGGTCTTGCGTATGTGCTGGATTTCGAGGAAGTCGATGATTTCCTCGACCTTGGCGCGGTGTTCCAGTTCCTCGCGCTGCGCCGGGCCGAGCCAGAAGGCCTGCTGCAGCATGTTGGCCTTCATTTTCAGGTTGCGCCCGGTCATGATGTTGTCGAGCACCGACATGCCCTTGAACAGCGCGATGTTCTGGAAGGTGCGCGCCAGTCCGGCCTTGGCCGCACCGTACGAGTCCATGTTGGCATGGTGCACGCCGCGCAGGATGATGTCCCCCTCCTGCGGCCGATACACGCCGTTGATGACGTTCAGCATTGAGCTTTTGCCGGCGCCGTTGGGGCCGATGATGGCGCGAATTTCATGTTCGCGCACATCGAAGGAAATGTCCTGCAGCGCCTTGACGCCGCCGAAACTGAGGCTGATGTTCTTGAGGTCAAGGATGACCTCGCCGATTTTTCTTCCGCTCATGCTGCCTCCGACGGGCCGCCCCTAGGGGGCAGCGAGTCAACTTCATGGAGCGGGCTTAGCCCGCGAACCGTGGTCACCCCCTTCCTGGGGAAGGGGGCTGGGGGGAAGGTCCTGCTCATGGTCAGGCTGCTTTCTTCATCACGGGGAACGTCTTCACGTCGCAGATCACCAGGTCGGCAGACACCTTGCCGGTGCGGCCGTCCTCGAACTTGACCTGGGTTTCGATGAACTGCGTGGCTTTGCCGGAATACAGGGCGTCGATCAGCGCGCCGTATTTCTCGGCAACGAAGCCGCGCCTGACCTTGCGGGTGCGCGTGAGCTCGTCGTCGTCGGGGTCGAGTTCCTTGTGCAGCACCATGAAGCGGTGGATCTGCGTCTCGGCCACCATCGCATCGTGCGACAGATCGGCATTGACCTGCTCGACGCATTCCCGAATCAGTTCCAGAACCTCGGGCTTGCCGGCCAGATCGGTATAGCCGGAGTAAGGCAGGCCGCGCCGTTCGGCCCAGTTGCCGACCGCACCCATGTCGATATTGACGAAGGCGCAGACCATGTCGCGGTCATGGCCGAAGCAGACCGCTTCCTTGATGTACTGGAAGAACTTGAGCTTGTTCTCGATGTAGTTCGGCGCGAAAATTGCGCCGTGCGCCAGCTTGCCGACGTCCTTGGCGCGGTCGATGATCTTGAGGTGGCCGTCCTCGTCGAAGAAGCCGGCGTCGCCGGTGTGGAACCAGCCTTCGGCGTCGATCGCCTCGGCCGTCGCGTCGGGCCGTTTGTAGTATTCCTTGAGCAGCAGCTTGCCGCGCACCAGCACCTCGCCGCTGTCGGCGATCCTGACCTCGACGCCGGGCGCCGGCTTGCCGACGCTGTCGAACTTGATCTCGCGGTCCGGCTGCAGGCAGACCGCGGCGCAGGTTTCGGTCGCCCCGTAGAGCTGCTTCAGATTGACGCCGATGGAACGGTAGAAGCGGAACAGGTCGGGGCCGATCGCGGCGCCGGCGGTGTAGGCGACGCGGATGCGGCTCATGCCCAGCACGTTGCGCAACGGACCGTAGACCAGCACATTGCCCAGCGCATACAGCAGGCGGTCGGCAGTCGAGACGCCGGGCTTGCCGTCGAGGATGTCCGAACCGCAACGCTTGGCAACGCTCATGAAGTAATGGAACATGCCGCGCTTGGTGGCGCCGGCATCCTCCATGCGGATCATCACCGTGGTCAGCAGGTTCTCGAACACGCGCGGCGGCGCAAAGTAGTAGGTGGGTCCGATCTCGCGCAGGTCGGTCATCACCGTGTCGCCGGATTCGGGGCAGTTGATGGTGAAGCCGGCGACCAGCGCCTGGGCATAGGAGAACAGGTGGTCGCCGACCCAGGCCATTGGCAGGTAGGAGAGGATGTCCTCCTGGTCGGTCAGGTGGTCGAAGCCGACGCCGCTCTGCGCCGCGGCGATGAAGGTCTCGTGGGTCTGGCAGACGCCCTTGGGCTTGCCGGTGGTGCCCGAGGTGTAGAGCATCACGGCGACGTCCTGCGGACTGCCCTTGGCGACTTCGCCGGGAATGAAGTCCGGCTGATTCTTGTCGTGGATGCGGCCCATGGCCATCACCTCGTCCAGCCCCTGCAGCCAGGTCTGGGTGTAGTGGCGCATGCCGCGCGCATCGTCGTAGAGGATGTGCTGCAGGTCCGGACACTGGGCCTTGATTTCGAGCAGCTTGTCCACCTGCTCCTGGTCTTCGACGATGGCAAAACGGATCTCGCCGTCAGTCAGCACGAAGGCCATTTCGGTCGCCACCGCGTCCTGGTACATCGGCACCGGCACGCCGCCCAGCATCTGCGCGGCGCACATCGCCCAGTACAAGCGTGGGCGGTTGTCGCCGATCAGGGCCAGGTTGTCGCCGCGCTTGAAGCCCAGTTCCGCCAGGCCGCAGGCCATGGCGCGAACTTCCTCGGCGACCTGGCTCCAGTTCCAGGTTTGCCAGATGCCAAGATATTTTTCGCGCGTCGCCGGACGATCGCCGCGCGTCGCCGCGTGATTCAGCAATAGTCGGGGAAACGTATCGAGCGGGCCTGAAGCCAGCCCCGATTTGGATGCAGCCATGCGTTTTCTCTCCTCCAGCACCAGCAATGCGGACTCGCTTTTGTCGCGACTTATCCGTTGCGGAAATTGAGTCTAAGCGATTCTCCTGCCTATAATTGTCGCGTGCCTGACAATTGCCCAAAAACCGCGATCTCGCTCGATGACATGCTGCGCCGCACAAGCTGGGCGCAGGCTTTGTCGGATGAAGACTATCGCCGGGCGCGCGAAGGCATCGTCGAACGCCAGGTGCCGACCGGCGGATATGTATGTCATAAAGGCGAACCCGCCGATCACTGGCATGGCGTCATCGACGGGCTGGCCAAGATGTGCAGCGACTGGGCGACGGGCAAGACCGCGAGCTTCACCGGCATCGCCGCCGGCGGCTGGTTCGGCGAAGGCTCGATGCTCAAGGACGAGCCGCGGCGCTATGACGTCATCGCCCTGCGCGATACCCGCGTCGCCTGCATGCGGCGCGAAACCTTCCACTGGCTGCTGGACAACAGTATCCCCTTCAACCGTTTCATCATCACCCAGATCAACGAACGCCTGGGCCTGTTCATCGGCCTGCTCGAATCGGAACGCCTGCTCGACGTCGATGCCCGCGTCGCACGCACGCTGGCCGCCCTGTTCCACCCCGTACTGCAACCGGACATCGACTCCCGCATCGCCATCTCGCAGGAAGAAATCGGCTACCTGGCGGGCGTCTCACGCCAGCGCGTGAACAAGGCCTTGCACCTGCTGGAGGAGGATGGATTTCTCACCACCCAGTACGGCGGGATCACCGTGCTCGATCTGGAAGGCCTGCGCCGCTTCGGCGGCTAGCGAAAACGGGCTGAACGTGGGGCGGGCATGTAGGGCGGACTGAAGTCCGCCCTACATGCCTTCTACGCGCCTTCCACCCGCCGTTTCGCCAGCGCCAACTCTTGTCAGCCGTAGGTGTAGAAGCCGCGGCCGGTTTTGCGGCCGAGGTAACCGGCGGCGACCATTTCCTTCAGCAGCGGCGCCGGGCGGTACTTGGAGTCGTTGAAGCCCTCGTAGAACACCATCATCACCGCCAGCATGGTGTCGAGGCCGATCATGTCGGCCAGGGCCAGCGGGCCGATCGGATGGTTGCAGCCCAGCTTCATGCCGGCGTCGATCTCCTCGGCCGACGCCAGTCCTTCGGCATAGACGAAGATGGCCTCGTTGATCATCGGACAGAGGATGCGGTTCACCACGAAGCCGGGATTGTTCTTCACCGTGATCGGCGTCTTGCCCAGTGCCTTGGCCAGGGCCTCGACCCTGGCATGGGTCGCGTCGCTGGTCTGCAGGCCGCGGATCAGTTCGACCAGCGCCATCATCGGCACCGGATTGAAGAAGTGCATGCCGATGAAGCGGTCGGCGCGTCCCGTTGCCGCGGCCAGTTGGGTGATGGAAATCGACGAGGTGTTGCTGGCGATGATGGTGTCGGCGCCGATCACGGCTTCGGCTTCCTTGAGAATCCTGAGCTTCAGGCCCTCGTTCTCTGTCGCCGCCTCGATCACGATATCGACGCCCTTCATGTCGGCCATCTGCGTCGTCGCTTTGACGCGCGCCATCGCCGCCGCCTTCTGCTCGGCGCTCATCTTTTCCTTCTTGACCAGGCGGTCGAGACTGCCGGAAATCGTCGCGACGCCTTTTTGCACCGCCGCCTCGTTGATGTCCAGCATCACCGCGGCTATGCCCGAAACGGCGCACGCCTGTGCGATGCCGTTACCCATGGTGCCCGCGCCGATGATTCCCACTGTCTTGATGCTCATGCCTGCTTCTCCTTCCGATCCATTAAAAAGCGCGTAGCCGCGCCGCTCATGCGCGGGCCTTGCGCCAGACTCTCCGCCGGGCCGACGCGCGGTCCGCCCAATGGCAACGGTGCATTATCGCAGCGGGAAAGCCAGACTCAAACCGTAGTTTCCGCAGTTTCCGGCACGGATCCATACACGCAAACCCGGTTGCGGCCGCTGCGCTTGGCGTCGTACAGGGCGCTGTCGGCCTGGCCGAGCAGAGTGTCGATGTTGGCGCTGCCGCCGGCCAGCGTGGTCACGCCGATCGACAGCGTGAAGTGCAGCGGCAGGCCGTGCTCGAGCGCCATCTCGGTACGCGCAACGGCCTGGCGCAGGCGTTCGGCGACTTCAAGCGCGCGCGGGCCGTCCGTCTGCGGCAGGATCACGGCGAATTCCTCACCGCCGATGCGGCCGACGCTGTCGATTTCGCGCAGGGCTTCGCGGCACAGGCTGCCCAGTTTCTGCAGCACCAGGTCGCCGGTCTGATGGCCATAGGTGTCATTGACGATCTTGAAGTGGTCGAGATCCATCATGAACACCGACAAGGCGCCGCCATACCTTTGCGTGCGGGCCAGTTCCTGCTCCGCCAGGCTCATGAAATAGCGCCGGTTGGACAGCCCGGTCAGCGCATCGACCTGGGACAGGCGCTCGAGTTCCTGCTGCGCCCTCTTGTGCTCGGTGATGTCGCGGGTGACGCCGAGCAGGCCGGTGATCTGCCCATTGGCGTCGCGCATCGGCACCGCATGCGTATCCAGCCAGCGGCGGCGCCCCTTGAGGCCGACGATCTCGAACTCCAGCGATCCGGCCTCACCCCGCAAGACTCTTTCGTTCAGGGTCCGGAAGGCGCCCTTGTGCTCGGGCACCACCAAGTCGACCACGTGCGCGCCGACCACCTGTTCTTCCGCGTCGGCCTCGATCATGTCCAGACCGGCACGATTCATCTGCAGCAGCGTGCCATCGAGCGCCAGCACCTTGACGCACTCGGGCTCGGTTTCGATGATCGCCTTCAACTTCGCTTCGCTGGCGACCAGATCCATTTCCACCCTCTTGAGGCGGCTGATGTCCGCGACCAGGACGAAAAATCCCTTGACCCTGCCGTCCTCGATGTCGGGAACATACTGCGCCCAGGTGTAGCCCGTGCTGCCGTCGGCCTTGATCAGCGTGCGCTCGAAGTCCTGCCGCTCGCCGCGCAGCGCAGCGCGGATATAGGGCTCGTTCCGGCGAAACAGCGCCTCGCCCATCAGCTCCTGGACGCTGATGCCGCGCATCTGGTCCGCCGTTTTGCCGAACCATTCCAGATAGGCGCTGTTGGCGAAGGCGCAGCGCAAGTCGCTGGTCCAGTAGCCAACCATGCCCGGAATGTTGTCGGCCACCATTTTCATGAAGCGTTCGCTGGCTGCCAGGGCATCGGCCGCAGCCGCCTCCTGCACGATGAGCTGCCGCAGCCGCCGCTGGTAGGCGTAAAGCCCGAGGCCGAAAACCAGCCCACCGAGCACAAACCAGGCTGCCTTGACCTGGAAGTCATGGCGCCAGGGCGCGTAGATATCGTCGAGCAGGCGCGACACCGCGACGCCCAGCGGCTTGTCCATGTTCAGCTCGGCCGGTTGCACGTTGCGCTGCGCGATCATGCGCTCCTGGCCGGTGGCGAGCACGGTGCCGGCGAATACGCTGACCGCCTGCCCGCTCTCGCGGTGGCGCCTGAAGAAGGAACCGGGCTGGTCCAGATCCTTGCCGATGACGGCAACCTGCTGCCGCGGGGCATGCGCGAACACCAGGCCGTCGCCGTGATGCAGCGAGGCCGCCATGTCCGGCGCATAGCGCACCGAATCGAGCAGCGGATCGAAGTATTGCGGATCGAGCGTGGCCGTGATCACGCCGGCGAATTCGCCGCGCGGACCGGAGACCATGCGGGTGACGGTGATGGCGAACACCCCGAGCACGGTGCGAAACGGCGGCGAGATGAACAGCAGTTCCGCGTTCGGATGTTGTTGCGGCGTCCTGAAATAGTCGCGCTGATGGAAGTCGGCGGTACTGCCGACCAGTTCCGGCCGGCTGGCAGCGCGGACTGCCCCGGTCCGGTCGAGCAGCAGGATGGTGCGCACGCTGGGCATGGCGTCGCTCAGCGTGACCAGGCGTTCATTGAACCTCGCGCCGACCGGCCCGGTCGCCGCCTCCTTGCGCAGATCGCCCAGCACCCGATTGACCGAGGCCAGATTCTGCTCGACATTCTCCTGGATGACGCGGGAGGTGGCCAGCAGCCTTTCCTGCTCGCGTTTTTCGACGCGGCCGCGCTCCTGATAGAGATCGTAGCCGATGGCGAGTCCCAGCAGCAGCAGGGCCGTGGTCAGGGTCAGCCACTGGACCAGGAATTGATTATGTTGGCGATGCAGCGGGTTCATGTGTCAACGCTTGGCGAATGGGCGGACCGTAGGTGGCCACCGTCCGGATTCCGCTCCAGCCGATGGGTCCCCGACCGGTGAATCCCGGGAGCAGATATGGCATTTTGCCCTATAAACCACGGGGGCATTGTTGCCGCATCCCATGGGGACGCCCGTTCGCGGCGCCTCGCCGTGTCGCCAACGCCAACTCTTGGCTCCGGCCGCGGCACGGCAAAGCCCGCCGCGGACCCGCCCGATCACTTGCCATCGCCATATTGCGTGCCGCGGAAAGTTGGCGCAATATTCCGCCGTTCTGATCGCGGCAGTTGGACCAGCGCCGAATCCCCGCCAACCCGCCGCCCGATCCGGTATCACGCGCAATACCCGCCCAGGAGGACAAGCATGGCCCGGCTTGAGATCGGAGCAACCCATTCCCTGGATGTAGACCCGCGCCCGCTGTTCGTTCCCACCGGCCTGGAGGTGGCTCCCGGCGAGCGCTACCGCTTCACCGCTGCCGGACAATGGAAGGACTGGTTACGCATCTGCGACGCCAACGGCTGGTCCTCGCCCCTGCAACGCTGGAACCGGGTTCCGTACCGGCCGTTTTTCATGCTTTGCGGCTGCATCGGCAAGGACGAGGCGAACGTCTTTGCCATCGGCGCAGGCCATGACTGGCCGGTGCCCGAAACAGCCGCCGCTGCGCCCGACCATGAGCTGAATCTGTTCGCCAACGATTGGCGCAGCATGTACTGGAACAACCACGCGCTGCCGCCGCCCGACGGACCGCTGCGGGTGGAGATCACCCGCATTGCATGACGCCGCACCGCAGCTCCGAACCCTCAACCACCCAGGAGACCCTCATGCCGCTCGAAGCCGTCACCGCCGAAGTCCTCATCCTGCGCCTGCGCAAGAACGATACGCCGGCCGCGTTCCAGTCCCGCGTTGCAACAGTCGCGGGCCCGCTCAGCGGCGAACTGGTGTCCTGGCTCGACGGCCAGTGGTGCTACCTGAGCGGCGGCAGTGAACAACTGCTGGCCGGGCGCGTCGCCGGGAAATCCGCCGCGCAGGTTTGCATCGAGGCCGGCGCCGCCCAGGTGATCGCAATCCCGCTGGCCGAGTTCGAACTGCGGCTCGCGCGACGTGCGAACAAGACCGGCTTCCTGCGCGATGCCGGTGCCACCGGTGTGGCAATGCCGAGCGTGATCGGCGACAGCGCGGCGATCGACGGCCGCAACATCGACCTCGACTGGCAGCTCACGATCAGCCGCATCGACAAGGCCTGGTCCCTGTTCGACCTGGGCGCCGGCGCCGTCCCCTGGGCCGATATCCGCATCGGCCATATCGACACCGGCTGTACCCGGCATCCGGCGCTGGGCTTTCATGGCGGCGTCAGCGATTACCTGCGGCCCGATCTCGGAAAAAATTATTTCAGCGACTTCCTGCCGCTGCCCAGCCCCGACCAGCCCGACCAGAGGCCGCCCGAGGAAACAGGCCCCTTCGACAACCTGACGGGCGGCAACGGCGGCCACGGCACGCGCACGCTATCGACCCTGGCCGGGTTCTACGAGCGTGCCGACGACGACATCCCGCCCTTCTACGGTGCCGCGCCCGGCGCCTGCGTGATTCCCTACCGCGTCACCGACTCGATCCTGATCGATGCCGTGCAGCGACTGATGGTCTTGGCCATCGACGACGCGATCGCCCAGAACTGCCGCGTCATCAGCATGAGCCTGGGCGGCATCATTCCCTGGTCGCCGCTCGCGCGCGCCATCGACCGGGCCTACGAGGCCGGGTTGATCGTCTGCGCCGCGGCCGGCAATGTCATCCGCGACGTCACCTACCCCGGCCGCTACAACCGCGTCATCACCGTGGGCGGCGTCAGTCCGGCGGGACCCAATGCGTTCAAGCCATGGGACAACGCCTCGCGCGGCGAATTCGTCGACGTCTGCGGCCCCGCCGACGGCATCCGCCGCGCCAGCATCGAAAGGCGCGATGGCGCACTGGTGCCCTTCATCACCGCCAACGGCAGCGGCACTTCCTACGCCACGGCCCTCTGCGCCGGCATCGCGGCGATGTGGCTGGCGCTGCGCCGCAGCGAGCTCGAAGCCGCCTACGGCGCGCCCAACTGGCGCTGGCCGGCAGCGTTCAAGCAACTGATCAAGGCCACCGCCGTCCCCGGCGCGGACTGGGACGCGGGCAACTGGGGACGCGGGCTCTACCAGGCCGACGCACTGCTCCTGGCCGAACTGCCGCCCGCGGCGGCGCTGCATCACGAAACCGAGGCGGGGGCGCCCTTCGATCCGGCTGCCTAGGGTTGCCGCGGCCGGCATCGGCGCGACGCAAGCCGCCGTACCGCCAGCGCCGTCCGCAAGGGATACCGTCTCCGGCTCAGCCGGAGACATAACTCTTGCATGCTGCGCCGGTACTGGCCGCCGACCAGGTAAAGGGCGTTGCTTATCTGCCCCAGCGAGCAATGGCGAACGGCGTCCATCATCACGGCGAAGACGTTGCCGTTGTCGATCACGGCCTGACGCAGCTTCGCCAGGCAGGCCTCGGCTTCACCGGCGTTGCGCTGCTGGAAATCCGCCAGGCGCTTCAACTGCGACTGCTTTTCGTCATCGGTCGAACGCGCCAGTTCGATTTCGCTGGCGACGCCGGAGCCATGAGGATTGAGGAAGGTGTCGACGCCGATGATTGGGTACCGGAAGGATGCGGCAATCCACTATGTCATAGCGGCATTCAAATAGAATGGCTTGAGACAACAGCTTCACGCAACCTGGGAAATCCATGCAACGGGTTTTTACTGACAGTTTTGACGTTGGAAGCTGGCTCGGCGTCCGTGCCACGGAATTCGAGATGCCATTCGACGCCTTTCAACAGCTCGTTGGCGATGGCCTAAAGGCGGAGTTCGGCGCCAACGCGTGGGTTGCCTCGACGAAAGGTCGTGACGGCAGTATCGACGCCTGGGTCGATCGCTCTCCCGCTGTTCCGCTTCCGTTCCCCAAGCTGGGCGATAGCTTCATCGTTGAATGCAAATGGCACGATGCAACCGCAAAAGACCCAAAAGGCAATATCGAACAGCAGTGGCGCCGCGTCGCGGCAAAACTGAAAGATCAAGCCGCGAATGGCTGGCCAGGGGCCTACGCGCCCTGGAAGAACGCCAACGGCTACTTGTACTGTGTCAGTCTTCGATTTCCCGACCAGGCGTTCCGCGAGAATCTGCGCGACACGATCCGCGACTTCTTCGACACTCTGCCGATTGCCCAAAGACCACCGATTCCACGCGATGCCATCCACGTCTGGGATTGGGCCGACCTTGCCGGCTGGCTGCGCGGCTTTGCCCGGCTTGCCGATTTTTGGCTAGGGCTACCTGACGGCGATCTCTTCGACCACGCCAGTTACCGGCGCCGCATTGGCCATCGCGAAGCCGATGCCCGGATAGGGTTCCGCGGCTACCTGCTCGACGAAAACCTGCCTTTTGTTCCGCCCGCCGAAAACGACGAAAGCCATCCAGGCCGCCTGTTCGAACGCCTGTGCCGCAGCGAGAACCTGCTGCTGCTCGGCGAAGGCGGCATCGGCAAGACCCGAACCGCCTTCGAGGTCGCCGAGCGCGCGCATCGCGCCGGCTGGCGCGTGCTCCATCTCGACCCACCAGAAGGCGGCATCGACCCGCGCGCCTTGCTCGGCGAACTTGCCAGCCCCGGCAACACGCTCGTGGTCGTCGATTACGTCGACAAGATCCAAAACTTTGACGCGCGCTATTGGCGGCACACCCTGCTGCCAGAAGTGGCGGAGCATGGCGGCCGACTGAGGCTGATCGCCAATGCGCGGCCGGCCGACTCGGAAAGTCTGCTCGCCGCCATCCATGAGAGTGGACTGTTCGCTTCCGTCGGTCTGGCGCCCAATGCGGAACGACGCACGGCCGTGGCAAACGCCATCGAACACAAGCTCTGCCCTCGTGCGCTTGCCTTGCTGGGCGCAGCGCAAGTCCGCGAACTCTGCGGCAGCCGCCCCATCATCGCCATGTTCGTTGCGCGCGAGCTGGAGGCGCTGGCTGATGCGGGGCAGCTTGCCAGCGGACTGGAGAATGCCCCGCGTCCCGGCGATCTGGTGGGCTGGCTGTCGCGCCGTCTCGCCGGCACGGAACTCCTCTACCGCCCCACGGGAAGCCGGTGGGATACCGCCCTGCCGGCGCCCGGCTTGTGCGCGGCCGTGGCCGCACTTGCCGCCGCACCGATGGCCGAAACTGAGTTGATCCAGGTGGCGGCAGCGACGCTCACAGCAGCGGGCGCCGACCCCGCCAATGCCAGTCGTTGTATCGCCCTTTTGCGCCATGCCGGCTGGCTGGAGTTGGATGCGCGCGAATTCATCTTCCGGACACCCCACGATATCGTCTGCGACGAGACCCTGAGCCGATTGCTGGTTGCCGCCGACAAGACGCTCCCTTGGTTGCTTTCCGGCGCCGTACAAGGCCGTCCACTGGGCCGCTTTGCCCTGAGTCTCGGACGCTTGCATGGCAATCGCTTGCTCGATGATCACCAGATCGCCCAGGTCCAGTGCTGGCTGGAAACCGAAGCGGCGGGCCTTGGCATAGCATTGACCTCCAGTCGGACGGACGTGGCCGCCTATGCCTTGGGCGCCGTGCTCGACTGCCCCTAGTGGACCGAAACCGCGACCGC
>JAUYSD010000066.1 GCA_030696505.1 Sulfuritalea sp. | reverse complement strand
GCTGTCGGGCAACCCGTTGTCGGTGGCGGCAGGCCTGGTGACGCTGAAGAAGATCGCCGCGCCGGGCTTCTACGAAGCGCTGACGGCGAAGACCAAAGCACTGGTGGATGGGCTTGCCGCGGCGGCGAAACGCCACGGCGTGAAGTTCTCGGCGCAGTCGGTGGGCGGCATGTTCGGCGTCTATTTTGCCGCGACGCCGCCGACCTCCTATGCCGAAGTGATGGCCAGCGACAAGGAGGCCTTCAACCGTTTCTTCCACGCCATGCTGGATGCCGGTTTCTACCTCGCGCCTTCGGCCTTCGAGGCCGGTTTCGTCTCGGCCGCGCACACCGATGCCGACATCGCGGCGACCGTGGCGGCGGCCGAGGCGATCTTCGCCCGGGGCTGAGCGGGCGGCCCGGGCAAGAGTTGGCGCTGGCGCGACGGCGACACCATGCCGGTACTGACCTCCACGGCAGCCTGGATCGTGCTGCTGGTCGCCGGCCTGTGCGAAGTGGCCTGGGCGATCGGCCTCAAATACACCGAAGGCTTCACGCGTCTGGCGCCCAGCGCCTGGACGCTGGCCGCCATGGCGGTCTCCGTCGTGCTGCTCGCCTGGTCGCTGAAAACCCTGCCGGTGGGTACCGCCTACGCGGTGTGGACCGGCATCGGCGCGGTCGGCACGGCACTGCTGGGCATGGTCTTGTTCGACGAGTCGCGCGAGGTCGCCCGTCTGGTCTGCATCGGCCTGATTGTGGCCGGGATCCTCGGCCTCAAGCTGGTGACCCGCTAGGCCGGTTTTCTAGATCAGGAAAATCGTCGCCAGACCGAGGAAAATCAGGAAGCCGCCGGAATCGGTGACGGCGGTGATCATCACCGAGGCGCCGATCGCCGGGTCGCGGCCGAGCTTCTGCAGGGTCATCGGAATCAGCACACCGACGCTGGCGGCGACCATCAGGTTGAGCGTCATGGCGGCCGTCATCACGGCGCCCAGGCGTGCGTCGTTGTACAGCCACCAGGCGATCAGGCCGAGCAGGCCGCCCCAGATCAGGCCGTTGATCAGGGCGACGCCGAATTCCTTTTTCAGCAGGCGGCGCTCGGCGTCGGGGTGTACCTGGCCCATGGCGATGGCGCGCACGATCATGGTGATGGTCTGGTTGCCGGCATTGCCGCCGATGCCGGCGACGATGGGCATCAGGGCGGCGAGCGCGACCAGCTTTTCGATCGAGCCTTCGAAGGCGCCGATCACGCGGCTGGCGATGAAGGCCGTGACCAGGTTGATCGCCAGCCAGGCCCAGCGGTTCTTCACCGAGTCGATCACCGGGGCGAAGATGTCTTCCTCTTCCTTCAAGCCGGCCTGCGCCAGCTGATCGGCTTCAGCCTCGTCGCGGATGTAGTCGACCACCGCATTGACGGTGACGCGGCCGACCAGTCTGCGGTCGTGGTCCACCACCGGCGCCGAAACCAGGTCGTAGCGTTCGAAGGCCTGGGCCGCCGCCTCGGCCTTGTCGTTCGGTTCGAGGGTCAGGGTTTCCGTCAGCATGACAGCGGCGACTTCCGTCTCCGGCGCATTGACCAGCAGCACGTTGAGCGGCAGTACACCGCGCAGGTGCTCGTCGCGGTCGATGACGAAGAGCTGGTCGGTATGGTCGGGCAGTTCGTCGAAGCGCCGCAGGTAGCGCAGCACCACTTCGAGGCTGACGTCCTCGCGCACGGTGACCATCTCGAAGTCCATCAGGGCGCCTACCGCATCCTCTTCATAGGACATCGCGGCGCGCAGCTCTTCGCGCTCCTCGGCCGGCAGGGAGCGGAAGACGTCGGCTAGCACATCGCTGGGCAGGTCGTGTGCAAGGTCGGCCAGCTCGTCGGCGTCGAGCTGCTCGGCGGCCGCCACCAGTTCGGAGGGCGCCATGTGCTCGATGAGGGATTCGCGCACCGCATCGGAGACTTCGAGCAGGATGTCGCCGTCGCGCTCGGCCTTGGCCAGGTCCCAGACCAGCAGGCGCTCGTCGAGCGGCAGGGCTTCGAGGATGTAGGCGATGTCGGCCGGGTGCATCGCTTCGAGCCGCTGCCACAGCTCATGGACGTGCTGCTTGTGCACCAGGTTTTCGACCAGGTCGTGACGCGGCATTTCCTGCCGGTGCACCAGGTTTTCCACGCGTTTCTGCCGCGCGAGCAGAACCTGGACTTCGCGCAGGCTGTCCTGCATGTCGTCCTGGTGGTGCGGTTCGTCGCGTTCGGGCGGGGTGTCGGCGGGCAGGCTCATGGCGGTCTCGCGGGGGTCCGTCATTGTAGCCGGGGAATGCCGTCGGCTTGACGGAATATCCGGCCGCAACGCAGGATCGGCGGCCCTAGCGCGGCGCTTCGGCGTAGGGCATGCGGGCCAGGATCAGTTGCGTGCGGCCGTTCATGTAGGCCGAGTAGGGGTTGCGTTCGTAGCGGCGCGGTGCCGGCAGCATCACCGCCAGTCGCGCCGCCTGTTCCGCCCCCAGCTGGGCCGCGGAGACGCTGTAGTAACGCCGCGCGGCGGCCTCGGCACCGAACACGCCATCGCCCCATTCGACCACATTGAGATAGACCTCGAGGATGCGCCGCTTGTCCCACAGCAGTTCGATCCAGACTGTGATGATGGCTTCCTCGCCCTTGCGCAGTACCGACTTGGTCGGCGACAGCAGCAGGTTCTTGGCCAGTTGCTGCGAGATGGTCGAGCCACCGGCCACCACCTTGCCTTTCTTCTGGTTCTTCTCGATGGCCTTCTGGATGCCTTCCCAGTCGAAGCCCTCATGGTCGATAAACTTGTCGTCCTCGGCGGCGATCACGGCACGCTTCAGGTGCATCGAGATTTTTTCGTAAGGCACCCACTGTTTCTTGAGCTCGGCCTTCGGGTTCTTCTGCCGCGTTTCGGCGAGGCGCTGGCTCTGGAAGCTGGTGGTGCCGGGATTGACCCACTTCCACCAGACCACCCAGCCCAGGTACCAGCCCTGCCAGAGCAGCAGCAGGCCGAACAAGCCGGCCAGCCCGAATTTCAGCCAGCGCGGTGCTGGACGCATCGCTTCAACTGCCCTTCAGCGCCGCGAGCACGGGGGCCGTGCGCGGGCGCACCCCGCGCCAGATGAAGAAGGCCTCGGCGGCCTGCTCCACCAGCATGCCCAGGCCGTCGGCAACCCGGGCGCCAGCGGCCCGCGCCTGGGCCATGAAAGGCGTTTCGCGGCCATAGACCATCTCGTAGGCGACGCAGCGCGGTCCGAATACGCCAGGCGGCAGCGGCAGGCTGGCGCCGCTGAGCCCGGCCGAGGTGGCATTGATCACCAGGTCGAATTGCCGTCCGGCAAGGCCTGCAAAGCCTGTGCCGTCGGGTCTGGGCCCGCCGGCGCAGTCCGGCAGGCGGGCAAATTCCAGGGCCAGGCGCGCCGCGGTCTCCGCGGTGCGATTGGCGATCAGCAGGTCGGCGGGGCGCTCCAGCAGCAGCGGCAGAATCACGCCGCGCGCGGCACCGCCGGCGCCCAGCAACAGGATGCGGCGCCCGCCCGGGTCGCAGCCGAGATTGTGCTTGAGGTCGCGCACCAGCCCCGCGCCGTCGGTGTTGTCGCCGATCATGGCGTCCTGCTCGAAGCTCAGCGTGTTCACCGCCCCGGCCGCTTCGGCGCGGGCGGTGCGCTGCGTGGCGAGGCGAAAGGCTTCCGCCTTGAACGGCACCGTGACGTTGGCGCCTTTGGCCGGTCCTGCTCCGGAAGCCATGAAGGCGTCGATTGCAGCGGCGAAACCATGCTTGTCGGCCAGGATCGCCTGGTAGCTGATGTCCTGCCCGGTCTGCGCGGCAAACAGCGCATGGATGCGTGGCGACTGGCTGTGGCCGATGGGGTTGCCGAACACGGCGTAGCGGTCAGTCATGCTCAATCCGCACGCAGTCGATCGGCATTGGTGAAGGTCCATGTGCGGGTGATCACGATTTCGTCGGTGTCGCGCCGGATCGAGTCGGGGAAGACCGAGTACGGCGCCGCCATCCTGACGATGCGCCGCGCCGCATCGTCGAGCAGGGTCTGGCCCGAGGAGCGGTCGATCTCGAC
>JAUYSD010000388.1 GCA_030696505.1 Sulfuritalea sp. | reverse complement strand
CGCTGCGAGAATTACGATGGGAGCCTTGACGACAATGTCGGCCTTTTTATTGCCAGAGGCAGGGTCGATAATTTCACCGGCTACACCCTTGGCGATCCCGCCCTCGGTTAGTACGCGGACAACTCTCGTGTCAGAAAAGATCCGAGCGCCTTTCTCAACTGCCCATGGCAGGTAGGTGACGAGCATCGACTGTTTGCGGTCTGCCACACAACCGGAAAAACAAAAGCCTGTGAGCGCGCAGTCCTTGACGTTTCGCGGAGAGTTGCCGAGCGGCAAGCCCAACTTCGCCAGCCCCACCTTAACCAATTCTGCGCCGGGGCTGGTTTCATGAGGAGCGTTTGGCCGAATGTGCAGGTTTTTCTCCACCTTCTCGAAGTAGGGTTTGAGTGACTCACTCGTCAGATTTGTCGTCCCGAACTCGGTGGCCCACTTTTTCAGAAAGTAATCTTTGGGGCGAACGCAGAACGCCGCATTGACGACCGTCGAGCCACCGACGCACGCACCTTGCAGCACGGTGATGTCGCCGACACCATTCGTCTGCCCGCCGTGGTCCTGATAAAGGCTGCCCATGGCCATTGCCAACATTTCCGAGAACTTCTCGGAAGGCACGTAGGGACCGGCTTCGAGGACCACAACCTTTTTTCCCTTCGATGCCAGCTCATATGCGGTAATTGCGCCACTCCCACCCGAGCCTACGATGACCGCATCGACCTCGAGTTCGATCTTTGCGGAGGTCACATCGCTGGCCTGGGTGACTTTCAGTCCGCGATTTCCGGTCGCCGGGGAAACGACCTTGATTTTTTCCTTGCTCACTCTGCTCTCCTCTGGTCAAGACTGCTGTGGCATGGGGGCATTGCCATAGGACACCAGCCCCGACTTTCTCGATACCGGGCCGTCGTATCCCAGTGGCTTCCACGTAGGCGGATTGGCCCAGTAGGCAAGGCCAACGAGCTTCTTCAGCCCCATGGCCAAGGCGCGATGCGGTACCTCCGCTGAATTGGCCCATTTGTCGAGAAAGCGCTCGGCCTCGACATTCGTAAGGTCAACAAACTTTTTCCCGAATTCCGCTTGCGGACCTTCATTGAAATATTTGACTCCGCCCTTCAAGCCATTCCATACATGGGGCGGCATAGTGGCCAACAAAGCACCGTCCAGTGTTTCCATCACGGGAACCTTGTTGAGTTGGACCAAGGGAGTTCCCTTGACCGGTAACATAACCTCCATCAAGCGCCTGAAGACCGCGTACTCGTCCGCCCCCATGATTCGGATGCCCTTGGGAACCGCGGCAAACGCGGTGGAAGCGGGAATCACTGACGTGACGGCCGCCGCACCTGCAATCAGCGCAGCAGCTCGCAGGAAATCGCGACGACTGATCCGTCTGACATAATCCATCGCCTGAAGCGCTGGAGATTCGAATTCCGACATTGACTCCTCCTTAAATTCTAATTATTGGTAGCCGTGGCTGTGGCGGCATTCGCCCCACGACACAGCCCCGGAAACTGCAAACTCTAGTTGCTTCGAAGATTCGCACTTCGAATTGACTGCGGGTCCGCGAATTGCTTGATCGCCTCATGCGATAGTGGAATGTGGAAATATGAGCGCGCGATATGCATCAATAGTTGTCTCCTTGGTTATTGTTCAAACCGTGGGATCGGTTTGTCGCAGGAGAGCAGCAATGCGTGTGCCATGCTTACTCCGATCGCACCGCCAAAACGCAAGCATTTGAATGCACCGGGTTGGTGCGGAGCAGCATGGACACATCCTCTGGCGAATTGCGTCGCAAGACGAGACTAAGTCGCAAAGTGCGATAGACCCATTCGACCACTGGCGGCGTTCGAGCCATCCTGCGCAATAGATTGGCGATCGCACCATTTCTTAGACTTGGATCCCTCAAGTTGGGGTGATTCGGCCTTGAGCGAGTGCCGATGTGGCAGAATCGAAATTTCGCGTTACCTATCGCGACTCTGGGGCGTGCGGTAGAAGGGAAGTTCCACTCAAGGCCACATCGATGGCACGAACGACGATTGATACAGGTGGAGGGCAATATGGCGAATGCTGCGACGATCTCCGATGTAAAGGCAATCATTGCGGCCAAAGATGCATTTGTTAGTCGCGGCATGATCGATGAGCGGGTGGCGCCCCCGGGGGTATATAGATCATGGGAACGCTGCCTTTCTTCACGCCTGCGCCAAGACCACGCAGTGGAATTCCTGCCGGTCCAGAGATCCGACCTGGCGCATTTGCGCGACACCAATCGGCAACTGCTCGATGTCTCTAATACCTACTTGGAGCGGCTTGCCAGTGCCGTCTGCGGAGCAGGTTATGTTGTATTGCTGACCGACAACCGTGGATACGCCCTTAACGTGGTCGGTGCGTTGGATCGCCGTGACGGCCCAATGTGGCACGCACATCGCCATGGTGTGAATCTTTCGGAGCCAGTGATCGGCACGACAGCGATGGCTTGCGCGATGGCTGAAAGACGTGCGATGAACGTCTTTGGCCATCAGCACTTCTTCGAAGGCAACCATATCTTCCAATGCTCGGCTGCGCCCATCATTGATCCACTGGGCAATGTTATCGGGGCAGTAGACGTGACTCGTACAAGTCACACACCCAACCCAGGCTCCCTGATGCTCGTCAAGCAGTGCGCTCGCGAAATCGAGGCCGAGTTGTTCCGGAGGACGCCCTCGTTCCTGTCAGTCAGGTTGTGTTGGCAAGCATCCGGCGAGGTCACCGGCGACTCGCTCTTGCTGGCCTTCGGATCGGATGGACAAGTCATTGCAATGAGTGAGAACGCCCGGACTTTTCTAAACTGCCCGCGGGAAGCCGGGATACTAAGTTTTGAGGACTTGTTTGACGACCAGTTTGGCACCTTCGTTAATCGGGTCAACGGGGCAAACGGTGCGGTGGCCTTACGCATCCACTCTGGATTAGCCCTCTATGCGACCCCGGCGCCTAGACGCGAACAACATGCTCCGAAGGGCGATCACTGCTGTGCGTCCGTAATAGGTGGATCGGCCTCCATCGAACCTACGTCAGAGGTCGAATTTGGTGACCGTGGTGTCGGCGTTCAACTCGCGGCGGCCATCAACGCAACAAAGATTGGCTTGCCGATACTTGTTCTTGGCGAGACCGGATCGGGCAAGGAGGTCGTCGCCAACGTCCTCCACGCCGCTACCGTCGGTGACCAAGGAAGCCTGATTGCTATTAACTGCGCGGCGATTCCCGAGAGCTTGATAGAAAGCGAACTGTTTGGTTACGTCGAAGGAGCCTTCACCGGATCGAAGCGCGGCGGCGCTCCGGGAAAAATCGAGTTGGCCAACGGTGGAACACTGTTCCTCGACGAAATCGGCGATATGCCACTTTCGCTCCAAGCCCGATTGCTTCGGGTACTCGAAACGAAAACACTCAGCCGCCTCGGCAGCGGAACAACGCGAAAAGTTAACTTTCAACTTATCTGCGCGACGCACCAGAACATCGAACTTGCCGTAAGGGAGGGCCGGTTCCGACGCGACCTGTATTACCGGATCAATGGGGCCGTCGTCAGGCTTCCGCCACTGCGCGAACGATCGGGTATCAAGGAACTCGCACGGGGGCTACTCGACGACATCACGCAGGGAACGCGATCGCTGTCGGAGGCCGCCGAAGCGCTGTTGTGCAAGCATACGTGGCCGGGTAATGTCCGGGAACTGCGCCATGCACTCACCTATGCCCACGCGATGGCCCCAGAAGGCGAGCCCTTGCGACCGGAAGATTTCCGACTGGATATCCAAAGCCCCCTGGAGGATAAACAGCGGAACGGAACAATCGGGAACCGGCCGGGTAGCCTTGCCGCACTGGAGAAGGAAGCCGTAACGAATGCCTTGCTCAGTACCGATGGCCACGTCGGTCGGGCCGCGGCGATTTTGGGGATCAGCCGCGCCACACTTTACCGGTGGCTTAGGCAATCTCCGATGAGTACGATCAATTCTTCGGGTACAACCGCGACTTAGCCCTTGCAGCAATCGTTTCGGGGACGGTCATGGCAGATTGACGACACGCGTTCGCTGCCCGAATGCCGACGCTCGCGGTGCGGTAGAAGTGCGAGATCGATAGAGCCAAGCCTCTACTCAGGTTTCTTGACATTATTGCCCAAAGGCAACCAGATTCGTTGTCACCGACGACAGCAACCTCGCACCACGCGGACATAGTGCTGGGATAATCCAATGTGCAGGCTTGGCCGAAACGCGAGGCCAAAATGACGTAGCCATGCAGAATGCTACGCGCCGATACAGAATCACAATGGGATTCAGAAGCGATTCGCTGAAATCGTCTACGTTGAACCCGACTAGCTAGGGATTAGGGCCGTCAAGATTTGGCACATTGACTACCACCCCACCAAATAATGCGGAAATGAGCGCATCTCTTACACGTTCTTTGTGTGTCTTATTTGGATCAAGTCCACTGGGACCATTAAGCAGTCCCAATTCGCTTACATTTTGGTGGATTAGCTTTGTGATCAGACGCCTGCAGGTAACAAAGGGCTCCATCCACTGAAATGAAAATAAGAGCCATGTGCGCGCCAAGTAAATCAGAGATACGTCAGCGCGCTCCCAGTCAAGATTTCTCCATTGCATCAGCAGCAATCCAAAAGCATCGAGATGTCTTATGAGTACAAGATCTGCAATTCCCTCATGGGTCAGCAATATCCGATATCGATCCTTTTCTTGAATATGCTTGGGTTTTATCAGACTCAGGACATGCGGCGAGACACGCGAGGTCAGCCGCAATCGCTTCATTGGTCGTGATTGGGCATCGTACATTAGGTCCCAAATGATGGAATCATAGGCGGCCCGCGTTCCAGGATAGCGCGTTTCAGCGCGTACGACAGGTGACTTATCGCCCTCACTCGGCGGTAACGGAGAGCGTTGCCCCTTGGCGTATTTCAACCACGCGTTGGGCTGTTCGAAGCCACCGCCATCTCGCGTAGGAAATGTCCTAAACGCCAATTCCCGCTCCAGTTCCGCGAACGATTTCGCAGCGCTCATTTGGACCGTCCAAGCCCAGTACGCTGCACGAGCGCGGTCGAGAACTGGGGATTTCGGACGCCCTCGTCTTGGCACGCGTACGTCCCCATCGTCGAACCCCAGATCCAACGGATCAAAACTGTTCGCCCCATCGTTTCCATCGTTCAATTTTTTCACTAGCAGCTCCTATCGAATTAGGTCCACCTTATTGTTTCAGCAGACGTCGGCTAACTTGCCGACGGATTCGACTTCGCGCGTTCGTCCTACGTCGCCCCAGGGGTTGATGTTCTACGCGCATCTTCAATGCCGACCTTCCGCAGTCTCGAAATTCGTTGCATTTCGCGTGTAGTTCACTTTCTCCGGCTACATCGTAACAATTCAGAACAGATTTGAACGACTATCCCCAGACCCAAGAATGGCGACATTCCTCACGAATAAGAGCGAGCATATGCAGAGAGAGTTGCGTTCTCCAGCCCAGGTACAGACTTGGTTCCGTGAGAGTGGGGTCTCAGTGGTCGAATGGGCCGCTCGAAATGGTTTCAGCACAGCGCTGGTGTACGCCGTGATGAAGGGGAACCGAAAGTGCTTGCGCGGGGAATCGCATCACATCGCGGTGGCGCTAGGAATGAAACACGAGCCGCCGCTATCTTGAACATGAACTGACAAAAGGAAAGTACATGGATCCCGGGTAACCAAAAAACAAAAGGCGCACCGACCGGCCAGTCGTATGCGCCTTTCCGCTGGGAGGGAATCCCAGACTCATTTCACGCCTGAAGTCTAACGGGCCTGGTCACGGCACGTCAATTCCCTCTTTGTGCAATTTTGTTCAACGAGCCCCGTTCGGGCGCGCGGCGGATTTCTGTTGTCCCGCGAGGAGCTCCGTCGCTACTGTGTGCCTGATTGGCCGGATGGGATACCGATGAGGATGCCAAAGAAATGAGAAGAACCACCAAAGTCAAAACAAGCGGCGGCCTACGACCTAGACTCGGCACTCAGCTCCGAGGCGAGATGGCGGCCGCCTATGCGGCGCGTGGCAACGGCAGCGCAGACCTTGCCCTCCACTACAGCCCAAAGGCTCAAAAGGACGTGGCCCTGTCCGGGCAGTTGCAATTTCTAAACTTTCTCTACTGCGAAATCGATAGTGATGTCAAAACCGCGAATTACGCTCCGTTTTCTTCGATTGTCCGTTTAGCAGGAGAGAACTTCGCATCTCTCATAGATGTGGAGATCACGACGATTGATGGAAGGCTCATCTGGCGGCGACTAGTTCAATCGGAACCCGATACCGCCAAATTCGTTGAAGATCTTCGCACCTCTGTGGGACGGGGCGTGTTGGCTAACGTGTCGGCGCTCGAAGTGTGGACGTATGGGCAGCTTACGACAAATCCAATACGACTCCGCAGCGCGCTGCGGGCAGTGTCATGGATGGCGGGAGCACGCTACTGGCCACTTGCCCAGTTTAAGCGCGAGGTCTTGGCCTTAATCGAAAGTCGCCGAACGGTGACCTTCGACGATGTCCTCAGCTTGGAACAAGGAGCACGTCGCGCACTGGTCGGAGCAGCAGTCCTAGAAATGGCATGCACCGGTACCGTGCGGAGCGATCTCGCCGAGGTGCCACTTCATGGCTTGACGCTATTCCATCGTATTGGAGATCGCAAATGCTAACCGCGACGTTCGTGGATCCAGTTCATTCCCCTGGCGCCCCAAAATCGCCGTCTGGTTCGTACACCTTCCATACTATTCCGTACGAGTACAAGGATTGCGAAGCATGGCCTTCTGCTCATAAGCCAACGGCAACCGAAATGATGGAATGGTTTGCTCATCTGTCCACGCAGCAAGCGGAAGAGCGCGCGGTCCAGATCTCCGAGAGATTCGACCGATTGCAGCGAAGCATCAAAGTCTACCTGAGCGCCGGATCGCTCAAGCAGGCCCTGGCCGAAGCAAAGTGCACCAAGGAGGTGTTCTACCGCCAGCTAAACCGCTGCCTCTTGCCGAATCCCGTCACTGGCGAAGGCATTGTAGGTTGGGCTGGTTTGATAAGCCAACTCCGACTTAAGGGCTATACCCGTGTCAGCGATGGCGCAGGAACCGCCGGCCAATTTCAAAAATGGATCGGTGAGAACCAGGTGTGGCGCGACCTACTTCACCTAATGATTCGCAAGGGGAATGGCGGCGAAAAGTTGACCGGTCGAAAGCCTGACGTTCGCGGTGTCACCAGAAATTTCATCGCAGCCTTCAGCAAGCCCGTTGGCAAGGATCAGCAGCCAAAGATACCTCTCGGGCAATACCCGCATGACGGAAAGTCCAATGCACGCCGAGCCATCGAACGCTACATCGATCGCTTCGTGACGTCGCATCTGGATACCACTGCTGTTTGGTTTGGCGAAGACGTCGCGGATCGGCAGCATCTGGGCACAGGTCCTCAGTCATTCAACCTCGCTACGGGGCCATTCGACGTTCTTGGATCCGATGCACACACCGTCGATTGCATCGGATTCATCATTCTCAACGGCCCTAGCGGTCCTCAAAAAGTACCAGTAACGAGAATTCAACTTGTTGTGAACTTGTGCCACAACAAGCGTCTCGTAACGGGGTACTCAATCTGCTTCCAGAGGCAAATTGAAGCGCGGCACGTCGAAGAAGCATACCTGATGGGCAATTCGCCTTGGAAGCCAAAGAAGCTAACCATTGAAGGCTTTGGTTACACCGAGGGAGCTGGCTTCCCGAATGGGGTAATCGACGGAATTACCGAAATCAATCCTGCCCTAATCCGCCTGGACAATGCCGCCCAACACTACGCGAATGGTATCCGTACTCGATTGCGTCATGCGCTCGCATGCGCGATTGTTTGGGGTGGAGTCGGCCACTGGTGGAGGAATGCGATCACCGAGCGATTTTTTGGAACGCTTGAGCGATATGGCTTTCAACGCCTGCCATCGTCAATGGGTAATGGCACCCAGGATCCTCATCGTGCCGAGAACCCAGTATTTGAGGCAACAGGGAAAGGTATTGAATGGGACGAATTAGTCCAGCTAGTCGACGTGCTGCTCGCCAACTACAACGCAAGACCGCACACAAGTCTGGGCGGCATCAGTCCACTTGATTCCCTTCGGGCAACAATATCGAGCCGCTCAGGCTTCTGGATTTCGCGTCCGAGCCCACCATATACGGTAAGTTCGCCGCGCATCGGGGTTCAGGTACTGCGCAAACGGATCGGCGGTAGCGTTAGGAACAGAGTTCCTCCATACGTCGAGATCGGTGAGATTCGATATACAGCCACCTGCCTGTCGTCGCGGTATGAACTAATCGGCAAACACGTCTATGTCCATCTTCCCCAGGACATACGTACGGTCGAGTGCTACCTAGATACCGGACCATGCATTGGCGAAATCAAGTGTATGGATCGGGGATGGTCGCTATCTCCGCATTCTTATGAGATTAGGCAAACCGTGAACGCCCTGGTGCGCAATGGCGAGATGTGGGTGCCAAAAGACGGCGACCCAGTGGTCGTCTATTTCGGTCACCTCGAAAAAAAAGCCATTGCCCAAGCAGCGGCAACCGGCAAGCACCTGGTATCGCTCAATGCTTCAGCTGCGGCTGACCTCCTGCTCCGCGGCGCAGCCACTTCTGTACGTTCCCCCACCGCTCCCGTGCAGCCAGCAAACGACCCTCGTGTTTCCCGAAACAAGTTCATTGGGGTCGTGCTCCCGGCCAACTGGGAGTGACCAGCAATCTTTGGAGTTCAGAAAATGACCGACTTTGAACGAGTCAATCCCGATCCATTGGGGGAACGCAGCGATCGTCAATCCGCCAGCCAGGCCTGGGATCCGACTGAAAATGCGACTCCGGAGGCCCAGACTAACCGCCGAACACTTCGCTCTGCCGCCCTCAACGATGGTCCTGATCGCGCCTACTATCTTGAAAATCACCCGCTTAACCAACGTCCGGTCAAAGTTCTGACGCAGTCGATCAGGGAATCGTTCCTCGTGGTTAGTGCTGCCATAAAGTTCAAGCGCCCCGGATGTGCTTTCTCTGCGATCTTTCGGTCTGGCAAGTCGA
>JAUYSD010000337.1 GCA_030696505.1 Sulfuritalea sp. | reverse complement strand
GCCGGGGCGAGTCCCGGCATCTCCCTTCGGTAGGGAAAGCCCAAAAGTTGGCGCTGACGCCACGGCGCATTGCTGCATGGGAAACCCCCAAGCCGGTAATCCATCGCCGGCGCCGACTCTTGTGTCGGCATCACTGCGGCGACTGGGCTTCGATGCGAATCGAGGCGAACCAGCGGGCGAGGGCCGCTATCTCCTCGTCGCTGAGGGGGCTGGCGATCACGTTCATGACTTCGTGGCGCCGGCTGCCGCTGCGAAAGGCGCGCAGTTGCGCCGTCAGATAGGTTTCCGGCTGGCCGGCGAGATGGGGCGTGTTCGGCGCGGCGGCGATGCCGACCAGGCCGTGGCAGACCGAGCAGACCTGGCGTGCCTTGACGCGGCCGGGATCGTCGGGCGCGGCCCCGGCGCCGGCCGGCAGCAAGAGTGCGCCAACAATGGCAAGCAGGCGGCGCGTCGTGCCGTGGATGGTGCCGTGGATGGTGCTGTGGGTGTGGTGTGGCATCGGAATCACCGGAAAAGGCATGCAGACGCCCACGGCGGATACGGTCGCGCGACCGTGTCCGCCGTGGGGAGCTTGGTTTCAGTTGTTGCGCTTGGGCTTCAGGGGTTGTAGCTGATGCGGTAGATCGCCCCGGCGAAGTCGTCGCTGACCAGCATCGAGCCGTCCTTCATCATCGCTACATCGACCGGCCGGCCGCGATACAGGCCGGTCTCGCCGTCGAGCCAGCCGTCGGCGAAGACCTCGGTCTTGTCGGCGCTGCCGTCGGCTTTCAGGCTGGTGAACATGATGCGCGCGCCGACCGGCTTGGTGCGGTTCCACGAGCCGTGCTGGGCCGAGAACAGGCCGCCTTGGTATTTGGCCGGGAAGGCCTTGCCGGTGTAGAAGGCCAGGCCCAGGTCGGCGGCATGGGCGACCATGTACACCTGCGGGTCGGTGATGTTGGCCGGCAGCGGATCCTTGTCGTAGCCGAACTCGGTGATGCGCGTCTTGCCCTGTTTCCACGGGTAGCCGAAGAACATGCCGGGCTTGGTGGCGCGGTTGATCTCGCCGGCGGGGATGTCGTCGCCCATGCCGTCGGTCTGGTTGTCGGTGAACCACACCGCGCCGTCCTTGGGGTTGATTTCGATGCCGACCGAGTTGCGCAGGCCGCGCGCATAGACTTCGCGCTTGGAGCCGTCGAAGGGGTTCATGCGCACGATGCCGCCGATGCCCCACTTGTCGAACAGCGCCAGCTTCTCGCGCGGCGGCACGTTGAAGGGCTGGCCGAGGGTGACATAGAGCATGCCGTCGGGGCCGACGCGGCAGGCGCGAGCGTGATGGTTGTAGGACTCTTCCTCGACCGGGATCAGGCCGCCTTGCGGCACCACCTCGATCACCGCGACATCGCCGCCTTCATAGAAGAACTCGGCCGCCGGGAAGTTGAGGATGCGGTTGTGCTCGACCACGATCAGGAAGCCGTCCTTGGTCCAGCAGACGCCGTTGGGAGTCTGGAACTTGAGCGAGGGCGCGAAGGGTTTGACTTCGGTCGCCATCTCGCCGCTGTTGCGGTTGGTCACCGCCCACACGGTGTTTTTGCGGGTGCCGACGAACAGCATGTTGGTCGACGGTGCCACGGCCATGTGGCGCGCGTCCGGCACCACGGCGTAGAGGTCGATCTTGAAGCCCGGCGGCAGCTTGACTCGTTTCAGGTTCTCGCGGATGGCATCGGCGTTCTTGCCGCTTTGAGCCACCGGCGGCATGTTGACATCGGCGCCGGATACTTTCATCTGTTTCAGCTTTTCGATGCTTTGGGCATGGGCCGGCAATGCGGCGCCCAGCGTCAGCAGTGCGGCAAATGCAGCGAGTGCGGCCGTCAGCGGCCGCGTGAATTGGTATGGCATGGGTTGTCTCCGTCGGTTTTTTTGAGGTACGAGTCCATCGGGCGATGGCCCGCCCTGTTCTGCAATATGCATGCCGAGTGCCTAACTCCGCCGCTGGGCGCGGTCGCAGCGCACGGCGCTGTGCAGAAATGTGCCGCGCCGCGTGGCAACTGTACAGAAACTGGTCAGTTGAAGCGCCGCTGCCACCCTGCTATTCTCGACGCCACAAAAAGCGGCGAACATAACGCCGTCGGCGCGCCGGTCAGGGCTGCGCGCGCCACTCGACCCAGGAGACGAGGATGTTCCAGCACCAGGCGCGGCCATTGGTCCGTGCGCAGGCCAATCGCATGGCGGGGTCGGCGCTGCCGGCCGACGAAATTCCCTCGACGGACATCCTCGACAGTTGGGCGCGCTGCGTCGACGCGGGCCTCGACGCGCAGGCGGCGCCGCGTCTGCCGGTGGTCGCCGGCGGCGAGCTCAGGCGCCGCCGCGAACAGGCCGACTACGTGCGGCGCCTGGCGTTGGCGGAACTGGAGACGCTGTTCCACCAGATCGCCGGTTCCAACTTCCTGCTGGCCTTTGCCGACAGCGAAGGCGTGATCCTCGATCTCTACGCCGACAACCGCTTCGCCATGAGTTCGTCGGGCGAGGCGATCCGCGCCGGCAGCCAATGGAGCGAACAGGTGGCGGGCACCAACGGCCTGGGGACGGCGCTGGCGGCCGGGAAATCGGTGGCGGTGAATGGACCGGAACATTTCTTCGCCCGCTATGACGCGATCTCCTGCACCGCCGCGCCGATTCGCGACGCCGCTGGTGCGATCGTGGGCGTGCTCGATGCGTCCTCGTATTTCGAGTCGCGCCAGCGCCACACCCAGGCGCTGGTGCAGATGGCCTCGGCGCATATCGAAAACCTGCTGCTGATGCACCAGATGGAGGCCGCGGTGGTCCTCGCGATTCACCCGCGGCCCGAGTTCCTCGGCACCATCAGCGCCGGCCTGCTGGCTTTCGACGTGGGCGGCCGGCTCTGCGCCTGCAACGAGCGCGCGCGGACCCTGCTGACCGGCCTTCCGGTGCGGCGCGGAGCGGCCTTCGAGCAGGTCTTCGCCGAGCCGTTTGGGCGTTTCCTGGCGCGCCTGGAGGGGGGCGCGGACCTTCGCCTGCGCGATGTGCTGGGCAGTTCCCTGGTCACCAGCTGGGTCAACCGCAGACCGGCGGTCTCGGGCGCCCGCCCGGCCGCCGCCGTGCCCGCCGCCGTGCCCGCCGCCGTGCCCGCTGCGGCGGCTGGCGTCGCGCCAAACTTTGTCGCCGACGACCCGGCGCTGCGCAGCGTACTCGACCTCGTTGGCGCCGCCGTCAAGCTCGGTTCGCCGCTGTTGATCCAGGGCGAGACCGGCAGCGGCAAGGAACTGCTGGCGCGCCACGCGCATGAACTGAGCGGCCGCAAAGGGCCTTTTGTCGCCATCAACTGCGGCGCCCTGCCGCGCGAATTGTTCGAGGCGGAGTTGTTCGGTTACGTCGGCGGCGCTTTTACCGGCGCGCGCCGCGAGGGCTATCAGGGCCTGATCGCCAGCGCCGACGGCGGCACCCTGCTGCTCGACGAGGTGCGCGAACTGCCGCTGTCGCTGCAGGCCGCGCTGCTGCGCTTCCTCGACGACCAGACGGTGCGCCCGGTAGGCGGCCAGAAGGCGCGCCGGGTCAATGTGCAGTTGGTGGCGGCGACCAACGCCGACCTCGAAGGCGAAGTCGCCAGGCAGCGCTTTCGCGCCGACTTGCTGTACCGCCTGAACACCATCCGGGTCGACCTGCCGCCCCTGCGCCGGCGCAGGGATTTCGCCGCCTGCGTGCGCTTCGCGCTGGCCGCGATCGATGCCCAGGCGAGCATCAGCGATGCTGCCGTGACCTGGCTCAAGGGCTACGGCTGGCCGGGTAATTTCCGCGAGCTGCGCTCGGTGCTCACCCGTGCGCTGCTTTCCCAGCCGACGCGGCGCATCGATCTTGCGCAACTCCCTTCGCTGCTGGCCGTGCCGCGCGGCGGCGGCCCCGATCCATCGGTCCTGCGCCAGGGCGCGACCGAGGCCGTACTGCGCGAGTTCGAGCGCACCGGACGCAGCGTCAGCCGCACCTCGCGCAACCTCGGTGTGTCGCGTACCACCGTGTATCGGCACCTGCGCGAGGGGAATGCGCTTCCCGCACGACCGCCCGGCTGAGTCGGCGCTGATGAAGCAAAGCGCTGGTTTGGCACATCAGCCAAACCTGATATACAATCCCGACTAATTCACTCAAGTATGGTTTGGCGGTTCCCGGTCATAATCCGCGACCAAAGATTTCGTTTCCAACAATTTGTCACCCGCAAAGGTCTTTCATGTCCATCAACGAAGAACTCATCCAGACGGCGCTCAAGACGGTCGTCGATCCCAACACCGGCAAGGATCTGGTCAGCACGCGCAGCGCCAAGAACATCAAGATCACCGGCAGCGACGTTGCGCTCGACGTCGAGCTCGGCTATCCGGCGAAGAGCCAGATCGAGGGCCTGCGCGCGGCGGTGATCGCGCAGCTGAAGACGCTGCCCGGCATCGGCAACATCAGTGCCAACGTCTTCTCCAAGGTCGTCACCCATGCGGTGCAGAAGGGCGTCAAGTTGATTCCGGGCGTCAAGAACATCATCGCCGTGGCCAGCGGCAAGGGCGGCGTCGGCAAGTCGACCACCGC
>JAUYSD010000324.1 GCA_030696505.1 Sulfuritalea sp. | reverse complement strand
CCAGTCGGTAACGTGCTGGTATTGGTGCGCAACGTTCAACATCCTGGCGTCATCAAACAGGTTACCGATGATCTGCAGACCCACCGGCATGCTGTTCCGGCCGAAGCCGCAGGGCAACGACATGCCCGGCAGGCCGGCGAGATTGGTGGAAATCGTGTAGATGTCCGACAGGTACATCTGCACCTGATCGGCGCTCTTGGCGCCGAAGGCGAAGGCCACCGAGGGCGAGGTCGGCCCCATGATCACGTCGCATTGCTGGAAGGCAGCCTTGAAGTCGGCGGCGATCAGGCGGCGAATCTTCTGCGCCTGGAGGTAGTAGGCGTCGTAATAGCCGTGGGACAGCACATAAGTGCCGATCAGTATCCTGCGCTTGACCTCGGCGCCGAAGCCCTGCGCCCGGCTGCGCGAATACATCTCGGCCAGGTCGGCATAGTCCGGCGCACGATAGCCGTAGCGCACGCCGTCGAAGCGCGAGAGGTTGGAACTGGCCTCGGCCGGGGCGATCACGTAATAGGCCGGCACGGAAAGGCCGGAATTGGGCAGTTGCACCTCGACCGTGACGGCGCCCAGCTTGCGGTACTCGGCCAGCGCCGCCTCGACCGCGGCGCGCACGTCGTCATCCATGCCCGCGCCGAAGAATTCTTGCGGCAGACCGATCTTCAGGCCGGCCAACGGCTGTTCCAGGCCGCGCGCGTAATCCTCGGCCGGGCGTTCCAGCGAGGTCGAATCGCGCGCATCGAAACCGGCCATGGCGTTGAGCAGCAGCGCGCAGTCTTCCGCGCTTTTCGCCATCGGCCCGGCCTGGTCGAGACTGGAGGCGAAGGCGATCATGCCGTAGCGCGACACCGCGCCATAGGTCGGCTTGAGCCCGGTCAGGCCGCACAAGGCCGCCGGCTGGCGGATCGAGCCGCCGGTGTCGGTGCCCGTCGCCGCCGGGCTGAGCCGCGCCGCGATGGCGGCCGCCGAGCCGCCCGAGGAACCGCCCGGCACGCAGGAAACGTCCCAGGGATTCTTCACCGGACCGAAATACGAGGATTCGTTCGACGAGCCCATGGCGAACTCGTCCATGTTGAGCTTGCCCAGCATGACCATGCCGGCACCGGCGAGCTTTTCGACGACATGGGCGTCGTAAGGCGAGATGAAGTTCTCCAGCATCTTCGAGCCGCAACTCGTGCGCCAGCCCCTGGTGCAGAAAATATCCTTGTGCGCCAAGGGGATGCCGCACAGAGGCGAAATCGCCGGGGCGCCAGCGCCAACTCTGCGGGCCGCGTCGGCGGCTTGCGCCTGCGCCAGTGTCCTGTTGCGGTCGAGCGCGATAAAGGCGTTGAGGCTCGGATTGAGCCGCTCGATGCGGTCGAGGAACAGCGTCGCCAGCTCGACGGCCGAGACTTTTTTGGTTGCCAGCGCGGCGGATAACTGCTTGAGTGAGGAGTTGATCATGTCACTTCGCCTCCGCAACGCGGAGGTGCCAATCAGTAGCCCCCGCCCTTGGGGCGGGGGACGGGGGGTGGGGGGCCTTAATTGGCCAGTGAAGCGACAGCTTCATTCCACCACCCTCGGCACCAGATACAGCCCGGCCTCGGTTTCCGGCGCCACGGCCTGGAAGTCGGCGCGGTGATCGCTCTCGGTGACGACGTCGGGGCGCAGGCGCTGCACCACATCCACGGCATGCGCCATCGGCTCGATGCCAGCGGTATCGACGGCCTGCAATTGCTCGATGAAGCCGAGGATGCCATTCAGCTGGTCGCGCGTGGTTTCGCGCTCCGCCGCCGAGAGTTCGATGCGGGACAAAAGGGCGATGCGGGAGACGTCTTCCAGATTCAGGGACATGGCGGCAAGTTGGGTGGATGACAGGGAGCCCGTCGGAAATCAGGCCTTTGCATTGGCCAAATCGACGGGCGCGATAGGTTATCATATGCGACCTTCTGGCCCCAGCCCTTCCTGGGCGGGCTTCAACATTGGAACCACGATGTTCGGCTTTCTCCGCTCCTATTTTTCAAATGATCTCGCGATTGACCTCGGTACCGCCAACACGCTGATTTACGTGCGTGGCAAGGGCGTCGTGCTCGACGAACCCTCGGTCGTCGCCATTCGCATCGAAGGCGGCCCCAACGCCAAGAAGACCATCCAGGCCGTCGGCCGCGAGGCCAAGGGCATGATCGGGCGCAATCCCAAGGAAATCCAGGTGATCCGCCCGCTCAAGGACGGCGTCATCGCCGACTTCACCGTCACCGAGCAGATGCTCAAGCAGTTCATCAAGCGCGTGCACGAGTCGCGCCTGTTCTCGCCCAGTCCGCGCATCATCATCTGCGTGCCCTCGGGCTCGACCCAGGTCGAGCGCCGCGCCATCCGCGAATCCGCGCTGGGCGCCGGCGCCTCGCAGGTGTATCTGATCGAGGAGCCGATGGCCGCCGCGATCGGTGCCGGCCTGCCGGTCTCGGATGCCACCGGCTCGATGGTGGTGGACATCGGCGGCGGCACCACCGAGGTCGGCGTGATCTCGCTGGGCGGCATGGTCTATGCCAACTCGGTACGCGTCGGCGGCGACAAGTTCGACGAGGCGATCATCTCCTACATCAGCCGCAACTACGGCATGCAGATCGGCGACAACAGCGCCGAGAACATCAAGAAGCAGATCGGCTCGGCCTTCCCCGGCGCCGAGGTGCGCGAGATGGAAGTCTCCGGCATCAACCGCGCCGAGGGCATTCCGCGCAAGTTCACGATTTCCTCGAACGAAGTCCTCGAAGCGCTGTCCGAGCCTTTGAATCAGGTGGTCAAGGCGGTCAAGGATGCGCTGGAGAAGACTCCGCCCGAGCTCGGTGCCGACATCGCCGAGCGCGGTCTGGTGCTGACCGGCGGCGGTGCCTTGCTGCACGACCTGGACCGCCTGCTGACCGAGGAAACAGGCCTGCCGGTGATCGTCGCCGACGATCCCCTGACCTGCGTCGCGCGCGGTTCCGGCATGGCGCTTGAAAAGATGGACAAACTCGGCAGTATTTTCGCCAACGAGTAAAGCCCGCCCCGTGTAGCTTGCAGATTGGTCCCGTAGCTGCAGAACGCCGGGGCTCACCGGGTCTCCATCACATTTCGAGGGCGTAATGCCTTGATGTCCGTCGCTGGCCATGTCCCGCCACCCTTTTTCAAACGGGGTCCGGCGCCGCTCGTGCGGCTGGCATTTTTCGTCTCGCTTTCCCTGATCCTGTTGATCGCCGATCTGCGCTTCCATACCCTGGAATGGGCGCGCCTGGCCGTCGCCACGGTGGCCTGGCCGCTGCAGCGCGTGACCTGGATGCCGATCGACGCCGCCGGCGATTTCGGCGCCTATCTGGCACGACAATCCGCGCTGCTGAAGGAAAACCAGGAGCTGCGTCGGCGCCAGTTAGAAGCCGCCAATCTGCTGCTGCGCCAGCAGCACCTGGAACAGGAGAACCTGCGCTTGCGCGCCCTGCTCGACATGCGTGCGCGGCTGCCGGTGGAAGGCCGCATCGCCGAAATCCTGTATGCCGCACGCGATCCGTTTTCGCGCCGGGTGATCATCGACAAGGGCAGCCAGCACGGCATTGCCGGCGGCCAGGCGGTGGTCGATGAGGTCGGCGTGATCGGCCAGGTGGTGCGGGTGTTCCCGCTCACGGCGGAAGTATTGCTGCTCACCGACAAGGATCAGGCGATACCCGTCGAAGTGCAGAGGAACGGCTTGCGCGCGGTACTGGCCGGCGTCGGCGCCGGCATGATGGAACTGCGCTTCCTGGCGTCGAATGCCGAGGTGCAGGTGGGCGACGTGCTGGTGACTTCGGGACTCGACGGGGTCTATCTGCGCGGCCTGCCGGTGGCCAAGGTGGTCAAGATCGACCGCGACAGTTCCTACTCCTTCGCGCGTATCACCTGCGCGCCGCTGGCCGGCGTCGAACGCCACGGCCTGACCCTGGTGCTGGGCGCCCGCACGGCCCTGCCGCCACAGCCCGACGACGCGCCGGCGACTCCCGAGCGACCCGCCGGCGGCAAACGAGTAAAAAAGAAGGCCAAGCCGTAAATGCAACCCACCCATTCCTCGCGCCGCATCCTGCTACCGGTCAGAAACTGGTTCATCGTGCTGACGCTGTTCCTTGCCCTGCTGCTGAACCTGGTTCCTTTCGGCCGTTTGCCCGGCATTCCCGACTGGGTGGCGCTGGTGCTGGCCTTCTGGTGTGTGCATCAGCCGCTCAAGGTCGGCATGGCGGCGGGCTTCGTGCTCGGTCTGGCGATGGACGTCGCCGATGCCAGCGTAATGGGACAGCATGCGCTGGCCTATGTACTGCTGGCCTTTGCCGCAGCAGGCCTGTCGCGCCGCGTGCTGTGGTTTCCCCTGGCGCAGCAGGCGCTGCATGTATTGCCGCTGTTCCTCGGCATGCAGCTGGTGATGATGATCGCGCGCATGATCGGCGGCGCAGAGTTTCCCGGCGTGCTGTGGTTTCTTTCCAGCTTCGTCGCTGCGCTGCTCTGGCATCCGGTGACCTACCTGCTGCTGATTCCGCAATTCCGCCCGGAAGACAAGGACGTCCATCGGCCCATATGAGTCTGCCGGCAAGCCCTCCATCGTTTCCGCCCGACCCGGCCTAGGTCAGGAATGGAATTCAAGAACCCCCAGCAGGAACTCGAGCGCTTCCGCGCGCGGCTTGTAGCGGCGGGCGGCTTCGTGCTGCTCTGCTTCACCCTGCTGTTTGCCCGCTTCATCTGGCTGCAGGTGGTCCAGCATGACTACTACCAGACCCGCGCCGAAGACAATCGCATATCGCTGGTGCCGATCGTGCCCAACCGCGGCCTCATCGTCGACCGCAACGGCGTGGTGCTGGCGCGCAACTATCCGGCCTATACCCTGGAAATCGTTCCCTCCAGGACCGGCCAGCCGGAACAGGTCATCGATGGTCTGGCGGAAATCATCGACATCCAGCCCAAGGACCGCAAGCGCTTCCGGCAACTGCTGGAAGAAAGCCGCAACTTCGAATCGCTGCCGATCCGCACCCGCCTGACCGACGAGGAAGTGGCGAAGTTCATCGCCCATCGCTACCGCTTCCCCGGCGTGGACATCAAGGCGCGACTGTTTCGCCAGTATCCGGGCGGCGCCTTCGCCTCGCACCTGCTGGGCTATATCGGTCGCGTCAATGACCGCGATCTGGAGAAGATCGAGGCCCGCGAGGACGCGGCCAACTATCGCGGCACCGAACACTTCGGCAAGACCGGGCTGGAACAGCGCTACGAGTTCGATCTGCACGGCGAAACCGGCTTCGAGCAGGTCGAGGTCGATGCCGGCGGACGTGCCGTGCGCACCCTGGCGCGCAGCGCGCCGGTGCCCGGCAACAACCTGACGCTGACCGTCGATGCCGAATTGCAGCGCATCGCCGAGCAGGCTTTCGGCTCGCGCCGCGGCGCCCTGGTCGCCATCGATCCGGCCAGCGGCGGCATCCTGGCGCTGGTGGCGGTGCCCAACTACGATCCCAACCTGTTCGTCGACGGCATCGACACGCAGAACTGGAAGGAACTCAACGAGTCTCCCGACAAGCCCATGGTCAACCGCGCGCTCAACGGCGCCTACCCGCCGGGTTCCACCTTCAAGCCCTTCATGGCGCTGGGCGCCCTGACCCTGGGCAAGCGACGTCCCGATCAGGCGATTTCCGACCCCGGCTTTTTCAATTTCGGCGGCCACCATTTCCGCGACGACAAGAAGGGCGGCCACGGCATGGTGGACATGTACAAGTCCATCGTGCATTCCTGCGACACCTACTACTACATGCTGGCCAACGACATGGGCATCGACAACATCTCGGCCTTCATGGGCAGCCTCGGCTTCGGCAGCCGCACCGGGATCGACATCGACGGCGAATCGGAAGGCGTGCTGCCCTCGCAGGCGTGGAAGAGGAAGCGCTTCAAGAAACCCGAGCAGCAAAAATGGTATGCCGGCGAAACCATCTCGATCGGCATCGGCCAGGGCTACAACGCCTATACGCCGATCCAGCTGGCGCACGCCACGGCGATCGTCGCCAACAACGGCGTGGTGTTCCGGCCGCACCTGGTCAAGCACATCACCGACACCCGGACCGGCAACAAAACCCTGATCGAGCCGCAGCCGGTGCGCGACCTGGGCCTCAAGCCCGAGCATGTCGAGGTGATCAGGAACGCCATGGTCGGCGTGAACAAGGAAGGCACCGGCGCCCGCGCCTTCGCCGGCGCCGAATATGTCTCGGCCGGCAAGACCGGCACGGCCCAGGTGTATTCGCTGAAGGGTGCGGACTACAAGGCGGGCAGCGTCAAGCACGAACTGCGCGACCATGCCTTGTTCATCGCCTTCGCGCCGGCCGAGCAGCCGAAGATCGCCCTCGCGGTGCTGGTCGAGAACGGCGGCTTCGGCGCCCAGGCCGCCGCCCCGATCGCGCGCCAGGTGCTCGACTACTATCTGCTCGGCAAGCGGCCGCAGGCGCCCGCCCCCGTAGACGAGGCCGCCGTGGAGGAGGACGCGGAATGAACCACGGCACCGGCCTGGCCATGCTCCGCAATTTCGCGCAGCGCCTAGTGGCGCCGATCGACGGGCCGCTGATGCTGATCGCCGGCATGCTGCTGCTGCTCGCGGTGGGCATGATGGGCAGCGCCTCGCCCGAGCGGCTCAATACGCAGCTGGTCAATGTCGCGGTGGCGCTGGTGGTGATGCGGATTGCGGCCCAGGTGCCGCCGCAGCGCCTGATGCACCTGGCGGTGCCGATCTATCTGGCCGGCCTGCTGCTGCTGATTGCCGTGGCCCTGTTCGGCGACGTCTCGAAGGGCGCGCGGCGCTGGCTCAATCTCGGCTTCATGCGTGCGCAGCCGTCGGAATTGATGAAGATCGCCATGCCGCTCTTGCTTGCCTGGTACTTCCAGCAACTCGAAGCCATGCCGCGCCTGCGCGACTACGCCATCGCCGCCTTCATGCTGCTGCTGCCGGTGGCCCTGATCGCGCGCCAGCCCGACCTGGGCACGGCCGTCCTGGTGCTGGCAGCCGGCTTCTATGTGATCTTCTTCGCCGGACTGTCATGGAAGATCATGATCGGCATGGTCGTCGCGGCGGCCGCGGCGGCGCCGCTGGCCTGGACCCTGCTGCACGACTACCAGAGGAATCGCATCATCACCCTGCTGGACCCGGAAAAGGATCCGCTGGGCAAGGGCTTCCACATCATCCAGTCGACCATCGCGATCGGCTCCGGCGGCATCTTCGGCAAGGGCTGGCGGGAAGGTACCCAGGCGCAGCTGGAGTTCATCCCCGAGCGCCATACCGACTTCATCTTCGCGGTGTTCTCCGAGGAGTTCGGCCTGCTCGGCAACCTGCTGCTGCTCTTGCTCTACGCGCTGCTGATCGGCCGTGGCCTGCTGATCGCAGCCAATGCGGCGACGCTGTTTTCGCGCCTGCTGGCCGGCGCCGTGACCATGATTTTCTTTACCTATGCCTTCGTCAACATGGGCATGGTCTCCGGCATCCTGCCCGTGGTAGGCGTGCCGCTGCCGCTGATCAGCTACGGCGGCACGGCCCTGGTGACGCTGTTCATCGGCATCGGCATACTCATGTCGATCCACGGCAACCGCATGCTGGTGCAGAAGTGATTCGCCTTGCGCCTTTGATTTTGACTTTGCTGGTCGCCGCCTGCGGCACCCAGGCGCCGCGCCCGGTGATCGACCGCGCCGAAGCGCCCGCGGTCGCCGTGCCGGACTCTGTCTGCCTGGGATGCCCCTTCGGGGGCAGGCAAGCGCCAACTCCCGGCGGCACGGTGAAAAAGCCGGCGCCGGTGATCAAGTACAGCGGCGGTTTCTACCAGGACGACGGACCCGGCGACCAGGTGCCGGACGACATCGACGCGATTCCCGATGCGGTGCCGAAGCCGGAGCCGCTGCACCGTTTCGCCAACAAGCCCTACTCGGTGTTCGGCCGCGACTACGTGCCGCTGCGCACGCTGCAGCCCTACCGGGCGCGCGGCATCGGCAGCTGGTACGGGCGCAAGTTCCATGGCCAGAAGACCTCCAGCGGCGAGCCTTACGACATGTACGGCATGACCGCCGCGCATCCGACGCTGCCGATCCCGTCCTATGTCCGCGTCAGCAATCCGGCCAACGGCAGATCGGTGGTGGTGCGCGTCAATGACCGCGGCCCCTTCCATGCCGGACGCGAGATCGATCTCTCGTGGACCGCAGCGTGGAAGCTCGGCTATATCGGCAGCGGCAGCGCGGTGGTCGAGGTGGAAAGCGTCCTGCCCGGCCAGACCCTGGCCGCTGCCGTGCCGCGAAGCGCGAAGGACATGCCTCCGCCAACCCCGCCGCCAATGGTCGAGGATGACGACCCGATCGCCAGGCTGGCGGCGGCCGACGCCGAACCGCCGTTGCCGCAGGTGCAGGATGCACGCGGCCACTTCCTGCAACTGGGCGCCTTCGGCAACCGCGACAATGCCGAGGCCTTGCGCGCGCACCTGATGCGCGAGCTCGGTGAACTGTCCAGCAAGCTGGTAGTGCAAGCGGCCGGCAAGCTGTTCCGCGTCCAGCTCGGGCCCTGGCCCGATGCGGCGGCAGCGCAGCGGGCGGGGGCACGCCTGCGCGAAATCCTCGGCATGGCGCCGGTGATCGTGCAACGCTAGCGCCGGCCGTGCGGGCGAAGCGGTGGCCTCAGGTGCGCCGCTTATAATCCGCAGTCTTTGCCACTCCGACCTCTTCGATGCGATTCCTTGCTTTCATCTTCGCCCTGCTGCCGATTGCGGCCAGCTACGCCCAGGTTATCCCCGCGCCCAATCTGAGCGCCCGCGCCTGGATTCTGATGGACTATGCCACCGGCCAGGTGCTGGCCGCGCAGGACGCCGACACGCGCCTGGAACCGGCCTCGCTGACCAAGGTCATGACCACTTATCTGGTCGCCGAGGCGCTGGCGCAAAAACGGCTGGACCTGCAGCAACCGGTCACGGTGTCCGAGCGCGCCTGGCGCACCCAGGGTTCGCGCAGCTTCGTGCCGGTGAACAAGGGTGTTTCGGTCGACGACCTGTTCAAGGGCATGGTGATCCAGTCCGGCAACGACGCCTCGGTGGCGCTGGCCGAAGCCATCGGCGGCAGCGAGGACGCCTTCGCCGCGATGATGAACCGCACGGCGCAGCGCATGGGCCTCAAGGACACGAACTTCCTCAACGCCAGCGGCTACTTCGAAGGCCCGGCGCCCAACCACTATTCGACGCCGCGCGATCTGGCGCGGCTGGCCGCGGCGCTGATCCGCGACCATCCGGAAACCCATGCCCTGCACGCGACCAAGGAATACACCTACAACGGCATCCGCCAGCACAACCGCAACCGCCTGCTGTGGGCCGACCCGACCGTCGATGGCCTCAAGACCGGGCATTCGAATGCGGCCGGCTACTGCCTGATCGCCACCGCCAGGCGCGGTCCGCGGCGCCTGATCTCGGTGGTGCTCGGCACGCCTTCCGAAGAAGCCCGTACCCGCGATTCGCTGAACCTGCTCAACTGGGGTTACACCGCGTTCGAATCGGTCAAGCTCTACGACAAGGGCCAGGCGGTTTCCCAGCTCAAGGTCTTCAAGGGCGCGCAAAACCTGGTGGGTGCCGGCTTCGCCGAGGATTTCGTGATCTCGGTGCCGCGCGGCATGGCCGACAAGGTCACGGCGCAAATGCTCAGTCAGCAGCCGCTGGTCGCCCCCGTGGCGGCAGGCGCCGTGATCGGCACACTGAAGCTGGCGGTGGGCGGCCAACCCTGGGGCGAATACCCGGTCGTGGCGCAGAGCGCGGTGCCCCTGGCCGGCTTCTTCGGCCGGCTGTGGGACGACATCAGGTTGTATTTCCAATGAGCGCCCCGCACGGCCGCCCGAAGGGGCGCAAGTCAAGACCCGGAGCCGCGCAGCGGCGAACCTCCATCACCCCCTCCCACGGGGAGGAGGTCGGGGGGAGGGTCGTCCAATGACGGCGCGAGTCTTCCTCAATGGGCAGTGGCTTGCGCCAAGAGACGCCAATGTCTCCGTCATGGATCGCGGCTTCCTCTTCGGCGACGGCGTGTATGAGGTGATCCCCGTGTATTCGCGGCGGCCGTTCCGCCTCGAACAGCACCTGTCCCGACTGCAGCACAGCCTGGACGGCATACAGCTGACCAATCCGTATCGCCTGGACCAATGGACAGGATTCGTCACCCAGCTCGCGCGCGAGGCGGAGTGGGAGGACCAGTCGATCTACATCCAGGTCACGCGCGGGCCGATGGCCGTGCGCAACCACGCCTTTCCGAAGCAGGTCGCGCCGACCGCAGTGATCCTCGCCGAAGCCATGCAAACGCCGCCGGAAAGCCAGCGCGAACAGGGCATCGCCGCGGTTTCCGCGGCCGACATCCGCTGGCTGCGCTGCGACCTGAAAGCCACCTCGCTCCTTGCCAACTGCCTGCTGCGCCAGATGGCCGTGGCCGCCGGCTGCGTCGAGACCGTGCTGTTCCGCGACGGCTTCCTCACCGAAGGCTCGGCCTCCTCGATCTTCGTCGTCAAGGACGGCGTGCTGCTGGCGCCGATCAAGAACCACCTGATGCTGCCCGGCATCACCTACGACGTGGTGCTCGAACTCGCCGCGCAGCACGGCCTGGCGCACGAGGTGCGCGACATCACCGAAGCGGAGACGCGCGGCGCGGACGAACTCTGGATGTGCTCCTCGACCAAGGAAGTGCTGCCCATCGTCACGCTCGACGGCAGGAAAGTCGGCGTTGGCACGCCGGGTCCGGCATTCGCGCAGATGTACGCCTGGTACCAGGAGTTCAAGGCCACGGTGATGCGGGCGCCGGCATGACGCAGCGCGAAACGCTATTGGAGTTTCCCTGCGATTTCCCGCTCAAGATCATGGGCGCAAGCGACGCAGGTTTCGCCCAGGCGATCGCAGACGTGGTACTCCGGCACGCCCCGGACTTCGACGTCGCTACCATGGAAATGCGCGCCTCGAAAGCCGGCAACTATCTGTCGCTGACCTGCACCGTGCGCGCCGTCTCGCAGGCACAGCTCGACGCGCTCTACCGCGAATTGACAGCCCATCCCGCAGTCAAAGTCGTATTGTGATTATCAAGAGTCTGGGTCGCGTCGACTACGAGAACACCTTCGCCGCGATGCAGGAGTTCACTGCGACGCGTGACGCCGACACGCCTGACGAACTCTGGATCTGCGAGCATCCGCCGGTATTCACGCAAGGCCTGTCGGGCAAGCCCGAGCATCTGCTGCGCGACATCGGCATCCCGGTGGTGCAGATCGACCGCGGCGGCCAGATCACTTACCACGGTCCCGGCCAGGTCGTGGTCTATCTGCTGTTCGACCTGCGCCGGTGCGAGATCACGGTGCGCGGCCTGGTGAATCGCATCGAGCAGGCCGTGATCGACCTGCTCGCTGGCTACGGCGTCAGCGCAGCGCGGCTGGCTGGCGCACCCGGCGTCTATGTCGGCGACGCCAAGATCGCCGCGCTGGGCCTGCGCATCAAGCACGGCTGCAGTTACCACGGCGTGTCGCTGAATGTGGACATGGACCTGGCGCCCTACGCCGCGATCAACCCTTGCGGCTACGAGGGCATGGCGGTGACGCAATTGCGTGAGTGTTTGCCACAATGGCGCGGCGCGGAAGAAACTGCGATAGTGGGCAAGGCTCTGGCCGAACAGCTGGCCCGGCAACTGGACGAAACGATATGACGACCAAGCAAAAAGGCGAGGCCAAGACCGCCCGCATTCCGATCAAGGTGGTACCGGCGGAAACGGTGCTGAAGAAACCCGACTGGATCCGCGTCAAGGCCGGCAGCAGCGCAGGCCGCTTCGGCGAAATCAAGCAGATCCTGCGCGAACACCATCTGCATACGGTGTGCGAGGAAGCCACCTGCCCCAACATCGGCGAATGCTTCGGCAAGGGCACCGCCACTTTCATGATCCTCGGCGATCTGTGCACCCGCCGCTGTCCCTTCTGCGACGTCGGCCACGGCAAGCCGCTGCCGCCGGATGCGGAAGAGCCGGAGAAGCTCGCGCGCACCATCGCCGCGATGAAACTCAAGTACGTGGTGATCACCAGCGTCGACCGCGACGATCAGCGCGACGGCGGCGCCCAGCACTTCGCCGACTGCATCGCGAAAATTCGCGAGTTGTCACCGGGCACCAAGATCGAAATCCTGGTGCCGGATTTCCGCGGCCGGCTCGACATCGCGCTCGACATCCTCGCCCGCAACCCGCCCGACGTGATGAATCACAACATGGAGACCGTGCCGCGCCTGTACAAGCAGGCACGGCCCGGCGCCGACTACGAAAACTCGCTGCAGCTGTTGCAAGCTTTCAGGGCGCGCGTACCGGGCGTGCCGACCAAGTCCGGCCTGATGGTGGGCCTCGGCGAAACCGACGAGGAAATCCTCGAAACGCTGCGCGACCTGCGCGCCCATGAGGTCGAGATGCTGACCATCGGCCAGTACCTGGCGCCCTCCGGCCACCATCTGCCGGTGCTGCGCTACGTCCATCCCGACATCTTCGCCATGTACGCCCGCGAAGCTGCGGCGATGGGCTTCACCCATGCCGCTTCGGCGCCACTGGTCAGGTCGAGCTACCACGCCGACCAGCAGGCGCACGGTGCCGGAGTCGCCGGCACCTGAGAGTTATGTCCCCGGCGGAGCCGGGGCCGGTAGCCCTTGCGGACGGCGTTGGCGGGACGGCGATCAGGCCGCCTTGCGTCCCTTCAATTCCTCGCGAATCACCTGACGGACAGTTTCGGCGATGTCGGCGTTCTGCACCGAGGACTTCAAAGTCTCGTTGATCAGCGTCTGGTAACCGCGCTCCCCGGCCATGTGCTTGAAATGCTCGACGAGGGCGGCGTCGAGGTAGAGCGTTACCCGCTTTTTCGGTTGGACGACACGGCCTGCGACTCGCTTGCGGGGAATGAGTTTCCCGTCATCGATGTCGGCCTGCGTGATCGGGGTATCGTCGTCAATTGTTGGCGTAGTAGATTTTTTCTTCATGGCGTTCTGCCTTTCGCATCGAGATTACCCGGATCTCCTCGTCAGTCTCCGCGGTAGCAACCACTACCACTTGTCCGCGCAGCAGGCCCAAGGTGATGAACCGCTGTTCCTCGTAGGCAAATCTCCTGTCTTCAAACGTTACGCTTGCCGGGCTTTCGATCACTTGCGGCGCATCCACGAAGTCGTAGCCATGTTTCTTCAGATTGGCCGCTTGCTTCCTTGGGTCATGGGAATAGCGCATTAAAGCAATATATGTATATTTATCTGTATAGTCAAGCAGATCACCTGGCTTACTAGGCCAGGTCGCCGCGCATGGCGGCGACGTCCGCCTGCAACCTTTCCGGCAAGGCCTCGGTGGCGTGCACGGCAGCACCGACGACCAGTTCGATGCGCGAGAACACGCCGCGGCGGAAGGGCCGGGTCATCGCCGGGCCGTCCTTGCGCGAGAAGAAGCTGCCCCAGAGTCCGCGCAGGGCCATCGGTACCACGGGCACCGGGTTGCGTTCGAGGATGCGCGTGATGCCAGGGCGGAAGGGGTTGATGTTGCCGTCGGCGGTGATCTTGCCCTCGGGGAATATGCCGACCAGATCGCCGGCGTCGAGCGCCTTGCCGACTTCCTCGAAGGCGCGTTCCATCATCGCCGGGTTTTCCCTGGCCGAGGCGATCGGGATGGCCTTGCTGGTGCGGAAGACGAAATTCAGCACCGGCCAGCGGAAGATGCCGTGGTCCATGACGAAGCGGATCGGACGCCGGCAGGCCGCCATGATCACCAGCGCATCGACGAAGCTGACATGGTTGCAGACGATCACCGCCGGGCCCTCGTCCGGCACCTGGTCGAGGTTTTCCACGCGCACGCGATACACGCTGTGGATCAGCATCCAGACCACGAAGCGCAGCAGGAATTCGGGCACCAGGCCGTAGATGAACAGCGCCACCGCGGCGTTGCACAGCGCCGCCACGGCGAACAGCATCGGGATGGTCAGCCCGGCGGCGAGCAGGCCGGCGGCGCAGAGCGCACCGACCACCATGAACAGCGCGTTCATGATGTTGTTGGCGGCGATGATGCGGGCGCCGTGCTCCGGGTTCGAACGCTGCTGCACCAGGGCGTAGAGCGGCACGATGAAGAAGCCGCCGAAGATGCCGAGCAGGGCCAGGTCGAGCAGCACGCGCCAGGTCTGGTCGTACGCCAGCAGGCCGATCGCACCCAGCGGCGAAGGCGACGGCGCGGCCGGCGAAGCCAGCGCGAGGTCGAGGGCGAACAGCGTCATGCCGATCGAACCCAGCGGCACCAGGCCCAGCTCGACGCGGCGCGCCGAGAGCTTTTCGCAGAGCAGCGAACCGATGCCGATACCGAAGGTGAAGGTCGCCAGCAGCAGGGTCACCGCGGTTTCGCTGCCGCCGAGGACGTTCTTGGTGTAGGCGGGAAACTGGGCGAGGAACAGCGCGCCAAACAGCCAGAACCACGAGATGCCCATGATGGAGAGGAACACGGTCTGGTTCTCGCGCGCAAAGTTGATGTTGCGCCAGGTCTCGGTCAGCGGATTGATGCTGATCGCAAGAGTTGGCGCTGGCGGCACGGCGAGCGGGTTCGCACGCGAGGCGATATAGCCGGCGACGGCAATCGCCAGCCCGACGCCGGTGATCCAGGCCGTGCCGCCCTCGCTGCCGGCCAGCAGTCCGCCGAGCAGGGTGCCGACCAGGATGGCGATGAAGGTGCCGGCCTCGATCAGCGCGTTGCCGCCGACCAGTTCCTCGCTCTTCAGGTGCTGCGGCAGGATCGCGTATTTCACCGGGCCGAACAGCGTCGAATGCAGGC
>JAUYSD010000287.1 GCA_030696505.1 Sulfuritalea sp. | reverse complement strand
TGCGGCTCGATCCGTACGCTCATGACGCGGGCCGGCCGATCGCTTCGTGGTCGAAATCGGCACCCGCCGGCTTTTCGCTGAGCGCGACCAGTTGCGGATACATGCGGTACATGTCGGCCACCAGTTCTTCGTAGGGCAGGTCGTCGAACTCGCCGCGCTGCTTAACGTATTCCATGTGGCGCTGGTTGGACGAGTTGTAGGGATGCATCTGCGAGTCGTGCTCGCCGTCGAAATCCAGCGGCAGCACGCCGAAGCGCTGGCACAATTCCAGGTTGAAGGCCGGCGTCGCCTTGACCCACTTGCCGTCCAGCCACAGGCTGACATAGCCGTGCCAGGCGAAGATGTCGGTGCCCATCAGGCGCGTGAGCTTTTCGGTGGAGAGATGGTTCTTCACGTCGGCAAAACCGGGCCGCGCCGGGATGCCGATCGCGCGCAGGCAGGCGGCATAGACCAGCGCCTTGGGCACGCAGTAACCGACGCGCTTGATCAGGGTCGTGCTGGCGCGCAGCGCCTCGCGTTGCATGCTGGCGCTGTAGGGGTCGTAGCGGATGCCGTCGCGCACGGCGTAGTAAAGGCTCAAAGCCTGGGTCTTAGCCGTGTCGCCAGCGCCAACTCTTGCGGCGACGAATTCGCGGATCGCCGGGTGCTCGTGGTCGATGAATTCGGTGGCGGCCACCCAGGCCGGATCGATCGCCGTCATCAGGCTTGACCCGGCCAGGCGCGATCGAGCAGCGCCTTGAAATCCGTCGTCGCCGGCAGCGCGCCGAACACCGTGCCCCAATGATTCGGCGTCAGTCGCGAGGCGCAGAAGGCTTCGCTCACGAAGCCCGGCGCATGGCGCAGCAGCAACGCCCCTTGCATCGCCAGCGCGATGCCTTGCGTCAGTTCGCGGCCGCGCATTTCGATGTCCTGCGGGTTGCCCAGACCATCTTTCAGCTTCGCCGCGAAGCTGTCGAAGGCGCGGTTCTTCCCCAGCGCCGGGGCGATTTCAGCGGCCAGCACTTCGACACTGCGCGGACTGCGGCCCATGGCGCGCAGCGTGTCGAGGCACATGACGTTGCCCGAGCCTTCCCAGATGGAGTTCAAGGGGCTCTGGCGGAACAGGCGCGGCATCGGCCCTTCGTCGACGTAGCCGTTGCCGCCATGCACCTCCATGGCCTCGGCCACCAGGGTCGGGCAACGCTTGCAGATCCAGAACTTGGCCACCGGCGTGAGTATCCGGCGCAACAGGCTTTCGGCTTCATCCTCCTGGGCGTCGAAGGCGCGCGCGAGGCGCAGCGACAGCGCCGTGGCGGCTTCGGTTTCGAGCGCCATGTCGGCCAGCGTGTTCATCATCAGCGGCTGGTCGCGCAGCAGCTTGCCGAAGGCGGAACGCAGCCCGGCGTGGTGCATGGCCTGCGACAGCGCGCCGCGCATGATGCCAGTGCTGCCGATCGCGCAGTCGAGACGCGTGTACACGCCCATCTCCAGCACGGTCGGGATGCCGCGGCCCTCTTCGCCCACCAGCCAGCCTTGCGAACCCCAGAACTCCATTTCGGTGCCGGCATTCGAGCGGTCGCCGAGCTTGTCCTTGAAGCGCTGGATGCGCAGCTCGTTGAGCCGCCCGTCGGGTGTCCAGCGCGGCACGAAGAAACAGGACAGGCCCTTGGGCGATTGCGCCGTGACCAGGAAGGCGTCGCACATCGGCGCCGAGAGGAACCACTTGTGGCCGGTGATGCGCCAGCTGCCGTCGCCTGCTGCTTCAGCGCGCGTGGTGTTGGCGCGCACGTCGGAGCCGCCCTGTTTCTCGGTGAGGCCCATGCCGATCAGCACGCCCTGCTTCTGCGCCGCCGGAATGAAGCGCTGGTCGTAGTCGCGCGAGAGCAGTTTCGGCATCCAGTCGCGGGCGATTTCCGGCACATGCTTGAGTACCGGCACGGCGCCGTAGGTCATCGTGGTCGGGCACAGCGAACCGTCCTCGATCTCGGCGAACATCACGTAGGCGGCGGCGCGGGCGACGTGGGCGCCGGGCTTGGGGTCGGCCCAGGGTCCGGTGTCGCAGCCGTGGCGCTTGAGCCAGCCCAGGCACTCGTGCCAGGAGGGATGGAACTCGACCTCGTCGCGGCGGTTGCCGTAGCGGTCGAACAGTTTGAGCTGCGGAATATTCACGTTGGCCAGGCGGCCGTGCTCTATCCATTCCGCGCTGCCGACCTCGGCGCCGCGCGCCAGCAGCCAGTCCTGCGCCCAGCCGGCGCCTTGCGTCTTGACGGCCTCCTGCAGCGGGATGTTGTTCAGATAGGCGTTGTAGTTCTCCAACACATGGGCCTGGTTGAGCACTTCATGCGTGGCGGTCATTATGGGTGGGGTAGGAATCATGGCCTGTCCTCCGATGCGAGTCGGCCATTTTTGCCCCGCCCCCATTCCTTGTCAAGCAAGCGCTTGCTTGGTAGCATGGCTGCCCTTCTGCCGCAACCGGAGAACCGTCATGATGTCGATTCCGCGCACCCTGTTCGATGCCGATCACGAAGCCTTTCGCGACACTGCGCGGCGCTTCATGGAACAGGAAGTCGCCCCTCACCACGCGCGCTGGGAGGAGCAGTCCCATGTCGATCGCGAGATCTGGACCAAGGCCGGCGCCGCCGGCTTCCTCTGCGCGACCATGCCGGAAGAATATGGCGGGGTCGGTGTGGACAAGCGCTTTTCGGTCATCGTCATGGAAGAGGCGGCGCGCATCAATGCCACGGGCCTGGGCTGGGGCCTGCATTCGGAGATCGTCGCACCCTATCTGCTGCACTACGGCAGCGAGACCCTGAAGCAGAAATACCTGCCCAAGATGGCCAGCGGCGAAATGATCGCGGCCATCGCCATGACCGAGCCAGCGGCCGGTTCCGACCTGCAGGGGGTGCGCACCACGGCCGTCCGTGATGGCGACCATTACATCGTGAACGGCTCGAAGATCTTCATCACCAACGGCTATCTCTGCGACCTCGTCATCGTCGTCGCCAAGACCGATCCGGCCAAGGGTGCGAAGGGCACCAGCCTGCTGGTGGTCGATACCTCGATGCCCGGCTTCACCAAGGCCAAGCCGCTGCACAAGGCCGGCATGAAGGCGCAGGACACCTGCGAATTGTTCTTCGACAACGTCAAGGTGCCGGCGGAAAACCTGCTCGGCGACGAGGGCAACGGCTTCGTCTACCTGATGCAGGAACTGCCCTGGGAGCGCCTGCAGATCGCCGTGATCGCGATGGCCTCGGCCGAAGCGGCGCTGGGCTGGACCATTCAATACACCAACGAGCGCAAGGCCTTCGGCCAGGAGATCGCCAAGTTCCAGAATACGCGATTCAAGCTGGCCGAACTCAAGACCGAAATCCAGATCGGTCGCGTTTTCGTCGACCGCTGCATCGAACTGTTGCTGGAAAACAAGCTCGATCCAGCCACCGCCTCGATGGCCAAGTACTGGTGCAGCGACCTGCAGTTCAAGGTCATGGACGAATGCGTGCAACTCTTCGGCGGCTACGGCTACATGTGGGAATATCCGATCACCCGCGCCTGGGCCGACGCGCGCGTGCAGCGCATTTACGGCGGTACCAATGAAATCATGAAAGAACTCATCAGCAGGAGCCTGTAATGACCGAAGCCTTCATCTTCGACGCCCTGCGCACACCGCGCGGCAAGGGCAAGCAGGGCGGTGCGCTGAACCAGGCGACGCCCATCCATCTGGCCGCGACCGCCTTGCGCGCCTTGCGCGACCGCAACCATCTCGACACTTCGAAGGTCGATGACGTGGTGCTCGGCTGCGTCGAGCCGGTCGGCGAGCAGGGCGCCGACATCGCCCGCGTCGCCGCGCTGTATGCCGACTACGCGACCAGCGCGCCGGGCGTCACGGTCAGCCGCTTCTGCGCCTCGGGGCTGGAGGCCTGCAACCAGGCCGCGGCGCAGATCATGTCCGGCCAGGCCGACCTCGTGGTGGGCGGCGGCGTCGAGTCGATGTCGCGCGTGCCGATGTTTTCCTCCGGCGGCGCCTGGCCGATCGATCCGCAGGTGGCGGCGAAAACCGCCTTCGTGCCGCAGGGCATCTCGGCCGACCTGATCGCCACCAAGTGGGGCTTCTCGCGCCAGGACGTCGATGCTTACGCCGCCGAATCGCAGCGCCGCGCCAAGATGGCCTGGGACGAAGGGCGCTTCGCCAGATCGATCGTGCCGGTGAAGGACATCAACGGTCTGATCATGCTCGATCGCGACGAATACATGCGGCCGGAAACGACCCTGGAGTCGCTGGCGCAGATCAAGCCGGCCTTCCAGGAACAGGGTGAGAAATACGGCTTCAACAGCGTGATGCTGCAGCGCTATCCGGAAGTCGAACGCATCGAGCACGTGCATCACGCCGGCAACAGTTCCGGCATCGTCGATGGCGCGGCCGCCGTGCTGTTCGGCACCAAGGAAATGGGCGCGGCGCTGGGTCTCAAGCCGCGTGCACGGATTCGTTCCTTCGCCTCGATCGGTTCCGAGCCTTCGATCATGCTGACCGGTCCGTCGTATGCGGCCGAGAAGGCGCTGAAGCGTGCCGGCATGAAGATCGGCGACATCGACCTGTTCGAACTCAACGAGGCTTTCGCCGCCGTGGTGCTGCGCTTCATGCAGGTGCTGAACGTGTCGCACGACAGGATGAACGTCAATGGCGGGGCGATTGCCATGGGCCATCCACTGGGCGCCACCGGCGCCATGATTCTCGGCACCCTGCTCGACGAACTGGAACGCCGCAACCTGTCCACCGGCCTGGCAACTTTGTGCGTAGGTGCCGGGATGGGCACCGCCACGATCATCGAGCGGGTTTAGTGTGGAACCGATCACTACTTTGAGGCAGGCGCGGGATCGGGAGGGCGGGGCATTCTGCTTCGCTCATGTCACCCGTCGCCGCCCTGCGGGCGCCGACTCCTTCTTTACTTCGCTGCGCAGAACGCCCCACCCTCCCGATCCGGTGACGCCGTTGCAGTGCGACGGTCGCAAAACAGAAGCGTATCCCGCCAAGGATGGCGGGGGTCCGTCTCCGGTAAGTAAAGGGGGAGGATCGGGCGAAGCCCGGTCCGGAGGACATGGACGGAGGCGGACCCCCGCCGTCCTTGGCGCCCCCCTACCTTCGACAACCAACGCGTTTTTTCCATCAAGGTGCGCAGCACCATGGAGCCATTGATATGCTGAACTATTCCGTCGATGCAGAAGGCATCGCCACCGTCGAATTTGACTACCCCGACAAATCGCAGAACATCCTCAACGCCAGCTCCATGGGGGCCTACGCCAAAGCCATGCAGCAGGCGCTGGCCGACCCCGCGGTGAAGGGCATCGTGGTCGCCTCGGCGAAGAAGGATTTCATCGCCGGCGGTGACCTCGCCGAACTCGGCGCCGCCACCGATGCGAAGGCGTTTCACGCGGCGATCAGCGACTGGCACAAGCTGATGCGCGCCATCGAACTCGGCGGCAAGCCGGTCGCGGCGGCACTCAACGGCAGCGC
>JAUYSD010000286.1 GCA_030696505.1 Sulfuritalea sp. | reverse complement strand
CTGGTGCGAAACCGTGGCCTGCCGGCGCGCGCTGCTGCTCAGGTATTTCAGCGAGGAAGCTGGGGCCTGCGGCAACTGCGACACCTGCCTCGAACCGCCGGAACTCTGGGACGGCACGATCGCCGCGCAAAAAGCCATGTCAGCCTGCTTGCGCACCGGCCAGCGCTTCGGCGCCGGACACCTGATCGACATCCTGCGCGGCAAGGCCACCGAGAAAGTGCAACAGTTCGGCCATGAAAGTCTGCCCACCTTCGGCGCCGGTGCCGAACTCGATGATGCCGGCTGGCGCTCGGTGTTCCGTCAGTTGCTTGCGGGCGGCCTGCTGCACGCCGATGCCCAGGCTTTCGGCGCCTTGCGCCTGATGGATGCGGCGCGTCCGGTGCTGAAAGGCGAGACCGCGCTGGCGCTGCGCAAGCCGGCGGCGCGCGTGCGCGGCAAGTCCAGGCGGACGCAAGAGTTGGCGCTGACAGGACGGCGATCCACCGTTGAACCCACGCTCGCTGACGCCGATGTGCCGCTGTTCGAGGCCCTGCGCGCCTGGCGCACCGATCTGGCGCGCGAGCAGGGTGTGCCGGCCTACGTGATCCTGCACGACAAAACCCTGCGCGAACTCGCGGCGCGCCGGCCGACCGGCCCGGAGGAACTGCTCGGCGTGCCCGGCATCGGCCAGGCCAAGGTCGACCGTTACGGAGAGGCCCTGTTGCGGCTGATGGCTTGAGGCAGAAAGATTTTTCCGCCCGAATGGCACCAGATTGGTGTGCCGACAGGCGATAATGTCGGGCTGCGAAACAATGGAAAAGCTTGCAATGAAGCGCGTCGATGATTTCCGCCTGCGGCTGGGCAAGCAGGAATTGGTGCCGATCGTGGTCGGCGGCATGGGCGTCGACATCTCGACCGCCGAACTCGCCCTGGAGGCGGCCCGCCTGGGCGGCATCGGCCATATTTCGGACGCCATGGTGCCGACGGTTTCGGATCGTCGCTTCAATACCAAGTACGTCAAGAACAAGCTGCGGCAATACAAGTTCAACGTCGCCAATACCGAGAAGGCCGTGGTGCAGTTCGATCTCGGCCTGCTGGTGGAAGCCACCGCGCTGCATGTCGGCCGCACCATGGAAGCCAAGCGCGGCGACGGCCTGGTCTTCATCAACTGCATGGAAAAGCTGACCATGAACGCGCCCAGGGAAACCCTGCGCGCCCGGCTCAAGGCGGCACTGGATTCCGGCATCGACGGCATCACCCTGGCAGCGGGACTGCACTTGGGCTCATTCGCCCTGATCGAGGATCATCCGCGTTTCCGCGACGTCAAGCTGGGCATCATCGTTTCGTCGCTGCGCGCCCTGCAACTGTTCCTCAAAAAAAGCGCACGCACCGGCCGTCTGCCGGACTATGTCGTGATCGAAGGACCGCTGGCTGGCGGGCACCTGGGCTTCGGCATGGATTGGGCGAAATACGATCTGGCCAGCATCGTGATCGAAATCCGCGACTGGATGAAGGCCGAACATCTCGACATCCCGCTGATCCCGGCGGGCGGCATTTTCACCGGCACGGATGCCGTCACCTTCATGGAAATGGGTGCCGCCGCCGTGCAGGTCGCCACCCGCTTCACGGTGTCCAATGAATGCGGCCTGCCCGAAGATGTGCAGCAGGAATATTTCAAGGCCGGCGAGACGGACATCGAGGTGAATACGATTTCACCGACCGGCTACCCGATGCGCATGCTGAAGAACAGCCCGGCGATCGGCTCCGGCATTCGTCCCAATTGCGAGGCTTTCGGCTACCTGCTGGATTCCACCGGCAGTTGCCAGTACATCGAGGCCTACAACCGCGAAGTCGCGCTGCATCCGGACGCAAAGAAGGTCAAGGTGATGGACAAGACCTGCTTGTGCACCCACATGCGCAACTTCGAATGCTGGACCTGCGGTCACTACACCTACCGCCTGAAGGACACCACGCGGCGCAACGAGGACGGCAGCTACCGCCTGTTGTCGGCCGAACACATATTCCACGACTATCAGTTCAGCACCGACAACAAGGTCGCGCTGCCTGACTGAAAGCTACCGCGCTGAGGCTGGAGCGGCGCTCGCTACGTTTTCCGCGCGATTTAGGCCGGGAAAACCCCGGTCGACAGATAGCGGTCGCCGCGGTCGCAGACAATGCTGACGATCACCGCATTCTCCACCTGACTCGCAATGCGCAAGGCGACTGCCAGCGAGCCTCCGGATGAAATCCCGGCGAAGATGCCCTCCTCGCGCGCCAGCCGGCGCGTCATTTCCTCGGCTTGCCCCTGGCTCACGTTTTCGACCTGATCGACACGCGAGCCGTCGTATATTTTTGGCAAATAGGCTTCCGGCCATTTGCGGATGCCGGGAATCTGCGAACCTTCCTCGGGCTGGCAGCCGATGATGCGGATCGCCGGATTCATTTCCTTGAAATAGCGCGAGCAGCCCATGATGGTGCCGGTGGTGCCCATGCTGGAAACGAAGTGGGTGATGCGGCCTTCGGTGTCGCGCCAGATTTCCGGCCCGGTGCCTTCGTAGTGCGCCAGCGGATTGTCGGCATTGGCAAACTGGTCGAGCACGATGCCCTTGCCGTCCGCCACCATTTTCTCCGCCAAGTCCCGGGCGGCTTCCATGCCGCCGGCCTTGGGTGTCAGCACCAGTTCGGCGCCGAAGGCGCGCATGGTCTGGCAGCGTTCGACGCTCTGGTTCTCCGGCATGATCAGGATCATGCGGTAGCCGCGCATCGCCGCCGCCATCGCCAGCGCGATCCCGGTGTTGCCCGAGGTGGCCTCGATCAGCGTGTCGCCCGGCTTGATGCGGCCGCGCGCTTCGGCGTGGGTGATCATCGACAGCGCCGGCCTGTCCTTGACCGAACCGGCCGGATTGTTGCCTTCCAGCTTGGCCAGGATCACGTTGTTGCGCCGAGCGTTCTCCGCGCCGGGCAGGCGCTGGAGCTGCACCAGCGGCGTATTGCCGACGAAATCTTCGAGCGATCTGTAGTTCATTTCGCGAGCCATTTCACATAGTCGGCCACGCCCTCTTCGACGGTGGCGAAGCTTTCCTGATAGCCGGCTGCGCGCAATTGCCCAAGATCGGCCTCGGTAAAGCTCTGATACTTGCCTTTCAACGCATCCGGAAAGGCAATGTATTCGATGATGCCCTGCCCCACCAGTTCGGCCACCGACTGAGCCGGCTTGCCTTCCAGCGCGCGGCAGGCATTCACGGTGGCGGCGGCAAGCTCGTTGAAGCTTTGCGCGCGGCCGGTGCCGAGATTGAAAATACCCGATGCCCGGCTTTCGAGGAAATCCATGTTGACCTTGACCACGTCCCCGACATACACGAAGTCACGCCGCTGCTCGCCGTTGCCGTAGCCGCCATAGCCCTCAAACAGCTTGACCTTGCCCTCGGCCCGGTACTGGTTGAAGTGATGGAAGGCCACCGAGGCCATGCGTCCCTTATGCTGTTCGCGTGGGCCATAAACGTTGAAATAGCGGAAGCCGGCTACCTGGGAGTCGGCGTTGGCCGCATTTGGCCCAATTCGGCGACGTACCACCTGATCGAAGAGGAATTTCGAATAGCCATAGACATTGAGCGGCGCCTCGAACTCGCGTTCCTCGCGGAATACGCCGCCGCCACCATAAACGGACGCCGAAGAGGCATACAGCAGCGGCATCTCCTGCTCGGTGCAGAAATCCAGCAGGGACAGCGAGAAGCGGTAATTGTTGGCCATCATGTAGCGGCCATCGGTTTCCATGGTATCCGAGCACGCGCCTTCGTGCAGGATGGCCTCGACGCCGCCGTCGAGCTGGCCGTTCTCGACCAGTTCGAGGAACTCGTGCTTGTCGAGGTAGTCGGCGATCTCGCAGTCGGTGAGGTTGAGAAACTTGTCGGCGCGCGTCAGGTTGTCGACGGCGATGATGTCGGTGACGCCACGCTCGTTGAGCGCCTTGACCAGATTTGCGCCAATAAAACCGGCTGCGCCAGTGACTACGTAGTACATGGAATTTCCTAAGCTAGTTGAGCAGCTTCAATTCGTCGAGAGAGCACGTCGCCGTGCCCAATTTGCCGACCACGATGCCGGCGGCGAGATTGGCCTGACGCATGGACTGCGGCAGGGACAGGCCGCTGCCCAGCATCACCGCCAGCGTCGCAATCACCGTGTCTCCGGCGCCGCTGACATCATAGACCTCGCGCGCCACGGCGGCCTCATGGGCCACAGCGCCGGCCGAAAACAGCGTCATGCCTTCCTCGCTGCGGGTCACCAGCAAGGCTTCCAGCTGCAATTCCTCGCGCAGGCGCGTGGCCTTGCGTTCAAGTTCGGCATCGTCTTTCCAGCGCCCGACGACCTGACGCATCTCGGACCGGTTAGGCGTCAGCAGGGTGGCGCCGCTATAACGGGCGTAGTCCTCACCCTTCGGATCGACCAGCACCTGCTTGCCGGCGGCACGGGCCAGGGCGATCATTTCCGTGATGTGAGCGAGACCGCCCTTGCCGTAATCGGACAGAATCACCACGTCGCAGTCGGCCAGGCGCGATTCGAAATCCGCCAGTTTGGCCTGCAGTACTTCATGATCCGGCGAGTTCTCGAAATCGATGCGCAGCAACTGCTGCTGCCGACCTATCACGCGCAGCTTGACCGTGGTGCTGAGCTTGGCGTCCTCGTGCAGGCTGCATTCGATGCCGGAATCATTCATCAGCCGTGCCAGGCTCAGGCCCGCCTCGTCGGCACCGACCACCGAGAGCAAGGCCACGTGTGCGCCCAGGGCGGCGCAGTTGCGCGCCACGTTGGCGGCGCCTCCCGGGCGCTCTTCGACGCGCTCGACCTTGACCACGGGCACCGGCGCTTCAGGCGAAATGCGCGACACCTCGCCGAACCAGTAGCGGTCAAGCATGACGTCGCCGACCACCAGGATGCGGGTGTTGGAAGTGTCAGGAACCAAGTTCACAGGCGGCCGATCGCGAAGTATTCCAATCCGGCCTTGCGCGGCGTCGCCGGATCGTAGAGATTGCGGCCGTCGAAGATCACCGGCGTCTTTAGCTTGGCCTTGATCGCCGCGAAGTCGGGGCTGCGGAATTCCTTCCACTCGGTGACGATGGCCAGCGCATCGGCGCCGTCGAGCGCCTCCATCGGCGATGCGGCATAGCGGATGCGCGGATTCTCGCCGAGGATGCGCCGGGCTTCGTGCACTGCCACCGGGTCATAGGCGCAGACCGATGCGCCGCGCGCCAGCAACTCCTCGATCAGCACCAGGCTCGGCGCCTCGCGCATGTCATCGGTATTGGGCTTGAAGGCCAGGCCCCAGAGGGCGAAGGTCTTGCCGTCGAGATCCTTGCCCAGGCGCGCGGTGATCTTGTGCCCCAGCACGCCCTTCTGCATCTGGTTGGCCGCCTCGACCGCCTGCAGCACCTGCAACTCCTGTCCGGCATCCTGCGCGGTGCGAATCAGGGCCTGCACGTCCTTGGGAAAGCAGGAACCACCGTAGCCGACGCCCGGGTACAGGAAATGGAAACCGATGCGCGGATCGGCGCCGATGCCCTTCCTGACCAGTTCGATGTCGGCACCGAGTTTTTCGGCCAGATTGGCGAGTTCGTTCATGAAGCTGATACGGGTCGCCAGCATGGCGTTGGCGGCGTACTTGGTCAGTTCGGCGCTCTTCACGTCCATCAGGATCAGGCGTTCATGATTGCGCTGGAAGGGTGCGTAAAGCTCCCGCATCAGGGCTATTGCCCGCTCGTCGTCGGCACCGACGACAATGCGGTCGGGCTTCATGAAGTCGTCGACTGCCGCGCCTTCCTTGAGGAACTCCGGATTGGAAACCACGCTGAAGTCGATCTTGGCGCCACGCCCGTCGAGCTCTTCGGCGATCGCCGCGCGAACCTTGTCGGCGGTACCCACCGGGACCGTGGACTTGTCCACCACGACCTTGTAGCCGTCCATGTAGCGTCCGACATTGCCCGCGGCGGCGACCACGTATTGCAGGTCGGCGGACCCGTCCTCGTCAGGCGGCGTGCCGACGGCGATGAACTGCAGTACGCCGTGGGCGACCGCGGCCTCGATGTCGGTGGTGAAGCGCAGGCGTCCGGCCGCCTCGTTCCTCCTTACCATGGCTTCCAGGCCGGGTTCGTAAATCGGAATGCCGCCTTCGTTGAGGGTGCGGATTTTCGCCGCGTCGAGATCAAGGCAGAGCACGTCGTTGCCGACGTCTGCCAGGCAGGTGCCGGAGACCAGGCCGACGTAACCGGTGCCGATGACGGTGATCTTCATGGAGTTCCTCTACAAGGTAATGTCGAATTCTTCGGTGCGCCGGGGCGGGTAGGTTTCCCAGCCGCCGCAGCCGGGGCAGCGCCAGTAGAACTGCCGCGCCTTGAAACCGCAGGCATCGCAACGATAGCGTGCGACGCGGCGGGTGTGATTGTGGATCAGGTTCTTGATCAGCTCCAGATCGGCGCGCTTTTCGGGCGGCACCACCAGGATTTGCGCCTCGAGCAGTTTGTCGAGTCCGAGCAGCGTCGGATTGCGCCGCAACTCGTCGCGCACCAGTGTATAGGCGGCTTCGGCGCCGTCGTTGTCGAGCGTCGCGCGAAACACCGCGTCGAGCAGGTCGAGCGAGGGATGGCGCTCAAGCCAGCCACGCAGGAGCTGCACGCCCTGTTCGCGACGCCCGGCCTGGATGTGGGCCGTCATGAGCTTTTCCGCGGCCAGCGCGAGATACACCGGATTCTGCTGTTCGATGCGCTTCCAGTGCTCGATCGCCTCGTTTACCTCACCTCGGCCAGCGCCAACTTTTGCCGCCAGCTCGCCCAGCAGCAAATTGGCGCGCACGCACTTGCGGTTGGCGGCCAGCGCCTCGTCGAGCAGCCGGCGCGCTTCGTCGTGACGATCGTGAAGCATTTCGTTGGCGGCCATCTCGCAACGAAACTCGGCGATTTCCTTGTGCCAGAGATGATCGGAATGGTTGGGCATGGCATCGCAAATGGCGATCGCCTTAGCCCATTCCTTTTCCTGCTGGTAGATTTCCAGCAGGTTCTTCAGCGCTTCCTCGTCGCGGTCAGTGCCGCGCAATTTGACGAAGATGTCCTCGGCGCGATCCAGCAGGCCGGCCTTGAGATAGTCCTGGCCGAGTTCCGACAGTGCGTGCAGGCGCTGGGCTGCCGACAAGCCATCGCGTTCGATCAGGTTCTGATGCACGCGGATGGCGCGGTCGGTCTCGCCGCGGCGGCGAAACAGGTTGCCCAGCGCGAAGTGCAGTTCTATGGTTTCCGGATCGACCCGCGCTGCCTCGATGAAGGCCTCGATGGCCTGGTCCGGCTGTTCGTTGAGCAGGAAATTCAGGCCCTTGAAATAGGACCGCGGCAGGGCGCGCGATTCTTTGAGAAGTTGCCGGATATCGATGCGCGCCGCCACCCAGCCGAGAACGAAAAAGGCTGGCAGGACCAGCAGCCACCAGAGTTCGATTTCCATGGGGCTAACGCGGCTCGCGCGAGGCAGTGCGGTCGGGGCGCAGGAATACGCCCAGCGCCGCGGTCAACCCGACTGCCACGCCGATGGCGAATACCGTGAGGATCACCAGCGAGATCGGGGCGGTCCAGGACTGTTCGAGAAAGAAGCGCAGTTCCATCGGGCCGCTGTTCTTGATCGCCAGTCCGAACAGGCCGACGAAGACCACGATACGCAACAGCCAGACAAAAAGCTTGAGCAGGGTGGTCACAATAGAATTCTGAAGGTCAGCAAAACGGCACCCTGACTAGGGTGCCGCTCTGATGCAAGCTGCGCGGCTCATGGCCGATAATCGACCCGTTCCCGCAGTTCCTTGCCGGCCTTGAAATGGGGCACGTACTTTTCAGGTACCTGCACCTTGTCGCCCGACTTCGGATTGCGACCTACACGCGGTGGCCGATAATTCAGCGCAAAGCTGCCGAAGCCGCGAATCTCGATGCGATCACTGCGCACCAGCGCCGCAGTAAGGGCATCGAGAATCATCTTGACGGCATAGTCGGCATCCTTCGCCACGAGCTGGGGAAAACGCTCCGCCAGCCGGGCGATGAGTTCCGATTTTGTCATAAGGTCGGATTGTTATGACTGCTGGTTGAGTTTGGCCTTGAGCAGCGCGCCCAGATTGGTCGTGCCGCTGCTGGCCGAACTGCTGTCCGATGCAAGCTTCTGCATCGCCTGGCTCTGTTCCACCTGATCCTTGGCCTTGATCGACAGGTTGATCGAGCGCGTCTTGCGATCGACGTTGACGATCATGGTTTCGATCACGTCACCGACCTTCAGATGCTGGGTCAGGTCTTCGATGCGCTCGCGGGAGAACTCGGAGACGCGCAGATAGCCTTCGACCTCGGAACCCAGATCCACCACCGCACCACGCTGGTCGACGCTGGTCACCGTGCCGGACACCAGGCTGTTCTTGTCATGAGTCGCAACGAAACTCGTGAAGGGATCGCCATCGAGCTGCTTGACGCCGAGCGAAATGCGCTCCTTCTCGACATCGATGGACAGCACCACGGCCTCGACTTCATCGCCCTTCTTGAAGTTCTGCTTGGCTTCCTCGCCGGTGGCCGACCAGGACAGGTCGGACAGATGCACCAGACCATCGATACCGCCGGGCAGGCCGATGAAGATGCCGAAGTCGGTGATCGACTTGATGGCGCCGCGGACCTTGTCGCCCTTCTTGTGGTTCATCGCGAAATCGTCCCACGGGTTCGCCATGCACTGCTTCATGCCGAGCGAAATGCGGCGACGGTCTTCGTCGATTTCGAGGATCATCACTTCGACTTCGTCGCCCAGCTGGACAACCTTGGTCGGGTGAATGTTCTTGTTGGTCCAGTCCATTTCGGACACGTGCACCAGGCCTTCGATGCCTTGCTCGATCTCGACGAACGAGCCGTAATCGGTCAGGTTGGTGACCTTGCCGAACAGGCGCGTGCCCTGCGGGTAACGGCGGGCGATTCCCACCCACGGATCTTCGCCCAGCTGCTTCATGCCGAGGCTGACGCGGTTCTTTTCCTGGTCGAACTTGAGCACCTTGGCGGTGACTTCGTCGCCGACGTTGAGCACTTCCGACGGGTGACGTACGCGACGCCAGGCCAGGTCGGTGATGTGCAGCAGGCCGTCGATGCCGCCGAGGTCGACGAAGGCGCCGTAGTCGGTGATGTTCTTGACGATGCCCTTGATGACGGTGCCTTCCTGGAGGTTTTCCAGCAGTTTCTGGCGCTCTTCACCCATGCTGGCTTCGAGCACGGCGCGGCGCGAAACCACCACGTTGTTGCGCTTGCGGTCGAGCTTGATGACCTTGAATTCGTAGTCCTTGCCTTCGAAAGGCGTGGTGTCCTTGACCGGACGGGTATCGACCAGCGAGCCGGGGAGGAAGGC
>JAUYSD010000272.1 GCA_030696505.1 Sulfuritalea sp. | reverse complement strand
ACCCACGGTCAGCACGGCGCCATCGAGATCGAGCCGGGTGCCAGCCAGAGAGTTGGCGCTGGCGCTACGGTGAATCGGCAGGCGCAAAACCAGCCGGCTGCGACGGCCGACGAAGCACATCCCATTATTGCCGTGCGCCAGCCCGGACAGCGGCAGGATGCCGGCTTCGGCTTCCTCGTCGAACCAGGGCAGGACACGCCGCACCGACCGCGACAAGGCCTCGGCATGGTCATCGCCGAATGTTCCCTCTTCGAGCGAGAACACCATGTCGACCATCACGGCCGAAGCCTCGTCCGGCGAATGATTCACTCGCCCTCCTTATCCGCGTCGGCCCCACCCGGCTGCGTCGCGGCCCAGGCGCAGAGCACCTTGCCCCAGCGCGCAGCGGTGGCCGGATCGATGTCGAAAATGGTGAAGCGGCTGCGCTCGCGAATCCGCGTGCGCAGCAGCGGCATGCCGCCGGCCTCGAAGACGAACTGCTGCAGTTCGATCTCCTGGTTGCCGATGGGCACACGGAACTTGTCGAGCGAGGTGACGGTATCCAATGGGTTTCCAATCTCTATTGGGTGCGGACTATGGCACCAGCGACGGGTAGACAGCCATCACCGGATGGGAGTGCAAGCATATAACCCTTTGGGGTAGGTCGAATTACCTGCCGGAGGTATGGTTTGTGCACCGCACAGACTCCTAACATCGCTCCATCGAGTTACCCCCCCCGACAACGAGGAGACAAACCATGGCCAAGCCCATGCACCCAACACCGAATCTTGATCAACTGGAAAGCGGCCCCTGGCCGAGCTTTGTCACCGGCCTCAAGCGCCTGGCCAAGGACAAGGACTACGTGGTCGACATTCTCGGCCATCTGGAACATTCCTACCAGACCCGCAAGGGCTACTGGAAGGGCGGCACGGTCGGCGTGCGCGGTTACGGCGGCGGCATCATTCCGCGCTTCACCGAGATCAAGGACGAAAACGGCCAGCCGGTATTCAAGGATGCCGCCGAGTTCCACACCATTCGCGTCATGCCGCCTCCCGGCATGCACTACAACACCGCGACGCTGCGCCAGTTCTGCGACATCTGGGAAAAGCACGGCTCCGGCCTGATCGCGCTGCACGGCCAGTCGGGCGACATCATGTTCCAGGGCGCCACCACGGATAACGTGCAGAAGGCCTTCGACGAAATCAACGACATGGGCTTCGACCTCGGCGGCGCCGGCCCGGCCGTGCGCACCTCGATGTCCTGCGTCGGCGCGGCGCGCTGCGAGCAGTCCTGCTACGACGAAGCCAAGGCCCACCGCGAAGTGCTGAATACCTTCCTCGACGACATCCATCGTCCGGCCCTGCCCTACAAGTTCAAGTTCAAGTTCTCCGGCTGCCCCAACGACTGCATGAATTCGATCCAGCGTTCGGACATGGCCGTGATCGGCACCTGGCGCGACAACATCCGCACCGACGAGGCGCTGGCCAAGAAGTGGTTCGCCAAGCACGGCATGAACGAACTGGTGAATGACGTCGTCGCCCGCTGCCCGACCAAGGCCATCCAGATCAAGGAAATCAAGGACGTCCGCAAGGACAGCCACTTCTCCAGCGTCGCCATCAATGACGGCCAGGCCCTGGAAATCGACAACAAGGACTGCGTGCGCTGCATGCACTGCATCAACGTCATGACCGGCGCGCTGGCGACCGGTGTCGACAAGGGCGCGACGGTTCTGGTCGGCGGCAAGCGCACGCTGAAGATCGGCGACCTGATGGGCACCGTGGTGATTCCCTTCCTGCCGCTGCAGAAGGACGAGGACTACGAGAAGCTGACCGAACTGGGTCAGAAGATCATCGACTTCTTCGCCGAGAACGCCCTCGAGCACGAGCGCACCGGCGAAATGATCGAACGCATCGGCCTGGTCAATTTCCTCGAAGGCATCGAAGTCGAAATCGACGCCAACATGGTCTCGACGCCGCGCATGAACCCCTATGTCAATACCGCTGGCTGGGACGAGGAAGTCGCCCGCATCAACGCCAGCAAAGCCGCCGCCTGAGGAGATCGAGCATGAACGCACCCACCCCCGCCGCCCCGCTGCGCAAAGCCATCGAATGCGGCGTGCCGGACAACAAGCCGCACCTGCACCCGACGATGATCAAGAACTACGGCAACTGGAAGTATCACGACCGGCCCCGTCCCGGCGTGCTGCACCACGTGTCGCATACCGGCGATGAAATCTGGACCGTGCGCGCCGGCACCCAGCGCCAGATGGACGTCTGGACCATTCGCAAGCTGTGCGACATCGCCGACCAGTTCGCCGAAGGCTTTGTCCGTTTCACCATCCGCTCCAACATCGAGTTCATGGTCGCCGACCAGAAGAAGGTCGATCCGATGATCGCCGAACTCGAAAAGAACGGCTTCCCGGTCGGCGGCACCGGCAACTCGGTCTCGATGGTTTCGCACACCCAGGGCTGGCTGCACTGCGACATCCCCGGCACCGACGCCTCCGGCGTGGTCAAGTCGATGATGGACGAGCTCTACAACGAGTTCAAGAACGAGGAAATGCCCAACCGCGTGCATATGTCCACCTCCTGCTGCGAGATCAACTGCGGCGGCCAGGCCGACATCGCCGTAATCATCCAGCACACCAAGCCGCCCAAGATCAACCACGATCTGGTCGCCAACGTCTGCGAGCGCCCGACCGTGGTCGCCCGCTGCCCGGTCGCCGCGATTCGTCCGGCGCTGGTCAATGGCAAGCCTTCGCTCGAAGTCGATGAAAAGAAATGCATCTGCTGCGGCGCCTGCTACCCCCC
>JAUYSD010000233.1 GCA_030696505.1 Sulfuritalea sp. | reverse complement strand
CGCTGCGAGCGCAGGTAGACGTGCTGACCCTGACCGCGACGCCGATCCCGCGCACCCTGGGCCTGTCGCTCGAAGGACTGCGCGATTTCTCGGTGATCGCGACGCCGCCGCAGAAGCGCCTGGCGATCAAGACCTTCGTCGCCGGTTTCAGCCAGGGCATCATCCGCGAAGCTGTACTGCGCGAACTCAAGCGCGGCGGACAGGTGTATTTCCTGCACAACGAAGTCGACACCATAGAGAACATGAAAGAGCGCCTGCACGCGCTGCTGCCCGAGGCGCGCATCGTGGTCGGCCACGGCCAGTTGCCGGAACGCGAGCTGGAGCGCGTAATGCGCGAGTTCACCCAGCAGAAGCACAACCTGCTGCTGTGCTCGACCATCATCGAGACCGGCATCGACAACCCGCATGCCAACACCATCGTCATCAATCGCGCCGACAAGTTCGGCCTGGCGCAGCTGCACCAGTTGCGCGGCCGTGTCGGCCGTTCGCACCACCAGGCCTACGCCTACCTGCTGACCCACGAAGACGCCAAGCCGACGGCGCAGGCCAAGCGCCGCCTCGAAGCGATCCAGGCCATGGAGGAACTCGGCTCCGGCTTCTTCCTCGCCATGCACGACCTGGAAATCCGCGGCGCCGGCGAAGTGCTGGGCGAATCGCAAAGTGGCGAAATCCACGAAATCGGCTTCGCCATGTACACCAACATGCTCAACGCCGCGGTGCGCGCGCTGAAGGCCGGCGAGAAGGTGCCCGACCTGACCCAGCCGCTGTCGATCACCTCGGAGATCAACCTGCGCGTGCCGGCGCTGCTGACCAACGACTACTGCCCCGACGTTCATGAACGCCTGACGCTGTACAAGCGTCTGGCCAACTGCGACAGCGAGGACGATCTGCGCGCCATGCAGGAAGAGTTGATCGACCGCTACGGCGAAATGCCGGCGCAGACTCTGGCCCTGATGGAAACCCACCGCCTGCGTCTGGCCGGCCGCGCCCTGGGCCTGGCCAAGCTGGATGCGGGCCCGGCCGCGATACAATTGCAATTTGTGCCCAACCCTCCGATCGACCCCGCGAAAATCATCCGCCTGCTGCAAAGCGACCGCAGTTTCAAGCTGGCCGGTCAGGACAAGCTGCTCTGGCAGAAACCCAGCGCGAACCTCAAGGAGCGCGTCGTCGCGGTAAGAGAACTCTTCAACAAGTTGAAACCCTGATGCAGATCACTGAAAACCTCAATATCGAAGCCTTCGAACCGATGCCGACGCCGGAGGAAATCCACGGCCGCGTGCCGCTGTCGGACTCCGCCGCAGAGTCGGTGCTGGCGGGACGGCGCACGCTGGAACGCATCCTCGACGGCAAGGACCCGCGCATCTTCGTCGTGGTCGGCCCCTGCTCGATCCACGACCCCGTCGCCGGGCTCGATTACGCGCGGCGCCTGAAGAAGCTGGCCGATGAAGTCGCCGGCACCATGCTGCTGGTGATGCGCGTGTATTTCGAAAAGCCGCGCACCGCGACCGGCTGGAAGGGCTACATCAACGATCCGCGCATGGACGATTCCTTCCACATCGAGGAAGGCATGCAGAAGGCGCGCGAGTTCCTGCTGGCCGTGAATGAAATCGGGCTGCCGGCCGGCACCGAGGCGCTCGACCCGATCGCGCCGCAATACCTGGGCGACCTGATCGGCTGGGCCGCGATCGGCGCCCGCACTTCGGAATCGCAAACCCATCGCGAGATGTCTTCCGGGCTCTCGGCGCCAGTCGGCTTCAAGAACGGCACCGACGGTTCGCTCGATGCCGCGGTCAACGCGATCATCTCGGCGTCGAGCCCGCACAGCTTCCTCGGCATCAATATGCAGGGCCGTTCCAGCGTGGTGCGCACCGCCGGCAACCGCTACGGCCATCTGGTGCTGCGCGGTGGCGGCGGGCGGCCGAACTACGACACCGTCAGCGTCGCGCTGGCCGAGGCGGCGCTGGCCAAGGCCGGACTGCCGCACAATATCGTGGTCGATTGCTCGCACGCCAACAGCTACAAAAAGCCCGAGTTGCAGCCGCTGGTGATGCAGGACTGCGTGAATCAGATCTGCGCCCAGCGTAAGAGCGGCCATCGCTCCATCGTCGGCCTGATGATCGAGAGCTTCATCGAGGCCGGCAACCAGCCTATCCCCGACGATCTGTCGCAGCTGAAATATGGCTGCTCGGTGACCGATGCCTGCGTCGATTGGCCGACCACCGAGAAAATGATCCGCGACGCCGATGCCGCGCTGCGCGGCCTGTCCGCCCAACCCGCCTGAGAATCCCCATGAGCCTGATTCGAGCCTTTCGCGGCCTGCGCCCTGCCCCCGGCCAGGCCGGCGCCATCGCCGCGCCGCCCTACGATGTCCTCTCCAGCGATGAAGCGAGAGTCCGCGCCGCCGGCAAGCCGTGGTCCTTCCTGCATATCTCGAAGCCGGAAATCGACCTGCCGCCGGACATGGATCCCTATGCGCCGGCGGTATATGCCAAGGCAGCCGAAAACCTGCAGAAGTTGCTCGCCGCCGGCGTGCTGGCCAGGGACGTCGCGCCCTGCTACTACGCCTATCGCCTGACCATGCCCGGCGAAGCTGGAGACCACGTGCAGACCGGTCTGGTGGCCGCCGCGAACGTCGCCGATTACGACAGCAACCGCATCCGCAAGCACGAGTTCACCCGGCCCGACAAGGAAGACGATCGCGTGCGCCAGATCGAGGCGACGAACGCCCAGACCGGTCCGGTGCTGCTGGCCTACCCGGCATCGAGCACGGCCGATGCACAAATCGCCGCCATCGCGCAAAGCGCGCCGGCCGCCGACATCGTCGCCGACGACGGCATCCGCCACCAGATCTGGGTCCTGACCGACGCCGCGCAAATCGCGGCGATCACCGCAACTTTCGACGCCATGAAGGCGCTTTACATCGCCGACGGCCATCACCGCTCGGCCGCCGCCTCGCGCGTCGCCGCCGCACGCCACCAGCAGGGACGCGAATCCTCGGCCGACTATTTCCTGTCGGTGATCTTCCCTCATCACCAGATGAAGATCCTCGACTACAACCGCGTCGTCAAGGACCTCAATGGCCTCGAAGAGTTGGCGCTGGTGACACGCCTCGCCACCGCCTTCACGGTCGAAGACAGCGCCGGCCGCGCGCATCCGACCCGTCCCGGCGAGTTCGGCATGTATCTCGCCGGACGCTGGCGCAGGCTGCGCATCAAACCCGAACTGATTCCCGAGGACCCGGTGGCGCGCCTCGATGTCTCGCTGCTGTCGGACCATGTGCTGGCGCCGCTGCTGGGCATTGCCGACCTGCGCCGCGACAAGCGCATCGACTTCGTCGGCGGCATCCGCGGCCTGGCCGAACTGGAACGGCGCGTCGACTCGGGCGAGATGGCGGTGGCCTTCGCCCTCCATCCCACCAGCATGGATCAGTTGATGGCGGTGGCCGACAACAACGAGGTGATGCCGCCGAAATCCACCTGGTTCGAGCCCAAGCTGGCCGACGGCCTGGTGTCGCACGTACTCGACTGAGCGAATGGCAAAGCACCAAAGCAAAGGGCAACCCGCGGGTTGCCCTTTTCGCTGAAGCGGCGCTGGCTTACTTCTTCTTCGCGGCGGGCTTCTTCGCGGCTGCCGGCTTGGCGGCGGGCTTCTTGGCAGCGGCAGGCTTCTTCGCCGCGGGCTTCTTGCCGGCAACGGCGGCCTTCAGGCCAGCGCCGGCGGAAAACTTCGGCACCGCCTTGGCGGCGATCTTCAGGGGAGCACCCGTCTTCGGGTTCTTGCCGGTGCGAGCGGCGCGATTGACCGCCTTGAAGGTACCGAATCCAATCAGGGCAACCGGATTGCCTTTGGAAATTACGGAGGTAATCACTTCGGTCAAGGCATCGATGGCCTTGTTGACCGCGGCCTTGGAAAGCTCGGCACGCTCGGCTACTGCTTCAATCAGTTCGCTCTTGTTCATCGAATTCCCCTTCGGTTTGGAAAGCCGCATTGTTCCATTAATTCTGCGCAAGATGCAAGCCCTGCGCGGCTTTGCGCGACGAATCTGTTGCGCCGATGTCAGCGGCGCTACAGGCCCTTCACCGCATAGACCGCCGGCAGGTTGCGCCACGCACCCTTGACGTCCATGCCGTAGCCGAAGACATAGCGATTCGGCAGATGCACGCCGACGAAATCGGCCGCAACCGGCTTGGCATGGCCGAGATTCTTGTCGGCGAACACGGCGCTCAGTACCTCGCTGGCGCCTTGCTGCCGCAGGCGGCGGACCACCTCGGCCATGGTCACGCCTTCATCGAGGATGTCATCCACCACCAGCACCACACGCCCCGCGACGTTGGACCGCGGCTTGACGATCCATTCCAGGTCACCGCCGCTGGTGACGTCGCCGTAGCGCGTGACATGCAGGTAATCGAAATCCAGCGGAAAAATCAGTTGCGGCAGGAGTTGGCCGGTGAACACCACGGCACCGCCCATCACCGCCAGCACCAGCGGATTGGCGTCGGCCAGGCGCGCCGTGATCTCGGCCGCCACGCGCCGTACCGCCAGCGCCGACTCTTCGGCCGAACACAGCAGATCGGCCTCGTCGAAAATCTTCTGCGCTTCCTGTGGGCTCATGGAACTACCCTCCCCCCAGCCCCCTCGCCAAGCGAGGAGGTGATATGTCCCTCCACAGGAGGGACGGTATCCCCTGGTGGGACGATGGTTCGCCGCTGCGCGGCTCCGAAGCTTGGCTGCGCCTTCCTTGGGGCGGCCCGGCGGGGGGCGCCCATGCCATGCGCCTCAGGCTGGCGGCAAAGGCTGCGCCGATTTCGGGATGGCGCAGGCCGAAGGCCACGGTCGCTTCGAGATAGCCGAGCTTGGAACCGCAATCGTAGCGGGTGCCCTGGTAGCGATAGGCCAGCACCTGCTCCTCCTCCAGCAGCGCGGCAATGCCGTCGGTAAGCTGGATCTCGCCGCCTAAGCCCTTGCCGATATTGGCCAGGTGATGAAAGATGCGTGGCGTCAGCACGTAGCGGCCGACCACCGCCAGGGTGGACGGCGCCTCCTCGGGTTTGGGCTTTTCGACGATGCGCACGATCTGCTCCAGCGTCTCGTTCATCGGCTTGCTGTCCACGATGCCGTAACTGCCGGTGTCTTCGCGCGGCACCTGCTGCACGCCGATCACCGAAGTGCGGTAGTAGTCATACACATCCACCATCTGCTTCATGACCGGCGGCTCGCCGTCGATCAGGTCGTCGGCCAGCAGCACCGCGAAGGGCTCGTCGCCCACCGCCGGATAGGCGCAGAGCACCGCGTGGCCCAGCCCGAGCGCCTCCGGCTGGCGGATGTAGATGCAGTTGATGTTCTTCGGGATCATGTTGCGCACGAACTCCAGCAGTTCGGTCTTGCCACGCTGCTCGAGTTCGCTCTCCAACTCATAAGCCTTGTCGAAATGGTCCTCGATGGCGCGCTTGGAACGGCCGGTGACGAAGATCATGTCGGTGATGCCGGCGGCCACCGCCTCCTCCACCGCGTACTGGATCAGCGGCTTGTCCACGATAGGCATCATTTCCTTGGGGCTGGCCTTGGTCGCCGGCAGGAAGCGCGTGCCGAGGCCCGCGACGGGAAAGACCGCCTTGGTAACTTTTTTCATTTCTTGTTCCTAGGTTTGGAATCGATGTTGGCGGTGAAACCGATGCCGCGACGTGCGGGCGCCGGGGGATTCATCAGTTGCCGGATGGCGTCGATCAGGCCGGCGATGGCCTGGTCGTGACTGGACAGCTTGCGTTCCATTTGATCGAGCTTGGCAGCAATGTCCTTGTGGGCGGAAAGCATCTCACGAATCTGGACGAAGGCACGCACCACCAGCAGGCTCACCTCGACGGCCCGCGAAGACTTCAGCACGTTGCCCAGCATCAGGGCGCCGTGCTCGGTGAAAGCGTAGGGCAATGACGGGGAAAACTTGAGCCGGACGAGGTGGTCACAATTTGTGACCACCTCCATTTTTGCCACCACCGCTTGCGAAACGAGAATGCTCATGAGGAAATCAGTTCCCTGAATTGTGTCTCGTCCAGAATGGTAAGCCCCAGGGCCTGCGCCTTGTCGAGCTTGGAACCGGCTTCCGCGCCGGCCACCACGTAATCGGTCTTCTTCGACACCGAGCCGGCCACCTTGCCGCCCAGCGCCTCGATCATGTCCTTGGCTTCGTCGCGCGTCAGCGTCGGCAGCGCGCCGGTGAGGACGAAGGTCTTGCCGGCGAGCGGCGAATTCGCCGCTGCGACCGACTCGCCCTCGGGCCAGTTCACCCCGGCCGCGCGCAACTGCTCGATCACCTCGATGTTGTGCGGCTCGGCGAAGAAGCGGAGGATGGACTCCGCCACCACCGGGCCGACATCGGGCACCTGCTGCAGGCGGTCGAGATCGGCCGCCATCAGCGCATCGAGATTGCCGAAGTGGCGCGCCAGATCCTTCGCCGTCGTCTCGCCGACATTGCGGATACCCAGCGCGAAAATGAAACGCGCCAGGATGGTGTGCTTACTTTTCTCGACAGCCACCAGAATGTTCAACGCGGATTTCTCCGCCATGCGTTCAAGATTGACCAAGGCCAGCAGGCCCAGCTTGTAGAGATCGGCCGGTGTCTTGACGATGGCATGATCGACCAGTTGCTCCATCAGCTTGTCGCCCAGACCTTCGATGTCCAGCGCACGCCGTCCGGCGAAATGCAGCAGCGCCCGCTTGCGCTGCGCCGGGCAGAACAGGCCGCCGCTGCAGCGCGCGATGGCCTCGTCCTCGGGCCGCTCCACCGCCGAGCCGCAGACCGGGCAAGCCTTGGGCAGTTCAAAGGCCGCATGCAGCGGCTCGCCGTCCGCCTTCATCGGCCGCTGGTCGACAACCACCGACACCACTTCGGGAATCACGTCGCCGGCGCGCCGCACGACCACCGTATCGCCGATGCGCACGTCCTTGCGCCGCGCCTCGCCCTCGTTGTGCAAGGTGGCATTGGTCACCGTCACGCCACCGACGAAGACCGGCGCCAGGCGTGCCACCGGCGTGATGGCGCCGGTGCGGCCGACCTGCAGTTCGATCGCCTCGACTGTGGTCAGCGCCTCCTCGGCCGGGTACTTGTGCGCCACGGCCCAACGCGGCTCGCGCGTGACGAAGCCGAGGCGCTGCTGCAGCGCCAGCGAATTGACCTTGTACACCACGCCGTCGATGTCGAAGGGCAAGCTGTCGCGCGCCTCGCGCATACGCGCATGGAAGGCGATCAGGCCCTCGGCGCCCTGCACCACGGCGCGATGCTCGCACACCGGCAGGCCGCAGGCGGCCAGCGCATCGAGCACGCCGGCGTGAGTCGGCGGCAGATCCCAGGCGCGGGTCTCCCCCAGGCCGTAGGCATAGAAGGACAAGGGCCGCTCGGCGGCCATCGCCGGATCGAGCTGGCGGATGCTGCCGGCGGCGCCGTTGCGCGGATTGACCAGCGTCGCTTTGCCCAGCGCGCGCTGCTTCTCGTTGTAGCGCTCGAAGTCGGGCCGGCTGATGAATACCTCGCCGCGCACCTCCAGCACCGCAGGCGCTTCGCCCGTCAGGCGCAGCGGAATGCGCCGCACGGTGCGGATATTCTGCGTCACGTCCTCGCCGGTTTCGCCGTCGCCGCGCGTCGCGGCCTGCACCAGCACGCCGTCCTCGTAGCGCAGATTGATGGCAAGGCCGTCGAACTTGAGTTCGGCTGCATACTCGATCGCGGCATCGCCTTCGGCCAGACCCAATTCGCGGCGCACGCGGGCATCGAAGGCGCGCGCGCCCGTAGGCTCGGTGTCGGTCTCGGTGCGGATCGACAGCATCGGCACCACATGGCGCACCGGCAAGAACTCGGGCAAGGGCTTGCCGCCGACCCGCTGCGTCGGCGAATCCATGCTCAGCAGTTGCGGATGCGCGACCTCGATATCCTGCAGTTCGCGGAACAGCCTGTCGTATTCGGCGTCCGGGATGGTCGGCGCGTCGAGCACGTAATAGGCATGGTTGTGCTGCTCGATCTCGCGGCGCAGGGCCGCGGCCCGCGCCGCTGCCTCCTGCACGGACATCAGGAAAAGAGGCGCAGCGCCCGCACGCTACCGGGCTCGATGCCGGCGTCGCGCATGGTCTGCTGGAGTTCCGCGGTCTTGGCGCCGATCGCGTCGATCATCGCCTGCGACAGCGGTGCGCGTTGCGCATCGACCAGCACGCCGCCCAGCGCCGTGGTCAATTGGCGCGCCGTCGCCAGCATGCGGCCGAAGGCGGCAACGCCATCGGCGGCGCGCGGCACGTCGAGGCTCAGCGTCAGGCCATGCGTCGCCAGTGCCGCGAGGGTAGCGGCTTCGAGCGGCTCGTTGCCGAGGTTGGCCACGGTGAACAATTCGCCGCCAGCCTCGTCGCGGGCGCGGAATACGCCGTCGGCTTCGAGCGTCAGGCCCGCCGCTTCGGCCACGCCGCGCAGCTTGGTACCGGCGAACACGCCGCCGGTGGCCTCGACCACATGCAGCACGAACTGGATATCCACGCCGGCGCAGAATTCGTCGAGCCTGGCGGCATGCAGCAGGGTTTCATCGAATACCGGGAGTTCCAGGGCCGTGCCCATATGCTGCGCAATCTGTTGCACGCCGTCGAAGAAGCTCGTCAACTCTTCAGCCGAAACGGCTCCGCGACGATCGACCAGTTGCAGGGCGATCGCCCAGTCGCGGTA
>JAUYSD010000127.1 GCA_030696505.1 Sulfuritalea sp. | reverse complement strand
TCAAGGGCGACATCGTCGTCGACGGCAGCAACCTGATCGTCAACGGCAAAAAGATCCGTCTGACGGCAGTCAAGGATCCGGCCGAACTGAAGTGGAACGAAATCGGCGCCGACCTGGTGATCGAATCGACTGGCCTGTTCCTGACCAAGGAAAGCTGCGAAAAGCACATCGCTGCGGGCGCCAAGAAGGTGGTGCAGTCCGCGCCTTCCAAGGACGACACGCCGATGTTCGTCTTCGGCGTGAACCATGCCAAGTATGCCGGCGAGAAGATCGTCTCCGCTGCTTCCTGCACCACCAACTGTCTGGCCCCGGTGGCCAAGGTACTCAACGACAACTGGGGCATCAAGCGCGGCCTGATGACCACGGTGCATGCCGCCACGGCGACGCAGAAGACCGTCGACGGCCCGTCGAACAAGGACTGGCGCGGCGGCCGCGGCATCCTCGAGAACATCATCCCGTCGTCCACCGGCGCGGCCAAGGCCGTCGGCGTGGTGATTCCCGAACTCAACAAGAAGCTGACCGGCATGGCCTTCCGCGTGCCGACCTCCGACGTTTCCGTGGTTGACCTGACGGTTGAACTGAGCAAGGAAGCCTCCTACGCCGACATCTGTGCCGCCATGAAGGCCGCTTCGCAGGGCGCCATGAAGGGCGTGTTGGGCTACACCGAGGAGAAGGTGGTCGCCACCGATTTCCGCGGCTGCTCGATGCCCTCGATCTTCGATGCCGAGGCCGGCATTGCGCTCGACAGCACCTTCGTCAAGGTCGTCTCGTGGTACGACAACGAGTATGGCTACACCTGCAACATGCTGCGCTTCGTCAAGCACGTCGCCAAGTAAGGCATCAGGGAGATACGCATGACGTTCAAGCGTCTTTCTGATTTCGACCTGGCCGGCAAGCGCGTTTTCATTCGCGCCGATCTCAATGTCCCGGTCAAGGACGGCAAGGTCACCTCCGACGCGCGCATCACTGCCTCGATGCCGACCATCGAGTTGTGCCTCAAGGCCGGGGCTAGGGTGATGGTGACTTCACATCTGGGGCGCCCGGAAGAGGGCGTCTATGCCGAGGAAAACTCGCTCAAGCCTGTGGCCGAAGTCATGGCCAAGAAGCTGGGCAAGCCGGTGCGCGTGATCCGCGACTGGGTCGACGGCGGTTTCGAAGTCGCGCCCGGCGAAGTGGTGCTGTTGGAGAACTGCCGCTTCAACAAAGGCGAGAAGAAGAACGTCGAGGCGACCGCACGCAAGTACGCCGCGCTTTGCGATCTGTTCGTCATGGATGCCTTCGGTACCGCGCATCGTGCCGAAGCGTCCACCTATGGCGTCGCCCAGTATGCCCCGGCCGCCTGTGCCGGCCTGCTGGTGGCCGAGGAGCTTGAAGCGCTGACCAAGGCGCTGGCGACACCGGCGCGGCCGATGGTGGCCATCGTCGGCGGTTCCAAGGTCTCGACCAAACTGACCGTACTCGAAGCGCTGTCCGAAAAAGTCGATCAGATGGTGGTCGGTGGCGGCATCGCCAACACCTTCCTCAAGGCCTCTGGCCGCAACGTCGGCAAGTCGCTGTGCGAGGACGACCTGGTGCCTACCGCCCAGGCGCTGATGAAGAAGATGACGGCACGAGGCGCCACCATCCCGATTGCGGTCGACGTGGTTTGCGGCAAGAAGTTCGATGCCGCCGAGCCGGCCGTAGCCAAGGATGCCAGCGCCGTGGCCGATGACGACATGATTTTCGACATCGGTCCGAAGTCGGCCCAGGAGCTGGTCGACATCATCATGAAGGCGGGCACGGTGGTGTGGAACGGCCCGGTCGGCGTCTTCGAATTCGACCAGTTCGGTGAGGGTACCAAGGCAGTCGCCATGGCCATCGCCAATACCAAGGCCTTCACCCTGGCGGGCGGCGGCGACACCATCGCGGCGATCCAGAAGTACGACATCTACGACAAGGTCTCCTACATTTCCACGGCTGGTGGGGCCTTCCTCGAGTTCCTCGAAGGCAAGAAGCTGCCGGCGGTCGAGATGCTCGAACAACGGGCGGCTGGATGACGGCTACGCTTCAGCGCTCGACCAAGATCGTTGCCACGCTCGGTCCTGCGTCGAGCACCCCCGAGCGCATGCTGGCGCTGGTGGCTGCCGGGGTGGATGTAGTTCGAATCAACTTTTCCCACGGCACAGCCGACGACCATCGTCAGCGGGTCGATGCCTTGCGGGCCGCGGCGCACGAGGCAGGACGCACCGTGGGTGTCATGGCGGATTTGCAGGGCCCCAAGATCCGCATCGGCAAGTTCGCCGCCGGCCCGGTCCAGATCAAGGCCAACCAGGAATTCATTCTCGATGCCGCCTGCACCCTGGGTGACGAGGGACGGGTGGGGCTCGACTATCCGGAACTGGTCAAGGACGTGCGAGCCGGCGACGTGTTGCTGCTCGACGACGGACGCACCGTGTTCGACGTGCTGAAGGTTCAGGGCAAGGAAATCCTCTGCCGCAACCGCCACGACGGCGAACTCTCCAACAACAAGGGCATCAACAAACAGGGCGGCGGGCTCACCGCGCCCGCCCTGACCGCCAAGGACATGGAGGACATCCGCACCGCGGCCAGCATCGGCATCGACTATGTCGCGGTGTCTTTCCCCAAGTCCGGCGACGACATGCGCCTGGCGCGCGCCCTGCTGACGGCAGCCGGCTCGAATGCGCTGCTGGTGGCCAAGATCGAGCGCGTCGAGGCGATCGAGAACCTCAACAACATTTTGGAAGCCACCGACGGCGTCATGGTGGCGCGCGGCGACCTGGCGGTCGAGGTCGGAGACGCGGCCGTGCCCGCGCTGCAAAAACGCATCATCCGCACTGCGCGCGAATTCAACAAGTTCGCCATCACCGCGACGCAGATGATGGAGTCGATGATCCACAGCCCGGTGCCGACCCGTGCCGAAGTGTCTGACGTGGCCAATGCCGTGCTCGACGGTACCGACGCGGTGATGCTCTCGGCGGAAACGGCGACCGGCGACTATCCGGTGCAGACCGTGGAGGCCATGGCGCGTATCTGCGTCGAAGCCGAAAAATCCTCCGATTTCCCGCTCGATACGCATTTTCTGCATCGCGTATTCACCCGGATCGACCAGTCGATCGCCATGGCCGCGCTGTTCGCCGCGCATCACCTGAAAGTCAAGGCCATCGCCGCGCTGACCGAGTCCGGTTCCACCGCCTTGTGGATGTCGCGCCTCAATACCGGCATCCCGATCTATGCCCTGACCCAGGAAGTGCGGACCCGCTACAAGGTCAGCATTTTCAAGGGCGTGTTTCCGGTCATGATGGGCCAGAGCGGCCAGGATCGCGACCAGGTGCTGCTCGATGCCGAGGAAGCCCTGATAGCCGCCGGCGCCGTCGAGGTCGGCGACCTGATCGTGCTCACCATCGGTGAGCCGATCGGCAAGCCGGGCGGTACCAACACCATGAAGATCGTCAAGGTGGGCGAGCATCGCTCGAACCAATAAGCCGTCTAACGAGTCACACTGAATTCATACTTAGGAGATTGCCATGCCCCTGGTTTCCATGCGTCAACTGCTCGATCACGCCGCCGAGAACGGCTACGGCCTGCCGGCCTTCAACGTCAATAACCTGGAACAGATCCAGGCCATCATGGAAGCCGCCGAGGAGACCAACAGCCCGGTGATCATGCAAGGCTCGGCCGGCGCCCGCAAATATGCCGGCGAACCCTACCTGCGCCACCTGATCGAGGCTGCGATCGAGACCCATCCCGACATCCCGATTGTGATGCACCAGGATCACGGCGCCAGTCCGGCGATTTGCATCCAGTCGATGCGCTCCGGTTTTTCCAGCGTGATGATGGACGGCTCGCTGCAGGAAGACGCCAAGACCCCGGCCAGCTTCGAATACAACGCGCGTGTCAGCAAGCACGTGGTCGATATCGCCCACGCCATCGGCGTCTCGGTCGAAGGCGAGCTGGGTTGCCTGGGTTCGCTGGAAACCGGCATGGGCGAGAAGGAAGACGGCCACGGCGCCGAAGGTGCGCTGTCGCACGATCAGTTGCTGACCGATCCCAACGAAGCCGCCGAATTCGTCAAGGCCACCGGCGTCGACGCCCTGGCAATCGCCATCGGCACCTCGCACGGCGCTTACAAATTCACCCGGCCGCCCACCGGCGCGGTGTTGCGCATCGACCGCATCAAGGAAATCCACGCCCGCATCCCGAATACCCATCTGGTGATGCATGGTTCTTCGTCGGTGCCGCAGGAATGGCTCAAGATCATCAATCAGTACGGCGGCACCATGGGTGAGACCTATGGCGTGCCGGTCTCTGAAATCGTCGAGGGCATCAAGCACGGCGTGCGCAAGATCAACATCGACACCGACCTGCGCATGGCCTCCACCGGCGCGGTGCGCAAATACCTGGCGGAGAACACCAAGGACTTCGATCCGCGCAAATACCTCGCGGCCGCGCGCAAGGCGATGAAGGAAATCTGCATTGCCCGCTACACGGCCTTCGGCTGCGCCGGCCAGGCCAGCAAAATCAAGGCGATTTCAATGGAAAAGATGGCCGAGCGCTACAAGAAGGGCGAACTCAACGCGATCGTGAAGTGAGCGGCGATTTGCGGTAAATTAAGGGGCCGCCCTGCTCGGGCGGCCTTTCCTTTTCTGGCATGAACATCCAATCCCACACCTTCGATCGGCTGCGCAAATTCTTTAGCAGTGGTCTCGACCTGGTCGAGTATGCCGGTCTGCTGGTGATTGCCTTCGCCACCACCGTCGCCATGTACCAGGAGGCGCTGGTGATGATCGAGTCGCACCGGGTCGCGCTGGCCGACCTGCTGCTGATGTTCCTCTACCTCGAGGTGCTGGCCATGATCGGCCAGTATTTCAGGTCGGGGCAGTTGCCGGTGCGCTTCCCGCTTTATATCGGCATGGTGGCGCTGGCGCGCTACTTGATCCTCGACCTCAAGGAAATGACCGAATGGCGCATGCTGGCGGTCACGGCTGCGATATTCCTGCTGACGGTCGCCGTGCTGGCGATCCGCTACGGCCATGTACGCTATCCCTATCGCGAAGATGCCGACGAGAATCGCGGCAAAGCCTACGTTCGCGAATAAATCCTTTTTCGAGCATCCTCATGCCCATCACGACTCCGCCGCTGTTCGAATCGACCATCAAGAGCCTGCCGCTGCTTGGCCGCGGCAAGGTGCGCGACATCTATGCCGTCGGCGAGGACCGGCTGCTGATCGTCACTACCGACCGCCTTTCGGCCTTCGACGTCATCCTGCCCGACCCGATTCCGGGCAAGGGTGCGGTGCTCACGGCCATGGCCAATTTCTGGTTCGGCAAGCTGGCCCATGTGGTGCCCAACCAGCTCACCGGCATCGATCCCGAAACCGTGGTGGCCGATGAAGCGGAGCGAATCCAGGTGCGTGGGCGCGCCCTGGTGGTCAAACGCCTCAAGCCGCTGCCGATCGAAGCCGTGGCGCGCGGCTATCTGATCGGTTCGGGCTGGAAGGATTACCAGGCCACCGGCGCCGTATGCGGCATTGCGCTGCCGCCCGGCCTGCAAATGGCCCAGCAACTGCCCTCGCCGCTGTTCACGCCGGCGACCAAGGCCGAGATGGGCGACCATGACGAGAACATCGACTATGCGGCAGTCGAGAAACTGATCGGCGTCGAATTGGCGAAGGCGGTCAGGGACACCACGCTGCGCCTGTACCGCGAAGCGGCCGCCTATGCGCGCGTGGTCGGCATCATCATCGCCGACACCAAGTTCGAGTTTGGCCAGGATGCCGACGGCCGGCTGTACCTGATCGACGAAGTGCTGACGCCCGATTCCTCGCGCTTCTGGCCGGCCGACCGATACAAGGTGGGCATCAGCCCGCCCAGCTTCGACAAGCAGTTCGTCCGCGATTACCTGGAAACCCTGGACTGGAACAAGCAGGCGCCGGGACCGAAGCTGCCGCAGGACATCGTAGCCAAGACCGCGGCCAACTATCTCGAAGCGCTGACCCGCCTGACCGGCACGCGGACGATCTGAATTCGACGACCGCCTTTGGCCGATGAATCACTCCGTCGCCGTCCCGCCAGCGCCGCCCGCAGGGGGTAGCGGCCCCGACTCCGCCGGGAACATAAGGCTTCCCCAGGTACGCCAGATTGATATAACCGCGCCATTTACATGGTTGCAGCGCGGCTGGGCCGACCTCTGGCGGCAGCCCGCGGCCAGCCTGTTCTACGGTGTCGCCGTGGCCGTGACCGGCGCCGTGATCCTGGGCGTGACGGCGAGCCTGCCTTACCTGTTTGGCGCCGCGATCACCGGCTTTCTTCTGGTGGCACCTATGCTGGCCGCGGGACTGTATGAGCTTTCGCGCTGCTATCTGACTGGCGAGCCTGCCACGCTGTTCGATTCGATGCGGGCCTGGCGGCGCAACCCGTCGGCGCTGGTCAGCTTCGGCCTGCTGTCGATGCTCGCCGGCACGGTGTGGCAGGTGATCTCGGCGGTGATAGTGGCGGTTTACTACAAGGGCCCGGCCCTGGCGCCGCTGGACATGATGATCGAGGTGCTGATCAACCCGCAGCACTACCTGATGTTCTTTATCTACCTGGGTAGCGGCGGTGTCCTTGCCGCCCTGGTATTCGCCCTCAGCGTGGTTTCGATGCCGATGCTGGTCGACCGCCGCTGCGATCTGCTTTGCGCGCTGGCGACCAGCCTCAACGCGGTGGCCGCGAACCCGTTGCCGCTGGCCTTGTGGGCGCTGATCATCATGCTGCTGACGGGGCTCGGTTTCGCCACGGCGCTGATCGGGATGATCCTGGTCATGCCCTGGCTCGGTCACGCCAGTTTTCACGCCTACAAAGACCTCGTCGAAGAGACTTGACGGGGCATTGAAGCCCCGTTTTCTGCCCCCATCTCAAAACCATGAATTCCTTGCTCGATTTCAGCGGCCTGCCCCGCTTTGATGCTGTTCAGCCCGAACACGTCACTCCCGCCATCCGCCAATTGCTGGACGAAAACCGTGCCTTGATCGAGCGCCTGATCGAACCGGAAACTGCCGCAAGCTGGGATGCCTTCGTGCAGCCGATGCTCGATGCAGGCGAGCGCCTGTCGCGCGCCTGGGGCATCGTCGGCCATTTGCATTCGGTCAATGACGTGCCGCCTTGGCGCGAGGCCTACAACGCCATGTTGCCCGAGGTGTCGAGTTTCTACGCCGATCTAGGGCAGAATCTGGCCCTGTTCGCCAAGTTCAAGTTGCTTGCCGCGGGATCCGAGTTTCCCACGCTGTCGCCGGCCCGGCGCCGCATCATCGAGAACGAATTGCGCGATTTCCGGCTGTCCGGCGCCGAACTGCCCGAAGATCGCAAGCCGCGCTTCAAGGAAATCCAGGAAGAGCTGTCGGCGCTGGGTGCGAAGTTTTCCGAGAATCTGCTGGATGCGACCAACGCCCATGCCGAGTGGATCACCGACGAGGCCGAACTTGCCGGACTGCCCGAGGATGCGAAGTCGGCGGCGCGGGCCGCCGCGGAAAAGGACGGCAAGCCGGGCTGGAAATTCACCCTGCATGCGCCGTCCTACATGCCGGTGCTGCAGTTCTGCGACAACCGCTCCTTGCGCGCGCGCATGTATCGCGCCTCTGCCACGCGTGCGTCCGAGTTCGGCCCGGAGGGCTGGAACAACGGTCCGCTGATCGAGCGCCTGCTCGCGCTGCGCCACGAAGAAGCGACGATGCTCGGCTACGCCAGCTTCGCCGAGGTCTCGCTGGCCACCAAGATGGCCGACACGCCGGCGCAGGTCGCCGCCTTCCAGCGCGACATGGCGAAGAAGGCCCGCCCCTTTGCCGAACGCGACATCGCCGAGCTGCGCGATTTCGCCCGCCAGGAACTCGGCATGGACACGCTGGAAAGCTGGGATCTGGCCTGGGCCGCGGAAAAACTCAAGCAACAGCGCTACAGCTTCTCCGACGACGAAGTGAAGCAGTACTTTCCCGAGCCCCAGGTGCTGGCCGGGCTGTTCCGCGTCATCGAGTCGCTGTTCGCCGTCAAGCTGGCTCCCGATGCCGCGCCTGCCTGGCATCCGACCGTGCGCTTCTTCCGCATCACTCGTGACAACGGCGGCGAGGACAAGCTCATCGGCCAGTTCTACCTCGACCTGTATGCGCGCGAAACCAAGCGCGGCGGCGCCTGGATGGACGACGCGATCACCCGCCGTCGCGTCGCCGGCGGCGTGCAGACGCCGGTGGCCTACCTCAACTGCAACTTTCCGGCGCCGGTCGGCGACAAATTTGCCACCTTCAGCCACGACGACGTGATCACCCTGTTCCATGAATGCGGCCACGGCCTGCACCATCTGCTGACGCAGGTGGATGAGCTGCCGGTGTCGGGCATCCACGGCGTCGAATGGGATGCCGTCGAACTGCCGAGCCAGTTCATGGAAAACTTCTGCTGGGAATGGGACGTGTTGAGCGGCATGACGGCGCACGCCGACACCGGCGCGCCGCTGCCGCGCGCGCTTTACGACAAGATGATCGCCGCGAAGAATTTCCAGAGCGGCTTGCAGATACTGCGCCAGGTCGAATTCGGTCTGTTCGACCTGCTGCTGCACAGCGAGTTCGTGCCCGGCGGCAGCCGCGGCTTCATGGATCTGCTGGCCGAGGTGCGCCGCGAAGTGGCGGTGCTGGTGCCGCCCGAGTGGAACCGCTTTCCGCACAGCTTTTCGCACATTTTCGGCGGTGGCTATGCGGCCGGCTACTATAGCTACAAATGGGCCGAGGTACTCTCCGCCGACGCCTACGAGGCTTTCGAAGAGGCGGCCAGGACCAGTGGCAGCACGCTCGATGCGGCGACCGGCGAGCGCTTCTGGCGCGAGATCCTGTCGGTCGGCGGTTCGCGGCCGGCGCTCGAATCCTTCAGGGCTTTCCGCGGCCGTGAGCCGCAACCCGATGCCTTGTTGCGGCACAACGGGATGGCAGCAACTGCCTGAATCGGCGGCCTCAATCGCCGTTACCTGCACGCGAAGCGGAATCCCAGGTACGCAAAGCGAGCCAACGCCAACTTTGCGCGGCGCCTCGCCGCGTCAAGTCTCTCTGACCAGGCTGCCGATTTCCCGATCGAGAATTGCCGGATCGCCGCTGTTGAGTTCCACCAGGCGGCGCAGGTGGGTGATGCTGTCGAGATCGATGCTGATGCAGCGCAGGCCGACGTGCGGCCCTTCCACATGCACCACCTTGGTCAACATGGTGATGGTGGTATCCGGCGCGAGCTCCAGGCTCAGTTTGCATTCCTCGCCTGCCTTGCCCTGCCAGGCATTGCCGGTTTCGAGCAGGGCACCCTTCAGCGAGATGTCCAGCAATTGGGCGCAAGCATCGCCGTCATGCGTGACGAGGCGTACCGGTGAATGAAACACGGCACGCCAGAAATTGCGACGTTCAGTAGCCTTTGTCACGCAACGCCTCCTTGTCCACGGCGACTCCGAAATCGATACCGGTGAAATAATCCTGCAGCGGGCATGGTGTCCCGGCCGGGCAACCGTGCTCGCGGGCGCACTCGACCCGGGTTTGGTCCAGCAGCACCAATTGGCCGCAGACCGGACAGGGTTCAATCGGCGAATCGAACATGGCCTACCTCCGCTTGACGGACTTGCGTAAACTACGTTCTGATTATAGACAGTGCGTCTGCTCGGGTATCATCGCCGCATGAAGATCGCGACCTGGAATGTGAATTCGCTCAAGGTGCGCCTGCCGCACGTGCTCGACTGGCTCGCGGCGACCCAGGCCGACGTGCTCTGCCTGCAGGAAACCAAGATGGAGGACAAGGTCTTCCCCTATGCCGAACTGGAAGCCGCCGGCTATCACTCCGCACACAACGGGCAGAAGACCTACAACGGCGTTGCCATCCTGGCGCGCGGCACTTTGCACGACATCCGCCTCGATATTCCCGGCTTCGCCGACGAGCAGAAACGAGTGCTCGCCGCCACGGTGAATGGCCTGCGCGTGGTCTGTGCCTACATGCCCAACGGTCAGGAGGTCGGTTCCGACAAATACCAGTACAAGCTGCGCTGGCTGGCTGCGCTGACGGCTTACCTGCGCGACGAACTGCAGCGCTTCCCGCGGCTGGCCTTGCTCGGCGACTACAACATCGCGCCGGAAGATCGCGACGTGCATGATCCGGCGGCCTGGAAGGATCAGATACTGTGCAGCGAACCCGAGCGCGCCGCATTCCGGGCTTTTCTCGATCTCGGTCTGGCCGACGCCTTCCGCCTGTTCGAGCAGCCGGAGAAGCTCTACTCGTGGTGGGACTACCGGCAGATGGGCTTCAGGCTCAATCGCGGCCTGCGCATCGACCATATCCTGTTGTCGCCGTCGCTGGCTGCCAACTGCCAGTCCTGCGTCATCGACAAGGCGCCGCGCAAGCTGGAACGGCCTTCCGATCATGCGCCCGTGATGGCCACGCTGGAGTTTGCACAGACATGAGTCCTGCGGATCTGGTCGCGCTCTATCCGGTACTGGGGGAGCTGCCCGCCACCCTCCTGCCGCGCATCGTCGACGCCATGCAGACCCTGTCTGTCCCCGCCGGCACCACCGTGTTCGACGAACATCAGCCCTGCCGCGGTTTTCCCTTCGTGCTCGATGGGGCGATTCGCGTCGTCAAGTTGAGCGCCAGCGGGCGCGAATTGCCCCTGTATCGGGTGCTGGCGGGAGAGAGTTGCATCATCAGTTCGAGTTGCCTGCTCGGCCACGCCGACTACAACGCGCGCGGTGTCAGCGAGGGCGCGACCACGCTGGCCCTGCTGCCGCGTCCCCTGTTCGACGAAATGATGGCCGAAGCGGTATTTCGCGATTTCGTCTTCTCGCTTTTTTCCGTGCGCGTCGCCGACCTGATGCAACTGGTGGAAGAAGTCGCCTTCCGCAAGCTCGACCAGCGCCTGGCGGCACTGCTTCTGGGCAAGGGCCGCGTGGTGTACGCCACGCATCAGCAACTGGCCGACGAACTGGGCAGCGTGCGCGAAATGGTCAGCCGGCTGCTCAAGGGCTTTGCCGAGCAGGGGCTGGTGCGGCTTGGTCGCGAGCAGGTGGAGGTGCTGGACGCCGCGGGCCTGCGCCGGACTGCTTCTGTGACTTAGGTTACAGTCAGGCGCAAGCTGAACTGGTGTAATGCGCCCACTGTTGCACAACCCCCTAAGGAGAAAACCATGAAACTGAACGTTGGCGGCATCGACCGCGTATTGCGTATTGCTGCAGGTCTCGGACTGGTTGGCTGGGCTGCCATGGGCGGTCCGGTGTGGGCGTGGATCGGCGTGGTGCCGCTGGCCACCGGCGCAATCGGCTGGTGCCCGCCTTACGCGATGTTCGGCTTCAGCACCTGTGCGGTGAAGAAGTCAGCCTAAGTTCTTGTTCCGCGAAGCCCGCGTCGCCGTTGGCGGTGCGGGCTTCGTCCATCCAGCGCAGGACACCGCGCGCCGCGGCATGTCCGCTGGCAAAACATGCGGTCAGCAGGTAGCCGCCGGTCGGCGCTTCCCAGTCGAGCATTTCTCCGGCACAAAAAACTCCCGGCAGCTCCCGCAGCATCAGATTTCCGTCGAGCGCCGCGAAGTCGACGCCGCCGGCGCTGCTGATGGCTTCATCGAGCGGACGCGGCGAAACCAATTGCAGGGGCAGCGCCTTGATCATGGCTGCGAGTCGCGCCGGCGTGGCGAGATCGCTTGCGGCCGCACATTCATACAGCAGTGCCGCCTTGACACCGGCGATGCCGGCGCGGCGGCGCAGGTGATTGGCCAGCGAATCGCGGCCGCGCGGATGAGCCAGATCGTCGTTCAGGCGCTGCAGCCCGCGCTCCGGGACGAGGTCGATCTGTAGCGTGGCGCCGCCGCTGGCTTCGATGCCGTCGCGCAGCGGCGCGGAAAGCGCATAAATCAGGTTGCCTTCGACGCCGTCGGAAGTGATGAGAAATTCGCCCGCGCGCCTGATCGCCGTGCCGTCGGGCGCAACATACGCAGCGCTGACGTTCTTCACCGGCTCTCCGGCAAAACGCTGGCGCAGGTGTTCGCTCCAGCTTACGTTGAAACCGCAGTTGGCCGGACGCAGCGTTTGAATCTCGACGCCGCGCGCCGCCAGCAGCGGCACCCAGGCGCCGTCCGAACCCAGGCGCGCCCAACTGCCGCCGCCCAGCGCCAGCACCGTGGCGTCAGCGCCAACTTTCACTTGGCCGGCCGGCGTGGCGAAGCGCAAGCTGCCGTCGCCATCCCAGCCCTGCCAGCGATGATGCGCATGGAAGCTCACTCCGGCGCCGCGCAGCCGGTGCAGCCAGGCGCGCAGCAGCGGCGCCGCCTTCATTTCCTGCGGAAAGACGCGCCCTGAACTGCCGACGAAAGTGGTTATGCCGAGGGCGTGAGCCCAGTCGCGCAACTGCTGCGGGCCGAACATGGCGAGCCAGCGTCCGACTTCCGCGTGGCGCGCACCATAGCGCGCGACGAATGGCTCGGGCGCTTCCGAATGCGTCAGGTTGAGGCCGCCGCGGCCGGCCAGCAGGAATTTACGTGCGACCGAGGGCATGGCGTCGTAGACGTCGACGCGCAGGCCGGCGTCGCTCAACACTTCCGCGGCCATCAGGCCGGCCGGGCCGCCGCCGATGACGGCGATGGTTCGCGGCTGCGGCTCAGCGACGGGCAAGGTCGGCCAGCGTATTGGCGAGGCGCACGTAGTCGGCCACGGCGATGTCTTCGGCGCGCGCCGTGGGCGTGATGCCCAGCGCGGCGAGTTCGGCTTCGCCGATGAATTCGCGCAGCGTGTTGCGCAGCATCTTGCGCCGCTGCGAGAACGCCGCGGTGACCACCCTGGCGAACAGCGCCGGGTCGGTCGCCGTCACCTGCTCGCGAAGCGACATCCCAGGTATGCAGAGCCCGCCAGCGCCAACTTTCGAGAAATCGACCGGAATCATGCGCACGATGGCCGAGTCGACCTTGGGCGGCGGATTGAAGGCGCCGGGCGGCACGATGAACATGCGCTCCATGTGGTAGCGGTACTGCAGCATCACCGACAGGCGGCCGAAGTCCTTGCTGCCGGGTGCGGCCACCATGCGGTCGACGACTTCCTTCTGCAGCATGAAGTGCATGTCATAGACCAGCGGCGCGAAGGGCACCAGGTGGAACAGCAGTGGGCTGGAAATGTTGTAGGGCAGGTTGCCGACGATCTTCAGCCGCCCTTCGCCTTTGAGGCTGGCGAAGTCGAATTCGAGCGCATCGCCCTCATGGATGCTAAGGCGTTCGGGCGGAAAGCGCTGCCGCAGGCGCGCGATCAAGTCGCGGTCGATCTCGACCACGTGCAGATGATCGATGCGCTCCAGCAGGGGTTCGGTCAGGGCGCCCAGCCCCGGTCCGATCTCGACCACCGTGTCGCCGGCGCGCGGCGCGATGGCTTCGACGATCTTGCGGATCACGCCGTCGGATACCAGGAAGTTCTGGCCGAACCGCTTGCGGGCCGTGTGCCCGGCGACGGATCTCATGCGGTGCGCGCCGTGGCCGCCGGCACGCCGCTGTGAAACACCATCAGGGTGCCGGGTTCGATGGAGGTCCAGGTTTCGTTGTCGGTCAGCGGCAGCGTGGCGATCACGGCGACGCGGTCATCGGGGTTGGCCACCTCGCTGAAATCTATGCTGACGTCCTGGTCCTTCAGGTGGGCAACGGCGAAGGGCGCCTGGCGCACGACGTAGGCGAGTTTGGTGGCGCAGTGAGCATACAGGCAGTTGCCGTTGCTGAGCAGGAAATTGAATTCGCCGTGGGCGGCGATTTCGCGCGTGATGTCGGCGAGGAATTCGAACATCGGCCGTCGCAGCGGCATGGAATGGCCG
>JAUYSD010000096.1 GCA_030696505.1 Sulfuritalea sp. | reverse complement strand
CGACATTTTGTCGCCCATCATCATGTTGAAGCCGAATTCCGGAACCGCGAAGTCATTGCTGCCGCTATTCGAGGAACTATTCAGTCCAGGGTTGTCATCCGCACCAGTACGCTCCGCGCTCCGGATCGGCCTGAACCAGTCAATGCCGACATCCAGACGATCACCGACGAACACCATGCTGGCCGGGTTGTTCGCGCCGCCCATGGCGTCGCTCGCCGTGGCGGTTGCCGCGCCGGCCATACCCTTGGCCTTCATGCCATAGCCATGTGAGAAATAGCCGTTGGTGGCGAAGGCCGGGGCCGAGACACCGACAGCGAACAGCAGTGCAGCAATCTTTTTCATTTTCATTCTGATCTCTCCCAAGGATTATTCAGTTAACTTCAACAAGTTGCAGTTGTAAGCTAAAGTGATTCAGTAAGTCCAGACCAGGAGCGCGACGGCCTGCGCTACTGTTGCATTCATGCTACATAAACAGGCTGACGTCGGCTTTTTGCGCGACAGGCAGGAAGGTTGCGGCGCCGGCAAAGTCAAGCCCGCCGATGAAGTCGTCATGGCTGAAGCCGAACAGATCGACGGTCATCTGGCAGGCGATGAACTTGACATCGGCTTCCAGCGCTAGGCCGCGCAGTTCCTCGATGGTGGCGACGCCGTTGTTCTTGATGGTCTGCTGCATCAGCATCGTGGCGACGTTCTCGAAACCCGGTACGCCGGCCTGAATGATGTTGGGGATGTTCCAGTTGATGCCCTTGAACCAATCCGGACCGAAAGGCATTTTCATCGGCATGCCGGGATTGCCGAGCGGGCTCACCTTGAGGTCCGAGACGTCCTTCTTCAGCAGGTTCAAGCCATAGAAGGTGAAAAAGATCGATACGTCCCAGCCCAGCGCGGCCGCGGTGGAGCCAAGGATGAAAGGCGGATAGGCCCAGTCCAGCGTGCCGCGGGTGGCGATGATGGCCATCGACGGGGTTTTCGATTCTTCCCGCTGACGCAGAGCTTCCTCTATTTTTTGCGGCAGCAGCTCTTCCAGGCGGCGATTGACGAGTTCGTCGATATTGGCTATTTCCGGGATGGCGCCCATGTGTTTCCTCCTGGTCGAAATGACCAACATGTTTGATGATTAAATAAATCGCACTGCAGCAACCAGACGATTTTTTCTATGCCGCTATAGCGAACGGTAATTCGTTGCGCGTTGAAAACTACCGCAGGGACTCAGGCGCTAGCGCTGCTGCTACGACGACGGCATGCACCCTGTACGGCCGCGACTAACGACCTGCCGTGCAGCAGGCCTTCCAACACAAACGCCCGAGGCTACTTGCGCTTCATGAAGAATTCGAATTCCTTGTCCTTCTCGGCGCTGGCCAGCAGTTCATTGCCGGTCTGCTTGGCAAACGCGGCGAAATCCTTCACCGAGCCGGGATCGGTGGCGATGATGCGCAGCACCTGACCCGATTGCAGTTCGGCCAGGGACTTCTTGGCACGCAGGATGGGGAGTGGGCAGTTCAGACCGCGGGCGTCGAGTTCCTTGTCGAAGTTCATGTTTTCTTCCTCTCTCTTGACTTAGTTATGGTGGTACGGAATGGTACTTTAGCGATTGATAATATACATAAAGTCCCTTCGCGACAACATGTCTTAGGCGATGGACTGGTAATACAGGTTCTGCGGATGATTGGCCTGGGCGAAGAAGAACCAACGCTCGGCCAGCAGACCGACATACTGGGTAACGAAGGCCGCCACCAGCAGCCCCATGGTGCCTTGCATGCCGGACAGCAGCAATAGCAGCGGCAACGGAAACACGGCGAGCATGAAGAACCACTTTATGCCGCGCAGCACGGCAACCGGCTGGCCATGAAAGAACTCGCGGGTGTTGAAACTGCCGCCCATGAAACCCTGCGTCTTTTGCACTATCCGCGGATGCTTGATGCCGATTGCGGTCTGCAGCGTCGACTTCGGCTTCAATCGGGCATTGCGGTAGAGCGAGGCGCTGCGGCCGAGCAAACCGAGCAGGGTGATGATCGCGGCCCAGCCCGCCAGAAAACTCACCAGTTCCGGCGCGGTGAAGGCAGCAAATGCCGCGGCCAGAGAAAAGCCCGAGGCGCCGCCGAGCAGGACGTAATTGATCACCGTCAGCGGCGAATGCCACTCGGCGAGAAACTTCAGGCAGGCATAGATCATCGCGGTGCAGAGGAACAGCGCAAACGCGAGCACCGTTCCGGCCACGCCGAGAATCGCCGTGGGATCGAGCGGCAATTCGCCGGGCAGTGTCATCAGCAGCGGATGCCAATCCAGCCAGTGCGCCAGGCCATACAGGAACACCACGCCCATGAAGGCCGGCAGCACGATCACCTCGCGCGACAGCCAGGAGGTGCGCCACTTGGTTGCGGTGCGCCAGGCACGCTCGGGGTGGCCCAGGTGGAAGAAGGAGGCGACGAGGCCGGCGACCAGCAGTACCAGCGCCAGGAGGCTGCCCTGACCGTAGAAGGCGTGGGCATCCGGTTGCGGCAGCAGTTTGAAGGCGGCATAGGTCTGCGCGGTGAACAGCGCGAGAAACAGCCCCTGGGCGGCGCCGATCAGGGTGGTCAGGAATATGACTGAAAAAGCCGGATGCATTTTGTGTTCGCTTACCAGGTGGTGACGTCGTCGAGCGTCGGCTCATCCATGGCCGGCCGCGGCAACTGGCGATCGACCTTGAGCGGATTGTCGGCGCGCTCGAGCTCGTCCTCGTGGATCTTGATGCGAGTCTTGCGCCGTGGCAGATAGTGATTGGCGGGGTGCGTGCCCCACTCGGGCATCAGCGGATAGCCGCCGCTTTCGCGAATCGCAATCGACACCGCCGACTCGGGATCGTGGATGTCGCCGTACAGGCGCGCCGAGGTCGGACAGGCCTTGACGCAGGCAGGCTTGCGATCATCCTCGGTCATGGACATGTCGTAGATGCGGTCGACGCAAAGCGTGCATTTCTTCATCACCTGCTGCTGCTCGTCGAGTTCGCGCGCACCGTAGGGGCAGGCCCACGAGCAATATTTGCAGCCAATGCATTTGTCGTAATCGACGAGGACGATGCCGTCTTCCTTGCGCTTGTAGGAAGCTCCGGTCGGGCATACCGGGACACAGGGCGGATCCTCGCAATGCAGGCAGGACTTGGGGAAATGCACCGTCTCGGTGTTGGGGAATTCGCCGACCTCGAAAGTCTGCACGCGGTTGAAGAAGGTTCCCGTCGGATCGGCGCCGTAAGGATTCTGATCGACCATCGGCCCAGCTGCCCCGGAGGTGTTCCACTCCTTGCAGGACGTCACGCAGGCCTGACAGCCGACGCAGACGTTGAGGTCGATTACCAACGCGAGCTGGGTCATCGCGAGCACTCCTGGCTGGCCAACCGAGTCATTTCGGCTTGACTCCAAGAAAGGCCAGGATGCTGCTGCGCGTCTTCATTCCCGGGTAGGGCTTCATGGCCGCGAACTGCGGCGAGGTTTGTTCGGGTTCGCCGGCCTCGGCCTTGCTGATCCTTACCCGCACGTCGTACCAGGCCGCCTGTCCGGTAATCGGATCGGAGTTGGAAATGCGCTGTTGATTTGCCGATCCCGCCCCTGCCGGAAGCTCCTCGGAAATCAGGTGATTGAGCAGAAAACCCTTCTGCGATTCGTTGGCATCGGGCGTCAGGTTCCAGGCACCTGCGGCCTTGCCGATCGCATTCCAGGTCCACACCGTGCCGGGCTCCACCGCTTCCGAGTGGCGCGCCATGCAGCGCACCTTGCCCCACTGCGACTCGACCCAGATCCAGTCGCCGTCGGCGATGCCCTGCTGACGCGCGGTAAGCGTATTCACGTACAAGTAGTTGTGGGTATGAATCTGCCGCAACCAGGCATTCTGCGAATCCCAGGAGTGATACATCGCCATCGGCCGTTGCGTCACGGCGGCCAGCGGGTACTTGTGCTTGTCGGTGACCTGCGCTTCGAGCGAATCATAGTAGAAGGGCAGCGGATCGAAGTAGGTTTCAATGCGCTTCTTCAAATGCTCGGGCGGTTTGCGCGTCAGGCCCTTGCCCTGGGCTGCCGTGCGGAAGCGCTGGAGGACTTCCGAGTACAGGTGGATCAGGATCGGCTCGGCATAACGCGTGATGCGGTTGCGCTGCGACCATTCGAGATAGCCCTTGTTCCAGTTGCGCATGTACTGGTAGGACTTGGGCAACTCGTAGTGGAACACGCAGTTGTTCTTCTGATACATCTCCCACTGGTTCGGGTTGGGCTCGCCGCGCAGGAACTTTTCGCCGCCCTTGCCGCGCCAGCCGGCGAGAAAGCCTATGCCGGAACCCGGCTCGGTCTCGTAGTTGACGATGAAATCGGGGTAGTCGCGGAACTTGCGCTCGCCGGCCGATGTGACGAAGGCGGGTAGCTTCAGGCGCGTACCGAGTTCGATCAACACTTCCTGGAAGGGCTTGCAGTCGCCCGAGACCGGCACCACGGGAATCCGCACCGAATCGACCGGGCCGTCGAACTCCGAAATCGGCCGGTCGAGCATGGACATCACGTCGTGGCGTTCGAGATAAGTGGTATCCGGCAGGATCAGGTCGGCATAGGCCGTCATCTCGGAGTGGAAGGCGTCGCAGACGACGAGGAAGGGAATCTTGAATTCCCCATTCTCTTCCTTGTCATTGAGCATCTGCCTGACCTCGGCCGTGTTCATGGTCGAATTCCATGACATGTTGGCCATGAAAATCAGCAGCGTGTCGATGCGGTAAGGATCGCCGCGCCAGGCATTGGTGATGGCGTTGTGCATCAGGCCGTGCACCGAGAGCGGATACTCCCAGGAGAAGGCCTTGTCGAGGCGCACCGGACTGCCGTCGTCATTGACGAACAGGTCGTCGGGATCGGAGGGCCAGCCCAAAGGCATGCCGTCGAGCGGACGATTGGGCTGCACGCCGCGCGGATCATTGGGCGTGCGCGCGCAAGGCGGAATCGGGCGCGGGAAGGGTGCCTTGTGGCGGAAGCCGCCGGGCCGGTCGATGGTGCCCAGCAATGACATCAGGATCGCCAGCGCGCGTATAGTCTGGAAGCCGTTGCTGTGCGCCGCGAGGCCGCGCATGGCGTGGAAGGCCACCGGGTTGCCGGTCACCGTGTCGTGCTCATTGCCCCAGGAATCGGTCCAGGCGATCGGCAGTTCTATCTTCTGGTCGCGCGCAGTGACGCCCATCTCGTGCGCCAGCTGACGAATGACCCCGGCCGCAATGCCGGTGATCTGGCTCGCCCATTCCGGCGTGTAATCCTTGACCCTATCCTGCAACAACTGGAAGGCCGGCTTCACCCGCGTGCCATCCTTCAAGGTGAATTCGCCGAGCAGGTAAGGATCGGCGTCTGCCTCGTGCGTCACTACCGCGCGGTTGGTATTGCGGTCCCACCAGAGCTTGTCCTGCGGCTCGTAGCAGGCTTCCTCGGTCGGCACTTCGGTGCGCACGAAAAAGCCGAACTCGTCGTTGCTCTCGCTGACGTTCACCAGTTGCCCGGCGTTGCTGTACTTGACCAGGAAATCCCGGTCGTAGAGTCCGGTGGCAATGATCTCGTGAATGATTGCCAGCAGCAGTGCGCCATCCGTGCCGGGGCGGATCGGCACCCACTCATCGGCAATCGCCGAGTAGCCGG
>JAUYSD010000044.1 GCA_030696505.1 Sulfuritalea sp. | reverse complement strand
ATTGCGCTCGACATCGCCATGGGCGGTTCGACCAACACCGTGCTGCACCTCTTGGCTGCGGCGCAGGAAGCCGGCGTCGACTTCGACCTGGCCGACATCGACCGCATGTCGCGCAAGGTGCCCTGCCTGGCCAAGGTGGCGCCGTCGACGCAGAAGTACCACATGGAGGACGTGCATCGGGCGGGGGGCATCATGGCCATCCTCGGCGAACTCGATCGCGCCGGCCTGATCAACCGCGACTCGCCGACCGTGCTCTACCCGACCCTCGGCGAAGCGCTCGACTGCTGCGACGTCAAGCGCAACCACGCGCCGGCCGTGCATGAGTTCTATCGCGCGGCGCCGGGCGGCGTGCCGACGCAGACGGCCTTCTCGCAAAATCGCCGTTACCCGACGCTCGACCTCGATCGTGCCGCCGGCTGCGTCCGCGACCGAGCTCACGCTTACTCGCAGGACGGCGGCCTGGCCGTGCTCTACGGCAACATCGCGGAGAAGGGCTGCATCGTCAAGACCGCCGGCGTCGATGACTCGATCCTCAAATTCACCGGCCGCGCGCGGGTCTGCCAGTCGCAGGAAGACGCCGTGGAGAAGATCCTCGGCGACCAGATCGTCGCCGGCGACATCGTGATCGTGGTCTATGAAGGGCCGAAAGGCGGCCCCGGCATGCAGGAGATGCTCTATCCGACCTCCTATCTCAAGTCGAAGGACATGGGCAAGGTCTGTGCGTTGCTCACCGATGGCCGCTTCTCCGGCGGCACCTCGGGGCTTTCGATCGGCCACGCCTCTCCGGAAGCGGCCGCCGGCGGCGCCATCGGCCTGGTCGAAGAGGGCGACATCATCGAGATCGACATCCCCAACCGGCGTATCCATCTGGTGATCGAAGAGTTGGCGCTGGCGGCACGGCGCGCGGCGATGGAAGCCCGCGGTGTGCATGCCTGGAAACCGCTCAAGCGCCAGCGCGAAGTCTCCAATGCACTGCTGGCCTATGCCGCCATGACCACCTCGGCCGATACTGGTGCAGTGCGGGATATTTCACAGCTCAGTTGACCTGTGTCAAATTTCCATCGGTATATAAGCAGATAATGATTTTCAAGTTGATTGTTATGCAGTTTCCGATGGAGATAATTCATGAAACATGCCCTTACCCGAGCCGCGCTACTCCTGTGCAGCGCCGGCTGGCTGGTCACCGCCGGCCCTGTACTGGCTGAGGAACCACAGCCCGAGCCCAAACCGCTCAAGCTCACCACCACCGCCGATCACACCAAGTTCAAGCAACTGCAGCAGGCCTTCAATTCCGGGCCCGAAGTCACCAAAGCCTGCCTGGAATGCCACACCGAGGCCGCGGGCCAGATCCACCGCACCAAGCACTGGAAATGGGAGTACCTGAATCCCGAAACCAAGCAGACGCTGGGCAAGAAGACGGTGGTCAATAACTTCTGCATTTCCATCGCCTCGAACTACGCCTCCTGCACCAGCTGCCACGTCGGCTACGGCTGGAAGGACGCCAATTTCGACTTCAAGTCGGAAGAAAACGTCGATTGCCTGGCCTGCCACGACACCACCGGCAATTACAAGAAGCCGCCCGGCTTCGCCGGCAACCCGGTAGTCAAGGACACCGAGTTCCCGCCGGGTTCCGGCAAGATCATCAAGGGCATCGACCTCACCAAGATCGCGCAGAAGGTCGGCAAGTCGAGTCGCGACACCTGCGGCGCCTGCCACTTCAACGGCGGCGGCGGCGACGGCGTCAAGCATGGCGACATGGACAGTTCGCTGGCGGCGCCGACCAAGGACATCGATGTGCACATGGATGCCGAGGGTCTCGATTTCACCTGCGGCACCTGCCACAAGACCTCCAGCCACGACGTCGCCGGCAGCCGCTACACGCCGACGGCCAAGGACAGCAAGGGCGCGCACGTGCGCGGCAAGCCCGACAACGGCAATCCCGCCACCTGCGTCGCCTGTCACGGCAACGGCCCGCACAAGAAAGAAGCGCGGCTGAACCAGCACGCGACGAAGATCGCCTGCCAGACCTGCCATATCCCGACCTATGCGCGCGGCGGCATCGCCACCAAGATGACCTGGGACTGGTCGACCGCCGGCAAGCGCGACGCCGAAGGCAAGCACATCGTCAAAAAGGACGCCAAGGGCCGCATCGTCTATGAATCGCGCAAGGGCGACTTCACCCTGGCCGAGAACGTCAAGCCCGAATACGCCTGGTTCAACGGGCAGGTTAACTACACGCTGGTGACCGACAAGATCGAAAAGTCCGAGCAGCGCACGCCGATCAACAGAATGGGCGGCAGCGCGACCGACGGCAAGTCGATGATCTGGCCGATGAAGGTGTTCCGCGGCTCGCAACCCTACGACTCGGTCAACAAGACCCTGGTCACGCCGCACACGGCCGGCAATGATGACACCGGCTACTGGAAGAATCTGGACTGGGACAAGGCGATCACCGTCGGCATGAAGGATTCCGGCCATCCCTACTCGGGCAAGATGGAATTCCTCAAGACCGAAATGTCCTGGCCGATCACGCACATGGTGGCGCCCAAGGAAAAGGCGTTGGGCTGTGCCGAATGCCACAGCAAGGACGGTCGACTGGCCGGCATCCAGGGCATCTACATCCCCGTGCGCGACAACAACAGGCTGCTGGACACGGCCGGCTGGGCAATCGTGTTCCTGACCATCCTCGGCGTGTTAGGCCACGGCGCCCTGCGCATCGTCACCAGTCGCAAGCACTGAGCACTAAGGAGAATTGAAATGGCTGAACGTATCTACGTCTTCAAGCGCTTCGAGCGTTTCTGGCACTGGTCGCAGGCCGGTCTGATCATGTTCCTGATGCTGACCGCTTTCGACATCCACGGCACCTACACCATCTTCGGCTTCGAGAAAGCGGTGACCTACCACACCATCGCGGCCTGGTCGCTGATCGGCCTGTGGGTCTTCGCAATCTTCTGGCACTTCACCACCGGCGAATGGAAGCAGTACATCCCGACCACTGAAAAAGTCTTGGCGATGGCGAACTACTACCTGTTCGGGATTTTCAAGAACGCGCCGCATCCGTTCAAGCTGACGCAGTTGCGCAAGCACAACCCGCTGCAGCGCCTGGCCTATCTGGCCATCCTGATCTGCGTTGGCCCGCTGATCTGGGTCACTGGCGTACTCTACCTGTTCTATGACAAGTGGACGGCTTGGGGCTTCGGCAATCTGTCGCTGGAATGGGTCGCCAACGGCCACATCGCCGGCGCCTTCATGATGCTGGCTTTCCTGATCGCTCATGTTTATCTGACCACCGCCGGTCACACCCCCACGGCCCACATCAAGGCCATGATCACCGGCTGGGAAGAAGTGGATTGATCACCAAAATTCAATAAGGAGTATGACCATGAAATTCAGCACACAACTCACCGTCGGCGTCGCACTTTCCCTGCTTGCCTCTGCCGCTTTCGCCTACGACGCCGACTGGAAACGCGGCCGCGTCTATTACCGCAGCGTGTGCACCTCCTGCCACGCGGTGCAGCCGGTCGGCACCATCAACCCGAGTTCCAAGACCAAGGCGGAATGGGCGGCCTACCTCAAGACCGACAAGCACGCCAAGGGCAAGGATACGGTCAAGCAGTATGTCAGCAAGGCCTACCGCGCCAGCATCAAGTCCGGCAACAAGGCGGCGGAGAAATTCGCCGCCGTGGCGGATCAGGAGCTGCTGGACGACGTCGCGGCCTTCCTGACCAAGGGCGCCAAGGACGGCGACGCGCCGGCCAGCTGCAACTGACACACAGCCGAAGGCGCGCGCCTCGCGGGGCGTGCGCCAGCGTCGCATCCGATTGTCGAAGAAATTGACGCCCGGCAACGACAGCGATTCGGCCATTAAAAGGCAAACATCATGAGCACATCAGAAAAGCACGGCAATCCGGAAATCAAACCCTTCTGGCCACCCTTGGCCGCGGGCATCGCGCTCGGCCTGGTCCTGTTGCTGACCTTTGTTCTTTCCGCTCACGGCCTGGGGGCCAGCGGGGCGGCTACCGACGTCGTCGCCGGAGTAGGCCTGCAGCTGGCACCCGAGGCTACCAAGGCAAACGGCTACCTTGGGCCGATGGTGGCGGACGGCAGCCCGATCGGCTCATGGATGACCTGGGAAATCCTCGGTGTCGCCATCGGCGCTTTGGTGGCGGCTTTCACGGCGGGTCGCTTTCGCGTGCAACTGGACGGCGCGCGCAGCGTCGGCACCCCGAAGCGCCTGATCGCCACCCTGACCGGCGGCTTTCTCGCCGGCTTTGGCGCCCGCATCGCGGGAGGTTGCACCAGCGGCGTGGGCCTGTCGGGTTCGGCGGCACTGGGCATTTCGGCCTTCGTCTTCCTGGCCTTGTTTTTTGCCACCGGGATGCTCGTCAACCGCCTGGTCAAAGGAGTCTGACATGTTCCCCCTCAATGAAACTGGCATGCTGTCGGGTCTGCTCTGCGGCATTCTGTTCGGCTACGTACTGGAAAATGCCGGATTCGGCAGCCCCGTCAAACTGAGCGCTCAGTTCAAGCTCACCGACTGGGCGGTATTCAAGGTCATGTTCACCGCCCTCGTGGTGGCGGCGGTCGGCCTGTGGCTGCTGCGCTTCGCCGGGCTGCTGCGACCCGACTCGATAGCCGTGCCGCAGGCGGCGCTGATGGCAGCGGCCGCGGGCGGCGCGCTGGTGGGTGCGGGGTTTGCGGTAGGCGGCTACTGCCCGGGCACTTCGGTGGCAGGCCTGTTTTCCGGTCGCCTCGACGCCCTGGTATTCATCGTCGGCGTTCTGCTCGGTACCACCGGGTTTGCAGTCTTTTACGGGACAGCGTTGAGGTCCCTGAAGTCGGCCTGGCTGATCGCCGAAGGTGACACCTTTACCGACGTTTACGCGGTACCGGAACCAGTCGTCCTGGCCATTCTCGGCGTCGCTCTGATTGCCGTGTTCTATTTCGGCTCATGGTTCGAGCGACGCGGCAGTGGCACGGTCTCCGCACAGCAAGCCGTGGAGGGTGCCCGCTAGATGGCAGATGGGAAGCTGGTATGAGTACCGATAGCGACTCCGGCTGGCTGGCCGGCTTCAAGACCGATTACCAGGCGATTTTCGTCGAGGAGTGGTCGCCCTTCGTCGGCGCCATGTTGCTGGTGCTGACGATCATCGGCCTGATGCTCTCCGGTTTGGTCTGGGGCGTGTTCGGCGGCGTGAAGTTCTGGGGCGACTGGTTCAACCACCTGATCGGCCTCGGCCCCATGCTTGGGCTGCCGCAGCAATCCGACGGATTCCTGATGCACCGCATGTCGCTGATGAACATCATGCTGGTGGTCGGCGCCTTGAGTGCCGCCTTGCTGTCGCGGCAGTTCAGCCCGAACCGGCCGCCGCCGCTCGAATATCTCTGGGCCGCGTTGGGCGGCAGCATGCTCGGGATCGGCGCCGCGCTGGCCGGCGGCTGCACCACGGGCGGCTTCTTCAATCCCGTGCTGCATTCGTCGCCCGCCGGCTGGGCGATGTGGCTGGGCCTCCTGGCCGGCGCCGCGATCGGCCTCAAGCTGTTGCTATGGACGCTGGACCATATCGAGTGGGGCATGCAGGCGCCGCCGGCGCTGGACATCCCGCAGAGCGTCACGCAACGCTACCCCTGGCTCGGCCTCGCCATCGTGGTCGGCGTGCTGATCTGGGCCACGCAGTGGTACGGATCGAGCGACGAGAAGCTGGCCGCGCGCGCCGTGATCGTCGTCGCCGGCTTCGCCATCGGCTTCATCATGCACCGCTCGCGCCTGTGTTTCGCGCGGGCCTTCCGCGAACCCTTCATGACGGCCGAGGGCGACATGACCAAGGCCGTGATCCTGGCGCTGGCGATCGGCATCCCGATCGCCGCACTGCTGTTCGAGAAGAAGGTGATCGACCCCTATCTGGCGATTCCGCCCGCATTCTGGATCGGCTCGCTGCTCGGCGGCCTGATCTTCGGCATCGGCATGGTCTTCGCCGGCGGCTGCGCCTCGGGTTCGCTGTGGCGCATGGGCGAAGGACACCTGAAACTCTGGGTGACGATGTTCTTCTTCTCCTGGACGGGATCGATCGCCAGCGCGGTGTTCAAGAAGCTCAACCTGACCGCGATCGACGAAACCAATGTCGAGACTTACGAAATGACCAGGGTCGGCTTCCAGGCCTACCTGCCGGAAATGTGGGGCAGCTGGGGCTGGACCCTGGCGGCCGGCGGCGGCCTGCTGCTGCTGTGGTACGCGCTGGTGCGCTACAACGAATCCACCGAAAAATTTACCCTGCTTTAGGAGAACATCATGCGAACCAAACAACTCACCCTGTTCGTCGCGGTCATCGCCAGCCTTGCCGCTGCGCCGATGGTTTTCCCGGTGACTGTCTACGCCGCCGACGCTGCGGCGATCCAGCCCAGGGACGGCTGGTACAACAAGGCGCTGGTCGACTTCGACTTCGTGCGCCAGAACGTCAGCATTCCGCCGAAGAAGGGCGTCATGATCATCGACTCGCGCCCTGCCGCGCGGCAGTACGACTTGGGCCACATTCCCGGCGCGATCAACATTCCCGACAGCCAGTTCGACAAACTAGTCGACAAGCTGCCTGCCGACAAGGCGACGTTGCTGCTGTTCTACTGCGGCGGACTGGAATGCATGCTGAGCCACAACTCGGCCTTCAAGGCCGAGAAGCTCGGCTATACCAACATCAAGGTCTATCCCGCCGGTTCGCCCGACTGGAAGGCCAAGGGTGAGCAAATGTCGGTATCCGCTGCGTACATCAAGAAACTGATGGAAGAAAAGGCGCCCTATGTCCTGGTCGATGCACGACCGAAGCGCGTGGCCGACAAGGGCATGATTCCGACCGCGATCAACATCTCCGACACCGATTTCGACAAGCAGGTCGGCAAGCTGCCCGCCGACAAGGCCACGCCGCTGATCTATTACTGCGGCGGCCTCGAATGCGTGCTCTCCGACAACTCGGCGGACAAGGCGAAGAAACTCGGCTATACCAACGTGCTGACCTATCCGCCCGGCTATCCGGAATGGGAAAAGCTGCATGGCGCACCGGCCGCCGCAGGCGCCCCCGCCGCTGCAGCAGGCAGCCCGGCGGCGAGCTCGGCGGCGCTGGTTCCCGGCAAGGAGAAGGGCAGCGTCACCGTGGCTTCGTTCGAGCAGGTATGGAAGTCCAACCCGGGTTCGATCATGCTGGTCGACGTGCGCGATCCCAAGGAAGTTGCGGCCGGCACCATCAAGGGCTCGGTCAACATTCCGATGAACGAACTGGAGAAGAAGATCGCTGCTCTGCCGACCGACAAGCCGGTGGTCTTTGTCTGCGGCACCGGCGCCCGCTCGGGCGAGGCCTACGACACGGTGAAGCTGCTCGGCGGCAAGGTGCAGGCTTACTTCCTCGATGCCGATGTCAAGTTCAGTAGCGACGGCAGCTACACCATGGTCGCCAAAAAGTAAGGCCGCCTGATTCCCTGGCAGCGCATCAGGCCGGGGCCGGCTCCGCCGCGCCCCGGCCAAGCACACTCAACCCTGGAAATTCAATCATGAAGAAACTATCCATTGCCCTCGCACTCGGCGTCGCCTGTGCACTGCCGGTTCACGCCCAGAGCCCGACCGAACTGTTTGTCGGCATCAATTCCGGCATCGCGCAAACGCAGGGTGTAGCCCTGGTTCTTGCCAACCAGGCGCTTGCGCAGAAGGCCGGCGTGCGCGTCCTGCTGTGCAGCGAAGGCGGCCAACTGGCTGTCAGGGACAGGGAATCGCCCGCTCTCAAGCCCAGCAACAAGTCGCCCAAGGAGATGCTCCAGGGCCTCATGAAGGCCGGTGCCAAGGTCGAGGTCTGCGCCCTGTTTCTGCCCAATGGCGAGCTCAAGCCAGGCGATCTGATCGAAGGTATCGGCGTCGCCAAGCCGGCCGACGTCGCGGCCTACCTGTTGCAATCCAATGTGAAAACCCTGACGTATTGAGTACCGGCAACCGCGGTCGCCACGTCGGCTAGAATCGCCGGCGTGACGACCGAAAACAGCCCAACGACGGAATTCCAGCGCCTCAACACCGGCCGCCTCTGGTCGGTACTGGGCTGGGACCAGTTGACCGCGCTCTGGCAACGCATCGACCCCGCCGCCGGCTGGTATCTGCATGCGATCGGCGTCTCGCCAGCGCCAACTCTTGCCGACGCCACCGCCGTCAGTGCCTTCATCGCGCGCATCGATGCCTTGTTGCGGGCCGAGCACCATGAATCCTACTGCGGCATCGTTTACGCCGACGACCTGGAAAATCCTCGTCTGATCAAGATCTACGATCCGAACAATCTCGGCTCCTCCTGCGGCTCCTCGAAAAATCCGCCGGGGCCGGGCTGGATCATGAGCCGCGTAAAACCCGACGAAATGCCGGCAGGCCGCCCGGCCCCGGAAAATCGCAAGCGCTGGTGGCGGGGCTTGCTCGGAGATAGCTAGGCAGTTCCGGCCCGTATTCCCGGTTTTGGCCCGCGGGTGGCTAAGGCATAGTGCCGGCTATGGCGACACCGACCGAATCCATGCCCGATCGCACCGCACTCCGGTTCCTGGTGGTCGATGACTTTTCGACCATGCGCAGGATCGTGCGCAACCTGCTGAAAGAACTGGGCTTTACCAACGTCGACGAGGCCGAGGACGGCGCCGTGGCGCTGACCAAGCTGCGCGAGGGCAACTTCGAGTTCGTCGTTTCCGACTGGAACATGCCCAATATGGACGGCCTCACGCTGCTGCAGAACGTGCGCGCCGACGCCCAGCTGAAATCCCTGCCCTTTCTCATGATCACCGCCGAAGCAAAGAAGGAAAACATCACCGCGGCGGTGCAGGCCGGCGCCTCGAACTACATCGTCAAACCCTTCACGGCCGCCACGCTGCAGGAAAAGCTGGACAAGATTTTCGAGAAGATGGGTATCTAGCAGTCGGGCAGGCGCAGGCCATACCCGACTAATTCTATCGGGTATGATGCGGGTTCTTTACGAACCCGGTGATGCCCGTGCCACTTGCCAACCGGCTCTCTGCCGAAACTTCGCCCTATCTGCTGCAGCACGCCGCCAATCCGGTGGCCTGGCAGCCTTGGGATGAGCAAGCGCTCACCCTGGCGCGGCAGGAGAACCGGCCGATCCTGCTCTCGATCGGCTATTCGGCCTGCCACTGGTGCCATGTCATGGCCCACGAATCCTTCGAGAACGAGGCGGTGGCGGCGGTCATGAACCGCCTGTTCGTGAACATCAAGGTCGACCGCGAGGAGCGCCCCGACCTCGACCAGATCTACCAGACCGCGCACCAGATGCTGACCGAACGCCACGGCGGCTGGCCACTGACCATGTTCCTCGCCCCGGACGGCACGCCCTTTTTCGGCGGCACTTACTTCCCCCGCGAACCGCGCTACGGCCTGCCCGGCTTCGCCGATCTGTGCGAAAAAGTGGCCGAGGCCTTCCAGAATCGCCGGAACGACATCGAAACCCAGAACGCCGAACTGCGCCGCGCGCTGGCCGGCACCACGCCGACCGCGGCGGCCAGCGGCCCGCTCGATGCCGAAGTGCTAGCGGCGGCGGAAAATGCCCTGGCCCGCGCCTTCGATCCCCGTCACGGCGGCTTCGGCAACGCGCCGAAATTTCCCCATCCGACCGATCTGGCGTTCCTCCTGCGCCGCGACGATGCGGCCCTGCGCCAGATGGCGCTGACCACGCTGACGCGCATGAGCGAAGGCGGCATCTACGACCAGATCGGCGGCGGCTTCTGCCGCTACAGCGTGGACGAGCGCTGGGAAATCCCGCATTTCGAAAAAATGCTCTACGACAACGGCCCGCTGCTGGGCTTGTGCGCCGACGCCTGGGCGCGAAGCGGCGATGCGCTGTATGCGCGCGTCGCCGACGAAACCGCGAGCTGGGTGCTGCGCGAAATGCAAGCGGCCGAGGGTGGCTATTACTCCGCGCTCGACGCCGATTCGGAAGGCGAGGAAGGCAAGTTCTACGTCTGGGATCGCGGCGAAATCGAGCGCCTGCTGAGTCCGCAGGAGTTGACGCTGGCGACACGGCGCTGGGGCTTCGACGGCCCGCCGAATTTCGAGGGCCGCCATTGGCACGCGCGGGCCGTGGCGCCGCTGGCCGCCGGGGAACTGCCGCTGCTCGAGTCCGCCCGGCAAAAGCTGTTTGCCGCGCGCGAACAGCGCATCCGTCCCGGTCGCGACGACAAGATCCTGACCAGCTGGAACGCGCTGATGATCGAAGGCATGGCGCATGCCGCACGCGTATTCGAACGCCGCGACTGGCTGGCCTCGGCGCAGCGCGCAATGGACTTCATCCGCCGCACCATGTGGCGGGACGGCGCCCCGCCGCCGGGCCGCCCCAAGGCGGGGCAAGCCAGCGAACCGGAGCCGCGTCGCGGCGAACCTGTATCACCCCCGCACGAGCGGGGGGCGGAGGCGGGGTTTCGCGAAGCACCGCTTCGCGCCGACGGAGCCGGCCGGCTGTGCAAAGCCGGCAGTGGATCGCGGGGTGGGGGCCATTTGCTGGCGACCGCCAAGGACGGCCGCGCCCACCTCGATGCCTATCTCGACGACCACGCCTTCCTGCTCGCCGCGCTGCTCGAACTGATGCAGGCGGAATTTCGCGACGCGGACCTGGCCTTCGCCATCGAACTCGCCGACACCCTGCTGGCCAGATTCGAGGACACGCAACACGGCGGTTTCTTCTTCACCGGCCACGATCACGAGGCGCTGATCCACCGTCCCAAGACCGGCCATGACAATGCCACTCCTGCTGGTAATGGCATCGCTGCATTTGCCCTGCAACGCCTCGGGCACCTGCTGGGCGAGACGCGTTACCTTGCCGCCGCGGAAAAAACCCTACTGCTGTTCTGGCCGCAGATGCGTCGCGCGCCGGGTGGTTTCAGCAGCCTGCTGCGGGCTCTTGAAGAAGCGCTTACTCCGCCGGAAATCATCATTCTCAGGGGTCCGTCGACAGAGATGACGGAATGGCAGCAAGCCCTCGGCGCCACCCCGCAGCGGCTGGTGCTGGCGCTGCCCAACGGCATCCGTGGCCTGCCCGCGGCCCTGGCCAAACCGGAAAGCGATCATGTCAACGCCTGGGTCTGCCGCGGCGTTACTTGCTTGCCCCCAACGGCAAATTTGAGAAGTGTTACAAATTGATATGAAGCATTTTCAGCGGACTTCGAATGCGTTAGGATGCGCAACGTTTTTGGTTTCGGTCGCTGTGCTTTCCGCCGACAATGCCGGCGGTGGCCTTCACTGAAATTTTGTTTTGCCCGGCACAACTCAATCTTTTCCACACGACAAGGAACTCAACATGAAATCGGTATTGATCTCCGCGCTGGTTGCTGCCGGCGTTATGGCTTCGGCCCCGGCATTCGCCAACAAGGACCTCGCCACCAAGAGCGGCTGCATGGCCTGCCACGCCGTCGACAAGAAACTGGTCGGTCCGGCCTACCAGGACGTCGCCAAGAAGTACAAGGCCAGCGATGAAGCGATGCTGGTTGCCAAGGTCAAGGCCGGCGGCAAGGGCGTGTGGGGCCAGATCCCGATGCCGCCGAATGCCGCGGTCAAGGAAGCGGATCTGCACACGCTGATCAAGTGGATTCTCGCTGGCGCCAAGTAATTCAGCCGCAGGCCCCGCAAAAAGGCCGGTCCCACATCGAGTGGGACTGGCCTTTTTTTTGTCTACTTGCCCGTGCCGCACAGCATTGACAAGTCCATGGCAGCAGGCAAGAATCTGCCCGGCTGATTTGCCCGCAGCCTCGTCCCCGTAATTCCAGACCCGAACGGAGCATTGCCATGAACCTGCCCACCAAAGCCCTCTCGCTTTCCGTGATCGCCGCCGTCGCCATGATGGGTTGCGGCAAGGAAGAACCGCCCCCGCCGGTCCAGGCACCGCCCCCGCCGCCGATGGCGGTCAAGATCGGCAGCGTCGCCCCGCTCACCGGCGGCATCGCGCACCTGGGCAAGGACAACGAGAACGGCGTGCGCCTCGCCATCGACGAAGCCAATGCTGCCGGCATCAGCCTGGGCGGCAAGAAGGTCAAGTTCGAACTGCTGTCGGAAGACGACCAGGCCGATCCCAAGGTCGGCAATACCGTGGCGCAAAAATTGATCGATGCCAAAGTCGCGGGCGTCGTCGGCCACCTGAATTCCGGCACCACGATTCCCGCCTCGGCCATCTACAACGGCGCCGGCCTGCCGATGGTGTCCGGCTCCGCGACCAATCCCGCGTTGACCGAACAGGGCTTCAAGGGCGTGTTCCGCGTCGTCGGCCGCGACGACCAGCAGGGCCCGGCTGTCGCCAACTATCTTGCCGGCCAGAACAAGCCGAAGACCGTCGCCGTGATCGACGACGCCACAGCCTACGGCGAAGGCCTCGCCAACGACGTCGAGAAGACGCTCAAGGCCGCCGGCATCAAGGTTCTGCCGCGCGAGAAGGGCACCGACAAGACC
>JAUYSD010000023.1 GCA_030696505.1 Sulfuritalea sp. | reverse complement strand
CCGGCATCATGGCAGACCACCGCAAGCGGCGTCGGCAGATCAATTTTCGCGGAACTTGGCAAAATAAAGCGCGTCTTGCGGTTCGCCATCGACCATTTCCTGCTGCGACCTGACTGCCTCCAGACGCATGCCGGATCGTTCCATGATTCTTGTCATGCCGAGGTTGCATCGCAGGGTGCCGGCCGTGATCTTGCGTAGTTTGCAGTCACGGAGCAGATAGTCCAGGAGCAGATTCCAGGCTTCGAGGCCGAAGCCGTGTCCCCACAGCCCGCGTTCTCCGATCAGCAGGCCCAAGTCGGCTGTTCCATGATGCGATGAAACATAGGCCGTCATGGTGCCGATCAAGCGCTTGTCGTCGGCAAGATGCACGGCAAGAAACAGGTTATCGCTGTCCGCAAAGGTCCGCAGGTAGGCCAGGCAGCTCTTCTCGTCATGGTGGCGAAAGCGCTGGTTGCTGAAACGAAGGACCTCGGGATCGTTGAGCCATCGAATGTAATCGACTGTGATATCTGACTCGGTAAATGGGCACAGGTAAAGCCGCTCACCTGACAGAATAAACGATGAACCTCCCATGTCTTCAGCACCGGGCAACGGCTAGTTGCATTCAAAGTTTTCCATGGGCCAACTGGAAAAAGACTACTGGGCGTTTGGTGTGGCCGACGTAGTTGACAACCTCGAAATGAGATACCTTGAAACCATATTTCTCGAAGTAGCCGGTATAGTTATGCCCCCACATTCCAAGCGCCATATGTTTCGAAAAGGCTGGCCCCGCGCCATTTACGGTGAAGCGGCGCGTAAGTGGGTCCACCAGTATGATGTCTGTATACCCGCTCCTTCGCAGTCCTTGAAAGTAGGAAACAAGTTCCTTTGGTGGAAATACTACGAATGTGGAGCTACCAAAAACGATATCGCCTTTCAATGAGCCGTTTTCCAACATTTCCAAGGCGTATCCGCCCTTGAACTCCAGATTGGGTTTTCCTGGGTACAACTGTTCGGCGGTCTTTACACTAAGGTCTACACCCACAAAGTGGTGCTGGGGATATTTGTCGGCTAGATAAGCGATGACATCTCCATTTCCAACACCAATTTCAACTATTGTTTTCATTTTTGTGCCGTTCTGCTCAATGGTCGCCTCGACGCGAGGAACCACTATGGATCTCATCTGTTGCAATAGAGGCAGATGTCCATCACCCACTCTGTCACGGTCGGTGTCGGCCCAGCCCGCCAGAGAATCGCCCTTATATATCTCAAGAGATGCGAGAGATCTTCTCTCACAATTGATGTCGGCGTTGATCTCCTTGAAGCCGGTTATCTGCTTTGTTACGTAAGGATGCTCAGCAAAGGCTCTGCATATCCTTGCGGTCAGTCCATCTCCCTGGGCGAGCAGGTAGAAGCGGTCGCGCCCCAAAAAAGCAAGAAGCATGGCCCCCAGTACGATACGAATTCGACCCAAAATCTCGTTGACCAAGTGCATTTCTGTCTCCTTATTCCAAACTGTTAGACTAATCGGCCTACTAGCGCCGGCAAGTTATCCCACACCTTGCGGAACGCGGCAGCCACGTCGTCGAGATCGCTCCGCACCATGCCCGGCCGCATCAATTCATGCGTGACCACGCGGTGGAAATGCGCCGCCTCCGTGTTCGGGCACATCCCTTCTTCGTAGCGGGCCTCTCCCTCGTAGTGCGGGCAGGTGAAGGGGCAGCCGGTTTTCCCGTAGCCGATCATTTTTCTGAACATCGGCAGGAGGTAGAGCGGGCGAACATAGCCCATGCCGACCAGCGGGCCTTCGCCCTCGCGCAGTTCGGTGACGGGGAGCTCGGCCTTGAGCGCCTGCACCATCAGCTCGCGCGGCACGCCGGTGACTGTGGCGTCGTAGTCGAGGACGTGAACGTAGTAGACATGGTCGCCGGCTGCCCCTATTTTCGGCATGCCAAGCCCGGGCAGGCCCTTCAGCGCGTTCTCCAGGCAAGCGACGTTGTTCTTGCGCTCGGCAATCAGCCGCGGCCCCTTGCGCAATTGTTCGCGCCCGATGGCGGCCTCGATTTCGCCGAGGCGGAAATTGAAGCCGATCATGTTGACGAGGTTGGTCACGCCCTTTTTTTCGACCACGGCCTCGGCATGGTTGCGGATCAACTGCACGCGCTCTGCCAGGGCATCGTCGTTGGTCGTGACCATGCCACCCTCGCCGGTATGGATGTGCTTGTGATAGTTGAGCGAGAAGACCCCCATGTGGCCAAGGCTGCCGACGGGTCGTCCCTTGTAGGTGGCGAAGGGAGCCTGGGCACAGTCTTCGATGACTGTCAGGCCATGCTCGCGTGCCAGAGCCATGATCGGATCCATGTCCGCCGACTGGCCGAAGATGTGCACCACGATGACCGCTTTGGTGCGTGGCGTCAGCCGCTCCCGAATCGTATCGGCCGACAGGCAGTAGGTCTCGGGGTCGATGTCGGCGAACACCGGCACGCCGTTGAAGATCAGCGCCGCCGTGGCCGAGGCCGCCATGGTGTAGGGCGAGACGATGACTTCGTCGCCGGGGCCGATGCCGGCCGCGCCGAGCGCAGCATAAAGGCCGCTGGTGCAGGAATTGACCGAGATGCCGTGCCGCGCGCCGGCGACCCGCGCCCATTCGCGCTCGAAGGCCTGCACCTCCGGGCCGCCGTAGAAATCGGGATGCCACGTGCCGAGAAAGCGCGAGAGGATGCCGCTGTCGATGACACGGCAGGCGGCGTCCTTCTCTTCCTGCCCGATCACCTTGTAGGCGGGAAACGGTTTGTTGCGCACCGGCGTACCGCCGAGCAGGGCCAGGGTTTTCGCGTTCATTTCAACTTCTCCCGGCGGCGAGGGCGCGCTGCCTGATCTGGTCGCAAAGAGTTTGTGCGGCGAGGGCGGTTTCGCCGGTGCTGGCGAGTCCAGTACCTTGCGTGAGGGCATCATGTATGTTGGTGGCGGCGCGCAGCATGGCCTTGGAGTAGCCGCCGGGGCGCTGCGTATCGTCGCCGATGTCATGGTAGCCGGCAAAGCGCGGGCTTTCCCGGACTAGGCGCTCGCGCCAGGAAAAACCCCCCTGCTCGATTGCGACGACGCCCTTCGCGGTGACGATCTGCAATTCGAACAGGGCGTAATCTCCGGCCGCCCCCGTGGCGAGATGAACGGGCGTTGCGTTGGCCGTGGCGAGTAGCGCAGGAACGGTCGGATCTTCTGCGGAATGATCGCATTGCGCCGCGCCGACCGCCTGCAGTTCGAGCGGCCCGAGCAGGTGCTGCAGGATATCCACCATGTGGCTGCCGTTGTTGAGCACGCCTTTGTTGTAATAGCCGACCGCCGAGCGGACCGGGCCCCAGACCCCGCGCTCCAGCGCCGACTTGAATGCGGATATTTCGGGATCCCAGCGCCGTGTGTAATTGACGGCCAGCAGGATGCCGGCATCGCGGCACGCTGCCACCAGCCCGGCCGCCTCCTTGATCTCGGCGGCCAGCGGCTTTTCGCAGAATACGAGGCGGGGAGATGCGCACAGAACCATATTCAGGTCGGCGGCATGCTGCGGAGTCGGTGAGCAGATGCTGATCACATCGTAGTGCGTACCGGATCCGAGCGCTTCCGGCAGGCTCGCGTAGGTGTGCTCGACCCCCCACCGTTGCTGGAAGGCGGTGCGCCGGCCGGCGTCGGGATCAACGCACCCGGCCAGGCGGAAACCGCCGTGCCTGCGGTAGGCGCCGGCATGGGTCAGCACGGTATCGCTGCCCGTCGCATCGAAGCCGCCGGCAATGTTGCCGCAGCCGATAATCAGCACGCTCAGCATTTCAGACCCAACGGTGTTCGACATGGGCGTTCAGTTCCTGCAAATCCGTCCGGCGCTGCAGCAGATCGAGGATGTCGTCGAGGCCGAAGTCCGGGTGTGCGGGCAGCAGTTCATCGAAGACGGCTCGCAACAGGCGCAAATCCTCCATCGTATCCAGCGTCAGGCGCAAGTCCGGGCGGTGGTGGCGGGGATCGGCGACGACGTTGTGCAAGCGGTACAACTCCGGGTGGCGGTAGATGAAAAGGCTGACGTGCTCCCGATCGGATGGGTCGTCGGTGCGGCTAAAAGCGTCGGCTAGGATGCTGGTTCCAAAAACCTGGGTATCCATGCCGATCGGGTAGCTGCGGGTCAAGACATTCGAACAGTAGTCTGCGCCGCTGGCACGGTAGGCTTCGATTACACGCTCGATCAGCAGCGGGTCGATGACAGGGCAGTCTCCCGTCAGTTCGACGATGACATCGACCTCATGGCTTTGTGCCGCGCCGAGTACGCGGCGCATGACGTCTTCTTCGCTGCCGCGGAAGATACCGACTTCGAGGCGCTGCGCGAGTTCGGCGATCGGGTCGTCGCCGGGGTTGCTTGTGGTGGCAACCACGATGCCGTCGAGCGAGGGCACGCGCTTCACCCGTTCGATCATGCGCTCCAGCATCGGCTTGCCGGCGGCATCCAGCAGCACCTTGCCGGGCAGGCGCGTCGAGCTCATGCGCGCCTCGATGGTGGCGCAGATGCGTCGGCTCATGCCAGCAGATCCCACGACAAGGGCGTGCCGCGCTTCAACGCACGTCTGGCCCGGCTGCCGAGAACCGCAGACAGGAACTTGGGCGGCAGGCCATAGCCGGGGCGGATGGAACGTACGTTTTCCTCTGTGTAGGACTCTCCTTCGGCGACATCGCGCACGACGTAGAGCGAACGACGGAAGACGATACTCCCGCGTTCACTCTCCTTGCGGCTGTAGTCGACCCGGCCGAGCGCTTGCCAGGCCATGCGGCAGTTATCGACCAGTGCCTGCAACTCATCCGGCTCGAGGGAGAAATCGGCGTCGGGGCCGCCATCGGCGCGACGCAGGGTGACGTGCTTCTCGATCACGGCGGCGCCGAGCGCCACGCCGGCAACCGCGACTCCGATGCCGTGGCTGTGGTCCGACAGGCCGGCGACTACATCGAAGGCTTGCGCAAGGTGCGGGATGGTGCGCAGGTTGGCTTCGCCAGGAGCAGACGGATAGCCGCTGACGCAATGAAGCAGGGCCAGATCCCGGCAGCCGGCGCCGCGCGCCGCTTCCACCGCCTCGCTGATCTCGCCGAGATCAGCCATGCCGGTCGACATGATGAGCGGCTTGCCGGTGGTGGCGACACGCCGCACCAGCGGCAGATCCACCAGTTCGAACGAGGCGATCTTGTAGGCCGGGGTGCCGTGCGATTCGAGGAAGTCGACGGCGCTGGCATCGAACGGGGTCGAGAAAACGGTGATGCCCAACTCCCGTCCCTTGGCGAACAGTGCCTCGTGCCATGCCCAGGGCGTGTGGGCTTCCTGGTAAAGCTCGTAAAGTCGGCGGCCGTGCCACAGTCCGCCTTGGATCTGGAAATCGGGCCCGTCGTGGTCGATGGTCAAGGTGTCGGCGGTATAGGTCTGCAGTTTGACCGCGTCGGCCCCCGCAGCCTTGGCGGCTGCAATCAGGGCAAAGGCGCGGGTGATATCGCCATTGTGGTTGCCGGACAGTTCGGCGATGACATAAGGCGGCTGGTCCGGCCCGATCCGGCGGCCATTGATGGCGATTGGCGTCATGACGACTTCTCCATCTTTTCGATCCTGATGACGTAGCGATGACCGTATAGGTCGAAGTATGCTGGATAGTTGTCGTTGTCGACCGTGCGCAGCAGGTTGAACTGCTCGGCGATGGTTTGGCTGGGATCGAGCGCACTGTCGGCCGGCCGGCGGCGCTGATAGGTGCTGGGCTCGCCTCGCTGCGGCACACCTGACGGTGGTGCTGGCTCCCCCATGAAGCGGCGACAGAGTTCCACGGTCATTACGCCGAGTTTCTGGCGCAATTCGCCGATGAGTTCATGGCCCGCGTAATCAATCCATTCGCGGTAGACAACCGGCCCCGAGTCGACAGCTTCGACCGCATCGAGCAAACAGACCGGAATGTGATTCAGGCCTTCCATGATCTGGTAGGTCAGCGGCGAGAAGCCTCTCCCCTGCGGCAGGTCGCTGGCATGCACGACCAGATTGCGGTGGTTGCGCGCCAGCACCTCGGGCGGGGTAATGCGCAGGCAGCCCAGATAGAAGGCCACCGCGCCTTCCGGCACTTCTTCCTGGCGCGTGACGAGGGCCGCGCTGTCTCCGGCAGCGCATAGTTGCTCGACGAGATCCTTGCCCCAGGGGAGTATCCAGCTCGGATTGTCGATCACCACGCTTGTGCGGCGCGGCTTTTCCCACCAGGCATGAGCATCAGCCATTTTCCAGAACCTCCATTACCCGCCTTGCACCTTCGCCGTCGCAGATTGCTGCTGCCCGTTCTGCCATGGCAAAGCGCCGTCCTTCGTCGTGATACAACAACTGCAGCGCTGCCGTCAATTTCTCATTGGTCAGAGTCTCGGCCGTCCCGAGGTCGAGGGCCACACCCGCGCGATCGAGGGATGCGGCAATG
>JAUYSD010000160.1 GCA_030696505.1 Sulfuritalea sp. | reverse complement strand
GCAGCATGTCGGGGCGCGACAGCAGCAGCTTGCACAGCGCGACGCGGCGTTTCTCGCCGCCGGAGAGGGTCTTGATCGATGCGTCCCAGGCCGGCAGGCGCAGGGCGTCGGCGGCCAGGTCGAGCTGGTGTTCGGTGTCGGCGCCCGAGGCGGCGATGATGGCTTCGAGCCGCGCCTGCTCCTCGGCCAGCTTGTCGAAGTCGGCGTCCTCCTCGGCGTAGGCCGCATACACGGCTTCGAGCTTGGCCTGGGCTTCCATGACTTCGCCCATGCCGGATTCGACTTCCTGGCGCACGGTCTTGTCCGGGTCGAGCTGCGGTTCCTGCGGCAGGTAGCCGATGGAAAGATTCGGCATCGGCGTCGCTTCGCCGATGATGTCCTTGTCGATGCCGGCCATGATGCGCAGCACGGTGGATTTGCCCGAGCCGTTCAGGCCGAGCAGGCCGATCTTGGCGCCGGGGAAAAAGCTGAGGGAGATGTCCTTGAGGATCTGGCGCTTCGGCGGCACGATCTTGCCGACGCGGTTCATGGTGAAGACGTATTGGGCCATGGGTTTCTTTAAAGTCCGGTGAAAAGAAGATCCAGCGCGGCAAGGATTTCGCCGCGCTGGGGGGAAAGGTTGGTGACGGGTTTTTTCAGCATGCGGCGTGGAACGGTCGCGAGATCCTGCGTCAGCGCAATGAGCTTCCTTCCATCGATACTGACGTTTGGATTGAGTCGGAGGATAGGTAGTGTTTCGATGGTTTCCGGGCGGGCCAAGGGAATCACCACGCTCGTCGGCAGACCGTCGAGCAGATTGCTCTGGATGTCGAGTACGAAGGGAATGATCGCCGCAGTCTTGCGGTCCGGATTGCGATAGACGTCGAGGTGAGCCATCAGTCCTCGCGCATGAAATTGCGGAATCGGTCAGAGAACAGGCCGTCACGTTCGATGTGGCGGTTGTAGGCCTCGATCGCCTCCTTGTTCTGCTCCAGCCACTCGGCTTCGCGCTGGCGTTTCAGCTCGGCGGCGAGCGCGACTTCGAGCGTGTGCGACAGGTTGATCTTGCGCGCACGGGCCTCTTCGAGCAGGTCGGCGCGTACGGTCAGGTTGGCGGCTTTCTTGGGCTGGGCGCTCATGGTGTAAGTCTCCTGTGTTACTGATGCGCGTAATATACGCGCGTCACTCATGCGCGTCAATTGGTCATAATCACTCAATCGGTCTCGATGCTCAGGATCACCGTGCCCTCCGCCACCTGCTGGCCATCCTCGACGAAGACCTCGACCACGCGCCCGGCATGCGGCGACTGGATGTCGAGCGCGACCTTGCCGGTTTCGAGGATGATCACGTTGTCGTCGAACTGGACGATGTCGCCAGGCTTGACCAGCACTTCTTCGACCGTGATGTCGCCCTGGGCGCAACTGCCGCAGGTTTCCCAGCACTCGGGATAGATCGGGATGCGGACTTCGACGATCTTGCCCATCCGCTACTCGAGGTAGCGTGCGACGAAGGCGCCCTCGCAGCCGGGCGGCAGGGCGATGCGCATCAGGTGGCCGCTGCCGGGAGCGACCGTGACCGGCTCGCCCTCGCGGTTCCGCATGGCCTCGATGACGAGTTCGAGGTTGCCGGCGGGGCGCAGGATTTCGATGCGGTCGCCGACCGCGAAATGGTTCTTCACCGCGACCTCGGCCAGGCCGTCGGCGTCGTAGCCGAGCACGTCGCCGACATACAGGCTGCGGCTGGATTCGGAACTGCCGGAGAGGTAGTTCTGGTAGTCGCGGTCGGGGTGGCGGTCGTAGAAGCCGGCGGTGTAGCCGCGATTGGCGAGGCCGTCGAGCTGGCCGATCAGTTGTGCATCGAAAGGCCGGCCGGCAATGGCGTCGTCGATCGCGCGGCGATAGCTCTGGCAGGTGCGCGCGACGTAGTAGGGCGACTTGGTGCGGCCTTCGATCTTCAGCGAATCGACGCCGATCTCGGTCAGCTTGGCGACGTACTCGATGGCGCGCAGGTCTTTCGAATTGAGGATGTAGCTGCCGTGCTCGTCTTCCTCGATCGGCATGTATTCGCCGGGACGTTCCTTCTCTTCGAGCAGCCAGGTGGCGCCGGGGCGGCGCAGGGTGCTCGGCCTGACGGCGCTTGGCAGAGTCGGCGCCGGCGCCACGGCGGGCGCGACATCGCCGCTATCGTCTTCCTTGCCCGCATGGACCTTGTAGTCCCAGCGGCAGGAATTGGTGCAGCTGCCCTGGTTCGGGTCGCGATGATTGAAATAGCCGGAGAGCAGGCAGCGCCCCGAATAGGCGATGCACAGCGCACCGTGCACGAAGACTTCGAGTTCCGTGTCGGGGCATTCCTGGCGGATTTCGGCGACTTCGTCGAGCGACAGTTCGCGCGACAGGATCACGCGCGTTACGCCGACGCTGCGCCAGAACTTTACCGCCGCATGATTGACCGTGTTGGCCTGCACCGAGAGGTGTATCGGCATCTGCGGCCAGCGCTCGCGGATCATCATCATCAGGCCGGGGTCGGCCATGATCAGCGCATCGGGCTTGAGCGCGATGACCGGCGCCATGTCCTCAAGATAAGTCTTGAGCTTGGCGTTGTGCGGCAGGATGTTGCTGACGAGATAGAAATGTCCGCCGCGTGCGTGGGTCAGCGCGATGCCTGCGGCGAGGTTCTCCAGCGTGCCGAAATCGTTGTTGCGCACGCGCAGGCTGTAGCGCGGCTGGCCGGCGTAGATCGCCGTGGCGCCGAAATCCAGTGCGGTGCGCGCCATCAGCAGCGAACCCGCCGGGGCCAGCAGTTCGGGGGCCTTCATCAAAGAGTTGGCGCTGGCGATACGGCGCGCAGGTCGGCGGTGACCGTTCCGGCGTTCGCCAGTTCGGCCTCGTGCTCGGTTTCGCGGAAGTCTTCGGCCAGCGCGGCGGTTTCCCACTCTTGCATTGCCGGGTGGGCGAGCATGGTTTCGAGGTAGCCGGCGGTGGCGCCATTCATGGCGACGCCGTAGCTGCGGAAGCGGAAGGCCACGGGGGCGAAGAAGGCATCGACGGCGCAGAATTCCCTGCCGGCGAGAAAGGGGCCGCCGAAGCGCGCCAGGCCTTGCTGCCACAGCTCGACGATGCGCGCGATGTCGGCCTCCACGGCGGTACTGCGCTTACTCACCGCCACGCGCACGCCGACGTTCATGCCATGCTGGTTGCGCAGCGCGGCGAAGCCGGAATGCATTTCCGCACAGGCGCAGCGTGCCCAGGCGCGGGCCTGCGGATCGGCCGGCCAGACGCCGGCATGGCGCTCGGCCAGATATTCGACGATGGCCAGCGAATCCCAGACCACGGTCGTGCCGTCTTCGAGGCAAGGCACGCGGCCGGACGGCGAAAAACTGCGGAACTCGCCGGTAACGCCGAGCCGGTGCAGACGTTCCGTGAACGGAATGTTCAGCGCGCGCATCAGCGCCCAGGGCCGCAGCGACCAGGACGAGTAATTCTTGTTGGCGATGTGCAGCGTGTAACTCATTGAACTGCCTTTCCCCCGGCCTCGGCCCCAAGGAAGGGGGTGACGGTTGTTCGCGAGCTGCGCTCGCTCCATTTTGTTGACTGCGCCGTCCTTGGGACGGCCCTGCGGACGGCGCTCACGCCCGGATTGTCTCGTCCAGCGTGATATCGACCATCAGATCGTTGGAGATGCGTTCCAGTTCCCCGGTCAGGGCGCCGACGTCGAGGTCGGGCGCGGCGGTCAGTTCGGCCACGGCATGGAACAGCACGGCGGCCGACATCGGCGCGCTGGAGGTGTGGGTGTCGAGGCTCTCGACGTTCACCGCGTGGTGCGCCAGCACCTGCGACACCTCGCGCACGATGCCGATGCGGTCGTGGCCGACCAGCGCGAGCTTCAGCCGCCGTCCCGTAGGCGCCGACTTATTGGCCGCTGCGGATTCGACAGTGACTTTCAGTCCCTTGAGCTGACCCAATGCCTTGCCCAGCGCATCCGCCTGTGCGGCATCGACGCCGACTTCGACGATGCCGGCGAACTTGCCGGCCAGTTGCGCCATCGAGGATTCCAGCCAGTTGCCCTGGTGGGCGCTGATCACGGCCGAGAGTTCGCCGACCAGGCCGGGGCGGTCGTCGCCGATGACTGTGAGAACGAGATGGGTGTACATGCGGACTCCTGAGCAAGCTGACCGGGAAAGGCCGCCAGCTTAACCGAGCATCGTCGGTGTGTGCTACTGGAGGGAAAACGAAAAAACGCTGCAGCGCCTTGGCCGGGAGGGGATTCCGGCACTAAGGGAGGAGGGGGGGATGGGGCGCTGCAGCTAAGGGGAGGGTTAAATCAGGATGCGGCGCCGGCGATTGCCGGGACCACCTTCGGGAATTCGGGCGCGGCGCTGCGCTGGGTCAGGGTCGGGGTCGCCGCCTCGGATGCCAGCGAACGCACGTCACCTGAAATCTCGCCGCCTTCCTCGATCAGGATCTTGCCGTAGCGGATGGTGCCGCTGACGCGTCCGGTGGCGTGGATGATCAACTGGCTGCGGGCGGTGAGTTCGCCCTCGAAGCGGCCGTGGATTTCGGCGACGTCGATACCGACCTTGCCCGAGAAGGAACCATTGCCGGCGATGTTGATGACCCGACTGTCCATCGTCGCTTCGACTCGGCCTTCGACCACCAGGGTGTCGCAATCGAGGATCTCGGCGCCCTTGAGCTTGACGTCGGGCCCGACCATGAGACGGTTGGCGGAAACGCTTTCGTGGTTTTTGGCGGCCTTCGCCTCGGCGATTTCCGGCGTCGCGGTCGCCGCATTGGCCGCATTGGCCGCATTGGCCGCGTTCAGGCTGCTGGCAGTGCCGGTCGGGCTTGGGGTGCTGCTGGCGTTCTGGCTGTATCCGGCAAGACGCGGGTCACGGGTGACGACGTTGTCTTCACGTTTGCTGCTGAACAGGTTCGATTTTGCGAGCATGGGTTCTCCTAGGGTCGATGGGTAGCACCTGCTTTCGGTCGGAAAGTGCTACGCAAGGGCCAGCAGCAAGCGCCATGCCTGTAGCCTTTTATCAATGAATACAACGAATTGCTGCGATCAGTCGCGGCGCGGCCAGGGAGAATCTGTCGGGCCGTGGCGACAAGATTCCAGGCCGAATCGGCAAGCGGCTGTTTATCCAAAGAAAATTATGTCGCCGATGAGCGACGGTGGATGGCGTGGCGGTTCGACGCCGTCTCGGGCGATCAATCCGGCGTCGCAAAAAAGCGGGCCGCACATCGACGATGCACGGCCCGGTGTCAGCCCTGTCCCGGGCGTCGTGTCAGAGGCTGGGTGCGCAGCCGCAAAACAGGTTGCGGTCGCCGTACACGTCGTCGATGCGATTCACATAAGGCCAGAACTTGTTCTCCGCCACCCAGGGCAGCGGGAACACCGCCTGCTGGCGCGAGTAGGGCCGCGTCCACTCGCCGACCAGGTCGGCCTCGGTGTGCGGCGCCTGCTTGAGCGGGCTGGCGTCGAGCGTCCATTCGCCGTTTTCGATCTGGCGGATTTCGTCGCGGATTGCGATCATCGCGGCGCAGAAGCGGTCGAGTTCGGCCTTGTCCTCGCTCTCCGTCGGTTCCACCATCAGCGTGCCGCCGACCGGGAAGCTCACCGTCGGCGCGTGGAAGCCGTAGTCCATCAGGCGCTTGGCGATGTCCGTTTCGGCAACGCCGGTGGTGGCCTTGATGGCGCGCACATCGAGGATGCACTCGTGGGCGACGCGGCCCTGGCTGCCGGTGTAGAGCACCGGGTAGTGGTCCTTGAGTTTCGCCGCGACATAGTTGGCGTTGAGGATCGCGATCTCGGTGGCGCGCGTGAGTCCCGTGCCGCCCATCATGGTGATGTACATCCAGGAGATCGGCAGGATCGAGGCCGAGCCCCAGGGTGCGGCGGAGACTGCGCCCTGGCCACCGTGCGGGCCGGGAACGTGCTGCACCGCGTGGTTGGCCATGTAGGGCGCAAGATGCGCCTTGAGCCCGATCGGCCCCATGCCCGGCCCGCCGCCGCCGTGCGGGATGGCGAAGGTCTTG
>JAUYSD010000012.1 GCA_030696505.1 Sulfuritalea sp. | reverse complement strand
GTCGGTGGCGAGTTGCTGACCATCGAAGCCGTGGCCCTGCCCGGCAAGGGCAAGACCATGACCACCGGCAAGCTGGGCGAGGTCATGCAGGAGTCGATCCAGGCCGCGCTGTCCGTGGTGCGCAAGCGCAGCCAGTCGCTGGGTATTGTCGACGACTTCTACCAGAAGAACGACATTCACATTCACCTGCCCGAAGGGGCAACGCCGAAGGACGGTCCCAGCGCCGGCATCGCCATCTGCACCGCGCTGGTCTCGGTGTTGACCGGCATCCCGGTGCGCGCCGACGTGGCGATGACGGGGGAGATCACCCTGCGCGGCGAGGTGCTGCCGATCGGCGGTCTCAAGGAAAAGCTGCTGGCGGCAGTGCGCGGTGGCATCCGCCTGGCATTGATTCCGGAGGAGAACGTCAAGGATCTGACCGAGATTCCCGACACCATCAAGAACCGGATCGAAATCCTGCCGGTACGCTGGATCGACAAGGTGCTGGAACTCGCTCTCGAGCGCATGCCCCAGCCTTTGCCCGAGCCGGCCGCAGCGCCCGCGGTAGCAGTAGTTGCCGATGACGCTACGGCGACCGGCGTGGTGACCCACTGAGCGATTGTGAACTGATAGAATTGCGGCCGCTTGCCCACTCTGGGCAGCGACCGTTCAGCGGGTGCTTAGCTCAGTTGGTAGAGCGTCTGCCTTACACGCAGAATGTCGGCGGTTCGACCCCGTCAGCACCCACCACCGAACAAAGGCGAACAGCGGTTCGCCTTTGTCGCATCTAGGGTTTTCAGCGCATGCTCGATTTCGTTCGCAATAACAAGAAGATCACCCAGGGTTTCCTCGCACTCATCACGCTCCCGTTCGCTTTCTGGGGCGTTGATTCCTACGTCCGCAACGCTGGCGGCGACGCCAACATTGCCAGCGTCGGTGGGCGCAAGATCACGCAACAGGAATTGCAGGCGGCGATGCGCGAACAGCAGGACCGGATGCGTTCCCAGCTGGGTACCAAAATCGATCCGGCGTTGTTCGAAACGCCGCAGATGCGTCGCGCCGTGCTCGATTCGCTGATTACCCAGCGCCTGCTGGCGGAACAGGCCAGAACCGCCCGCTTGGCGGTGGGCGACGAACAACTGGTGCAGTTCATTGCCGGGGTTCCCTCATTGCAGGAGAACGGCAAGTTCTCGAACGAGCGCTATGAGGCGCTGGTCGCCGCCCAGGGCATGAGCAAGGAGATGTTCGAAGCTCGTCTGCGCCAGGACATGGCCATGCAGCAATTGATGCTGCCGGTGACTGAAGCCGGCATCACCGGTCGGGCCGCGGCAGGTCGCTGGTTGGCCACCCAGTTGGAGCGGCGCGAGGTCGGCGAACTGCTGCTGCTGCCGGAAGCCTACGGCAGCCAGGTCAAGCTGGCGCCCGATGCGGTGCAAAAGCACTATGAGGCGAACCGCAAGCAGTTCGAATTGCCGGAGCAGGTGCGCGCAGAGTTCCTGACCTTGAGTCAGGAGGCGCTGACGGCGCAGGCCGTTGTCAGCGACGAGGAGGTCAAGGCCTACTACCAATCGCATGGTGATCGCTACAAGGGCGCCGAGACGCGACGTGCCAGCCATATCCTGATATCCGCCGCCAAGGATGCGCCGGACGCCGAAGTCAAGGCTGCCAAGGCCAAGGCCGACGAGTTGCTGGCACAGCTGCGCAAGGCACCTGGTGATTTTGCCAAGCTGGCCAAGCAAAGCTCCCAGGACCCCGGGTCTGCCGCCAAAGGTGGGGATCTCGACTGGTTTGGGCGCGGCGCGATGGTCAAGGCCTTCGAGGAAGCCGCGTTCAGTCTCAAGGAAGCCCAGACCTCCGAGGTCGTGCGTTCCGATTTCGGTTATCACATCATTCGCGTCACCGGTGTGCGTCCCGAACGCGTCAAGCCGCTCGAAGAAGTCAGGGCGGAAATCCTGGCCGAACTCAAGCGCGAAGCAGGCATGAAGAAGTATGCAGAGGCCGCGGAAGCATTCGGCAACACAGTCTATGAGCAGGCCGACAGTCTCAAGCCGGCTGCCGAAAAATGGAAGTTGGAGATTCGCCAGTCAGCCTGGCTTGTCAGAGGCGGCAAATTGCCGGCGCCCTTCGACAACGCCAAACTCGCCGCAGCCTTGTTCAGCGACGATGGATTGAAGAACAAGCGCAACACCGAGGCGGTAGAAATCGCATCGGGTACGCTGGTGTCGGCACGGGTGCTGGAGCACAAGCCGGCTGCCCTGCAGCCGCTGGACGCGGTCAAGGGCGAGATCGAGAAGCGGCTGATCAGCGAGGAAGCGGCGAAACTGGCGATCAAGGATGGCGAGGAAAAGCTGGCCCGCCTGGCCAAGGGCGAGGCCGTGGACCTGAAATGGTCGCCTGCACGCAGCGTGAGCCGCACCGCGGCGCCAGGCCTGCCGGCCGATTCCGTGCGCGCCGTGTTCAAGACCGATGCGGGGAAACTGCCGGCCCACACCGGCGTGGCCTTCCCCGGCAAGGGGTATGCGCTGTATCGCATCACGGCGGTCAAGTCAGGTGAAGCCGGCACCGATGATCCGGGCGCGCGTGCACTGGCTCAGCAATACGCCCGCTTTGTCGCCGAGGAAGAGTTCGCCGCCTGGATGTCGACCCTGAAGGAAAAACATCCGGTGGAAATCAACAAGGCCGCGCTGGAAAACAAGGACCGCTGATCCGGCATACGTCA
>JAUYSD010000331.1 GCA_030696505.1 Sulfuritalea sp. | reverse complement strand
ATCCGCTGGCGCAGTTCAGTCATGTCGTTCTCCTCGTCAAGTCGGGAACATTCCCGACTGACAGGATCGAACAAGCGATACCTGAAATGCAGAACGCGGCGGTGACTCGCGCCACCACCGCGTCAGCGGTTTAGTTCAACGCCTATTTGAAGGCTTTTTGCAATTTCTGTTTATAAAAGTATGAGTCTGTCGCATTTCTTGGTGGGGGATGGCCAGCCAGATCCGTTATTGGACAACGCTCTCGAACACTTCGCGACAGCTGCATCACATTGCTCGAACGCCTCCTTTTTCTCACTTTTTGAAATGGGGCACGACTTATCTTCCAGCTTCGCGTAGCAATAGTCATGCGCCATGCAGCAGGCATCCAGGCTATCAACTGGTCCTTTCGGGTTTGACGAAATGATTGGCCCTGACTGGCCTCCACTCCAGTTTTTTCCACACCAATTCCCATAATGGGTTGAGAATCCACGGCCATCCTCCGGCTCCAATCCTAGAGCATCAGACAGCATTATCGGATTCCCATCAACATAGCTGTAAAGGTTGGATTGCCCGTCGTAGTCGTGGAGGCGCACTTCAATTAGAGTCCGATGGCGTATTGGTTTTCGTAAACCAAAGCTTCACGACTGCGAATCCGAGCACAAAGTATTGGATGGTCCCGGATGCAAAGATGATTACCCACACAGCAATATCACGGGCAGCTGATCCGTATTCTCCCAACATGGGAAGCAAAGGGCGCGTTAGTCCCAAGAACAATGCAGACGTTGGGAAGGAAGCGATAGCGGCAGCGATTTGCGCATCCCAGCTTCCTTTATGCGTCCATGCCAGTAAGGTGGCACCGAAGTAGACAACATACAACCCTGCCAGAATCAGTCCGCAATATATTGCGCGTGAAAATCTATCTGAAAACATAATATGCTACCAAGGTACTGTGGGGAGCACAGAGGTGCCGGATCCAAATCTACTCTTAAGCCATAGAAGTGAATTCACGTTGTTAGGAAGGAGCGGATTTGAAGAAGATAGTCCCGTCACACCACCGCTTCGGAGTGCGTTCGCAGCTGAGTTCGCGCAATGGGTAGACGTGGATCCATCAGGCAAGAAGTACCACGTGGGCATAGCGGCAAGGTTCGCAACCGCTGCATCAAAGGCCGCGTCATCTGGCACGTTGACCTTGTATACGTTATCTGGCGAACGGCCTTCTATCCCAACAGTATCCTGCCAAGACAGCTTTGAATTGACCCCTTCTATGCCATGGGGAGAAGGGAACTGACTTAGCAGGACGGCGCCATTCATCTCACCTACAAAGACATGGCCAACCGATCCCTCTCCATTCAAGTAGCCAAGCAGTTTTGACTGCCATATGGCAACTACTACATCGCGCAGGCCGCTTGGATCAATCCTCGAAACCGGATTGCCCCCGACATAGGTATAAATAGTTCGCCCCGACACGAGTTGATCGTAGTCGAGGCCAATTTCTCTAGACGCCGTGCGGGCTTGCGGGCAGGAAACGAAGACGACTCTCCCTGAATTCGAGGTTTTTTGCGTAGACGCGAGTTTCGCCGAACAGGCGCGCGCGATGCAAGCGGTATTTTGTCTAGCCGCGCCGCGAAGCGGCTAAAGAGGGGCGGCGCAGCCGCCCCAGGGGCTACCGCTTCCAGTACGGATAGCCGACGCGCTCGTAATACTCCATGGCATAGCGGCGCTCGTCGGAACCGTTGCTGCCGTAGCCATCGGCGCGCGGACTGTCGGCCCAATTCATGATGCCGGCCAGGTCGGCGATGAAGCCGCGCAGCACGGTTGCAGGCTCGACGCCATCGGCGGCGCACAGCGCGACGAACTCCGGCGGCAGATCGATGGTGATTCGGTTCTTGCGTTTCATGGTCTTCTCCTGTGTTGGCCCGGCCCTCGCGGCGAGCACGGCGCTATGCTCCCTGGGCAAACGGTGGGAGCTTTCTCCCCACGGTCCGGGGTTGCCGTTGGGGTTGCCTTTGACCTTCGGGGAGCCCCCTTGGGGGCGGACGGGGACGGCGGCAGGGACGGGCGGAAACGAGCAACGCAGTGCGAGCCGCCCGGCCTTGACGACGTGGGCGGGCGGGGGCTTGTACTCCACCTTGCGCGCAGCGCCTGGCTAAACATTCCGTGTTGGCGCGCAGCGCGAGCACGCCATGCGGCTGTTAGCGGTGCGAACGTAGTTGGCACCGCGGCCGACGGGCCGGGGCGCCAGACATAACCGACCATTACCCGAACCCGCAGGGCGCGCAGCGCCAGGCCACCAAGCGGAGCTTGCGCAGCGACTGGCCTGGTTTGGGTAATGCGCGGTTATGTTCAATCGCTTGCGATTTACCCCGGACCGGCGGCCAGGACATGGCCGGCTCGATGCCGGCCGTGGCCTGTGTTCGTACCCTTGCGCGCAGCGCCTGACTTTCAAGAGTCGGCGCTGGCGAGACGGCGCGCAAAGTCAGCCGTGGCGGCACGGCGCCCTTTCGGCGCTCGCCGGAGGCACGGCGGTCGAGTCACCACCGGCGTAGCCCGGCGCGCGGCTTGCCGTGCCCTGGCTCCCTCGTTGCACGCCGGGCAAGCCGCGTGACGGGCGGTCCAGGGGCGACAGCGCGTCACGTTCAGCGGCGCGACGCTTGCGGAGCGTCCGCTGCAACGGCGTTTCCATCACCCGATCCTCGCGCCATGCGTGGTCCAATGATCGAAGCTGCGATGAGTTTTCAGGTGAAACGGGATGCTGCTGCGTATGTGGGGACGCCGGGGACGCCGGGGACCGAAGAGCTTCCCCCTGACCGGACGCAGCCGTCCTTGCCACAGTGGCGGTGATCGATCCTTTTTGCGGAGCCGGAGGAACTATGTTGATACTCAAGCTGATGATGGCCCTGGCCGTGGTGCTGGGTTTTATGGTGCTGCTGGTGGTGGCGTTGAAGTGAGGATCACTCGTCTTCGCCGGCCCACCCTGCCAGGGCGTCCAGAACCGCCGCTGCCGCGTTGCTGCGGTCCGGGTGGGCCTCTCCCATCGCCCGCGTCCCGGCGCCGCTGCAATCGGCTCGGATGCGTCGCCCGATGCACTGCAATCAGCTTGTCGATGCTGACGTGCGTGTAAATCTCCGTCGTCTCCAGATTGGCGTGCCCCAGCATCTCCTGGATGTAGCGGATGTCGGCCCCGCCTTCGAGCATGTGGGTCGCGCAGGCATGGCGCAGCAGGTGCGTGCTGCCGGGCCGGTCGACGCCGGCAAAGCGCATGTAGCGCTTCACCTTGTCGGCCACCTGATGCGGCTGGATCGGCTCGCCGTAGTCGCTGAGGAACAGCGCATCCGTGTCAGCGGCCAGCAGTTCCGGGCGGGCCTCGGTCAGGTACTTGTCGAGCCAGGCCATGGCCCGATCCCCGAGCGGCACCACGCGCTCGCGTCCGCCCTTGCCGTGGCGCACCCACAAGAGCCCGCGCGCCAGATCCACGTCGTAGAGGGCGACGCCGACGATCTCCATGCGGCGCAGGCCCGTGGCATACAGCACTTCGAGCAAGGTCCGGTCGCGCAGGCCTTGCGCCGTGTCGGGTTCGGCCTCGCTGAGGATGGCTTCGACTTCCTGCACGCTCGGCACCGCGCGCGGCAGGCGCTTGGGCTGGCGCGGCAAGTCGATGTCGGCGGCGGGGTTGGCCAGGATGTGGTGCTCGCGAGAGAGCCAGCGGAACCAGGTCTTGAGCGGGGCGAGACACCCCAACTGCGTGCCCAGCGTGAGCGGCGCCCCATCCTCCTTGCGGTAGTAGAACAGGTGGCGTTGGTAGCGTTCCAGCATCGGCTTGGTGATTTCCCTCGGATCGTCGATGCCGCGCTCGTCACACCAGGCGATGAAGCGGCGGATGGCGATGCGCCGGGCGCGGACCGTGTCGAGGCTGTAGCCGGTGAATTTCATCCACTCGAAGTGTTCGTCCATGTAGCGGGTCAGACGGTTCCTGGCCAGGGCATCGTCCGGGCGATGCGCGGGGCCAAGCGGCTTGGTGGCGGCGGCCTTGCGCGTCTTGATGCGCTGGCCCAAACGCGGCATGTCAGGCGGCGGCAGCGGCTAAGGAAGCGGCGGCGGGTTGCGGGTAGGACCGGCTGCGGCCGTTGCCTTTGTGGACGTGGGTTTTGCTGCTCGGGTTGGTGGAATCGCCGGAAGGCTGCACGGACTGGGCATCTGCGGGCGATTCGGTAGCCCGGCCAGCCCCCGGCTGGCCCCCGTCCACACCCCGGCCAGGGGCCGGCCGGGTGGTGTTTTGTTCCGTCCACCGGGCATCGTAGGCATGGGTCAGCGCCTCGATGTCGGCCAGGCCGGGGAAGCGCAGTACGCCATCGGCATCGCCCAAGTCATAGACCAGCTCGAAGTCGAAGCCGCCCGTCTTGGTGCGATGGGTGATGAGATATTCCAACTCAACCAGGCGCGCCAGGTGCAGCTTCAGTTGCGAGTCGCCCAACTGGATCGCCTCGCGCAAGGCGCGGCGGCTGAAGCGGACATCGGCGCGCTTGACGCCCTGGCGCTGGCTCTCGGCGCCGACGTGGCCGTCGATCAACTTCAACAGGCGCCGCGTCTGCGGCGGCAGTTCGTCGAGGCTGCGGCCGAGCACGTCATGCGCGATGCGGTTGGCCAGCGCGATGTCGGCCAGCGTGACTTCGATGTACTCGATGGCCTGCTCATTGCTGTCACCTGCGCGTTGCGCGCGCTTCACTTCCCGCTGGTGCTGATGCAGGAAGGCGATGGTGTCGATCAGCGTGAGGTACTTCTCATGATCGCGGCGCAGGCGCGTGGTCTGGTCGGGGAAGGTCAAGAACTGCGCGTAAGGATTGAGCACGTCAAGCGGCCGCAGCAGTCGCTGGGCGTTCTGGTGCAACGTGATGAGGGCATCCTTCTCGCGGCGGGCGATGAGGCCGGCCAGCGTCCTCCGGTCGCGCTGCAACTGGTGAATGGCGCGGGTCTGCTCGCGGCCTTCGTCGACGGCCAGGACCAGACAGCGGTTCATCAGTTCTTCGTCGAGGTCGCGCGCCGTGGTAGTGATGAGCAGCGCCACCGGGCCTTCGACGCGGTATTGCTGGGTGATGAGGTTGCCGCTGACCGGGTCTTTACCGGTCGATGCAATCGTCAATTCACCTTCGGACTGCAACAGCTTCAAGGCATAGCTGGCGCGGCTGGCGCCCTCTTCCTCGACGATGGCCAGGGCCTTGTGCTTGAGGTTGGTCTCGCCCATGTAGAACAGGCTCTGCCCGGTCATGGCGCTGTACTTGACCTTGTCTTCGTCGGGGACGAAGGCGAGCACGGCATCCATGAGGCTGCTCTTGCCGGCAGCGCTGCTGCTCTGGATCACCACGCCGAGCGGCCGGTCGAGCTTGCGGCTTACTGCCGCGAGGTAGCCCACCAGCTTGTTGGTTTCCTCGCCGACCAGGCCGCAGGCGGCGAAGTCGGCCAGGATGCGCGCCGGCAGGTCGGGCGCGCGCAGCAGCGCCAGCGCGGCGTCGCGTTCGGTGTCCGCCATGGCTGGCTGCGGCTCGGGTTGCAAGGTGGCGCGGATGCTCTCGTCCTGCAAGCCTTCGAGGGCCAGCAGCACGCGGCCGAGATCGGCCTTGAGGATGGCCTCGGCAATACCCGTCTCCTGCGCGGCCTGGGCGATGTAGGCGGCACGCGGTTTGGCGGCGTAGAGGTCCAGGGTGTCGACGTGGAAGGCTTCGCCCTGGGCGACCATCAGATTGACCTTGAGCACGTCGACGGCCAGGTTCTTGCCAAGGCCGCGCACGCGGTAGCGACGGGCGTCCTTGCCGTCGCCGAAGCTCAGGACGATTTCGCGCTCGCTCACCTGGGCCGGGGCGTCAAGAGTCGGCGCTGGCGGTACGGCGGCGGCGGGCAGCGGTTCGTGAGATTCAGCAGCAGGAGCAGCGGCTAAGGAAGAATCAGCCGCCAAGGCCGATGGGGCGGGCGTTTTCGTGGCCTCGACCACCACGGCCACCGCCTCCGGCCGCGTGGGCGCGGCGCCTTTGCCCAGCCACACCGCCTTGCGAATCACGATCCCCAGCGACTTCGCGGCCGGCGTGACCTTCTGCGCATACTCGTTGGCGTCCATGCCCTTCGGGAACTGGATGCGGAAACACTCGATGCCACAGGCCATCAGGCGTTCGGCGACTTTGGCGGCGCCGCGCTCGCCGGCCTCGTCGCGGTCAAAGGCGATCAGCACGCGCTCGATGCCGTGGCGCTGGAAGGCGTCCGCCATCTCGTCCGTAAAACCTTCGATGCCGTAAGCGCTGGTGACGTTGCGATAGCCGGCGCACCAGAAGGTCAGCGCGTCGATGAGGGCTTCGCAGAGAATGATTTCGCGGCTGGCGGCCAGCGCCTGCACGTTAAACACGCCCCGGCCCCGCCCTTCCTGGCTGGGCAGGTACAGATGCTTGGGCGTGCCGGCCCGGAGGTCGTCGCGCAGCTTGCGGCCGTAGACCTCGACGACATGGCCGCTCATTGGCCCACCTGCGCTCAGGATCGGCACGATCAGACTGCCGTTGAAATGCTCGTGGCCGGAGTCGCGGTAGATGCCGATCTTCTGCAGGCGGGTTCTGATCTCGGCGCCGGCGAGGCGGTTCTTTTCCGGGAGGCGCAGGCCCAGGGTGCGATTGGCGAAGCCCAGCTTGAAGGTGTCGATGGCGTCCTGCGCCACGCTGCCAGCGATGCCGCGCGAAGCGAGGTAGGCCAGGGCTTCCGGGCTTTGCTTCAAGGTCTCATGGTAGTAGTCGATGGCCTGGCCCAGCAAAGCCTGGTCGTCGGCATCGAGAGCCACCGGCGGCGGCAAGGCGCGCACAGTGCTGCGCTTGATCGGCTCGGACCCGGCAGCTAAAGAAGACATCTCGCTCACGCCATCCCTCAGGAGTTCGACGGCATGACGGAAGGAAACACCGTTCTTCTTGATGATCCAGTCAATCGGCCCGCCGCCGATGCCGCAGCCAAAGCAATGCCACAAGTTCTTCGCGGGCGTCACCACCAGGCTGGCGGTATCGTCTTCGTGGAACGGGCAGCGGCCCAGCAAATCCTTGCCGGCCTTCTTGAGTTCGATCCCGGAAGCCTCGACCAGCCTCTCGACGCTGACTTCATTCTTTAGCCGCTCGATTTCTGCTTCGGGGATGCGTGCCATGTCCGGGTCTCCGCTAAAAAGCTGTCAAGGGGGTTTGGATAAAAATATCTCGTTTCGTAGTATACTCCGTTTCGTAGTACTCCAAATCGCATCGCGTAAAACGGGGGTTAAGGTTATGGCTGTCCTTTCGCATCACTCGACGGCAAACACCATGACCATCAGCAATCAGGAACGCGAGTTCTTTGTCGAACTCGGCACGCGCATCGCGCAACTGCGCAAGAGCCGCAACGTTACGCAAGTCCAATTGGCCGAGGCTCTCAACGTGTCGCAGCAAACCTTTCAAGCCTACGAGGTCGGCCGTCGGCGCATTCCCGTTTCGGCGCTGCCGGTCGTCGCCCATACCTTGTCCGTTTCCCTGGAGGAACTGTTCGGCGAAACCGAGCCAACGACCACCATGCCACGCAAGCGCGGCCCGGTGCCGCGCTGGCAGCAGCAGATCGAGGCTATCGCCCAGCTACCCAAGACGCAGCAGCGTTTTGTGGCGCAGATGATCGATACCGTGCTGGCCCAGCAAGCACGTCAATCCGTTTGAGGAGCAGGAAGATGGCCGCAATCGAACCGAATTTGATTCAGAAGCTCCAGAAGCTGCCGCCGCAACGCCTGGCGGAGGTGGCGGATTTTGTGGAATTCCTGGCGGCGCGCGAGGCGCGCGCCGAGGCCGGCGAGCGCCTCGGGGCATCGCTGGCCAAGCTCGATGCCTTGAATCTACCGCCGCTCTCCGATGAGGAGATCGCGGCAGAGATCCAGACCGCGCGCCAGGAACGCGCCGTACGGCGCGCGTAGTCGTGCGGGTCGTACTCGATACCAATACCCTGGTCTCAGCGCTGCTCTCGCCCCATGGCCCGCCCCGCCGCCTACTCGACGATGCGCGGGCGCAGGTTTTTGAGTTGTGCAGCAGTCCGGTGCTGATGGCGGAGTTGCTCGATGTGGTGTCACGCGAGAAGTTCGCCAAGCGACTGGCGACAGCGGGTTTGACGCCGCTCGGGATCGTCGGCGAGATTCGGCGGCTGGCTACCATGGCGACGCCCACCGACGTGCCGCGCGTCGTCGCCGATGATGCGGACGACGATCATGTGCTGGCCTGCGCCCTGACGGCCCAAGCCGATCTCATCGTTTCCGGCGACAAGCATCTGCTCAAGCTGGGTGGGCAGTATCAGGGCATCGCCATCGTCACGCCGGCTCAGGCGGTGCCACTCGTCGGCGGATAGACGAAGGGCCGCAAGCGCGGCCCTTCTCGATTCAGCAGCTACCCGCCGCAGCGGGTGGGGAAGGTTTTTTACTTCTACTACAGACTATCGCCGTGTCGCCATCCGCAGCGGCGAGGAGAGCGTCTTCTGCTCGACCGCCCTGCTGCGCAGGGGCTTCATCAGCGCCGACTTTCAACAGTTATGCAAATTCAATTCCCGCCTGGCCTTGTCACTTACATGTGCTCAAGAACCACGTATCTTGACGGCAACCACAAAGTAAATCATAAGCACCGCCGCCGTGACCACCAATCCAACTGACAGTCCGCGGAGCGCGTTTGACCATCCGGGTCGGCTGGCATCCATTGCCCTCAAGGAGATAGCAGTTGAGCCAATGAAGCATACCAACATTGAGACCCACGCCAAGACGTAGCTCCAAGCGCTGTAAGCAGGAAATGTCGGCAATAGCCACAAATATGCTGCCAGCAATATGGCTAAGGTACTGGTTGCAAGTACGAGGAGCTTAGTACTTTGGCCGAATTGGGAAGCCATCGACAATTGGTCCTGATCTCGTTGACTGACGATAGAGCTGTTTCGCCTTGTACAAAAGGTGATCAGCTTCGAGCTTGCAATTAAAGGTAACAACCCCATTGGAATGTTGTGGCTCGCTGTTGACTAGGCCAAATGCCTGAGCGACAAATGGGTCTAGGTCGGTTCCACCAACTCTTTCTGCTCTTCCTTTCTGAATAGCCTCAGCCGCTGCTGACAGATCAAGCGGCTGATTTACATTCCATCCCCGCATATTGGCTTCGTTGCCCCAACTGTATGTCGTGGCTACTGATCCGTCAGGATTAGTGATCGCCACAAGGGTATGCGTCAGTGGGTTCAGTCGCGATGAAGCAGACACGTCGAATCCGAAAACCTGCACGGCTTGGAGGCTTCTGTTGACGAGATATGAATCTAGCCCGAGCGGATCGATGCGGCTAATCGGATTCCCATTGACATAGCTGTAGGTATTGATGCCGCCCGCCAGTCCGATCGGATCGCTCTGCACATACCGACCTCTGCCCGGATCATAGTCCCGGAAGAAGTTGTAATTGAGGTTGGACTCCCGGTCCCGGTACTGCCCCGGAAACGCCAGCGGCATCTCGAAGCGCCTGCCGGCGGCTTGGGGATCTTCCTCGGGCGGCGTGTTGCCGAAGGGCTCCGTGGTCGGCAGGTGGCGCCAGACGATGGTGTTCGTTTCATCCGTCACCAGCCGCGGCGTCCCCAGATGATCGGGATGAATGAAGTAGAGGCTGGCCTGGGCCGGGGTCACCGTGATCGTGACCGGGTCGCTCATCGTCTGCGCCCCGACCGCATCGGTCGCGACCGCCGTGATCTGATAGCTGCCCTGCGCGACGTTGCTCCAGGTGGCGGTGTAGGGAGGGCTCAGCACCGTCGCGATCAGGGTCCCGTTCTGCACGAACTCCACCTTCGCCAGATTGTTGTCCGGGTCGCTGGCGTTCGCCGTCAGCGTGATGCTGGCCGGCGCCTTGAAACTCTGGTTCTGGGTCGGACTGGTCAGGCTGATCGTCGGTGGGCTGTTGGCGATCACGCTGATGGTGATCGGCACTGAGGTGGTCTGAAGGCCAAGGTTGTCCGTGGCTATGGCGGTGAGGCTGTAGTTGCCGGGACTGACGGCGTTCCAGCTCAGCGTATAGGGTGCCGTGGTGGTGGTGCCGATCGGGGTTGTTCCGCTGTAGAACTCGACCTTGGCAATCGTGCCGTCGCTGTCGGCGGCATTCGCCGTCAGGGTGAAGTTCGCCGGGGCGATGCCGACCGATCCGGCACTGGGACTGGTCAGCGCCACCGTGGGCGGTGCATCCACCGTGATCGGTACCGGTGTCGAGCTCTCCTGCCCGCCCAGGTTGTCTGTGGCGGTGGCAGTGAGGCTGTAACTGCCCGAGGGCACGTTGCTCCAGGTGATGCTGTAGGGGGCGGTCGTGGCGGTGCCGATCAGGGTGGCGCCCTGGTAGAAGTCGACCTTGGCAATGCTGCCATCGGTGTCTGACGCATTCGCCGTCACGGTGACCGAGGCCGGGGCGGCAATGATGGCATTGGCCGTCGGGCTGGTGAGGCTGACGGTCGGCAGCGCATTGACGATCACCGAGACCGGACTCGAGGTAGTGCTGCCGCCGAGGTTGTCGGTGGCACGGACGGTGAGGCTGTAGGTCCCGGCCGGGACGTTGTTCCAGGTGACCGTGTAGGGTGCCGTAGTGGCGGTGCCGATCAGGGTGGCGCCTTGATAGAACTCGACCTTGGCGATCATGCCGTCGCTGTCCGTGGCGTTCGCGGTCAGCGTAAAGCTGCCGGGCGCATTGACCATCTGGTCCGGATTCGGGCTGGTCAGCGTGACCACGGGCAAGGCATTGACCGTCACCGATACTGCCGCTGACGTGGTGATGCCGCCCTTGTCGTCGGTGGCCACGGCGGTGAGGCTGTAGCTGCCGGCCGGGACGTTGCTCCAGGTGATGCTGTAGGGCGCCGTCGTGGCGGTGCCGATCAGGGTGCTGCCTTGATAGAAGGCGACCTTGGCAATGGTGCCGTCGCTGTCCGTGGCATTCGCCGTCACGGTGAGCGTGGCCGGCGCGACAACAATCTGATTGGGGGCCGGACTGGTCAAGGTGATGGTCGGCAACTGGTTGGGCGCGACCGTCAGCGTCACGGCGGGCGAGGTCCTCGCCCCGCCCTGGTTGTCCGTAGCCTTGGCGGTGAGGCTGTAGGTTCCCGCCGCCAGGGCGGTCAGGCTGACGGCATAGGGGGCGCTGGTGGCGGTGCCGACCAAGGTCGTGCCGTTGTAGAACTCGACCTTGGCGATCGTGCCGTCGCTATCAGCGGCCGTCGCGGTCAGCGTAGCGTTGGCCGGGGCGACATAGGGCGCGCCGCTCGTGCCCAGCGATACCACTGGCAAGGCATTGACGATCACCGGCAGGGCGATGGTGGTGGTGCTGGCGCCGTGGTTGTCGGTGGCACGGGCGGTGAGGCTGTAGGTCCCGGCCGGGACGTTGCTCCAGGTGATGGTGTAGGGTGCGGCCGTCGCGCTGCCGATCAAGGTGGCGCCGTTGTAGAACTCGACCTGGGCGATGGTGCCGTCGCTGTCCATGGCATTCGCAGTCATAGTGACGCTGCCCGGGGCATTGGCCACCTGATTGGCACTTGGGCTGGTCAGCACGACGACGGGCGGGGCATTGACCAGGATATCCACCGGCGCCGAGACAGCGACGTCCTTGGCCTTCTCGTCCTTGGCCTTATCCTTATCCTTCTCTTTACCTCTGGCCTCGCGCTGGTCGGCCTTGTCGGTATAAGCCTTCGCCGTGAGGCGGTAGCTGCCCGCCGGGATGGCGCTCCACGTCACCGTATAGGGTGCAGTCGTCGCGGTACCGATCAGCGTCGCACCCTGATAGAACTCGACGTGGGTGACCGGATGGTTCTTCTGCGAGGACTGTGCCGCGGCCGTCAGGGTGATCGTCGCCGGGGCAGTGACGATGGTGCCGGTGACCGGGGCCGTGAGGCTGACCTGAACCTTGGCGCGGTCCCGATCGTCATTCCGCTCCTTCTCCCGCGCCTGGTCCTTGTCGGACGCCCGTCCGCCCTGCTCCCCCGGCCCGGCTTGATGGTCGTCATCGCGTCGCTCCTGACGCACGCTCCCGCGATCATCGCGATCGGCGGCTTGGGCCGCGGGAAGGACGGTGGCGAACGCAGTCATCAAGACGACGAGCCCAAGACCCAGACGGCGCATCCGCAAGACCGTTGTCGTCAGACGGGGCAGGAAGCTCAGCGCGGCCTTCATTGCAGCACTCCCACCGGCAGATCACCGAGCCAGAGGTATTCCCGTTTGGGTCGGCCCGCGGCATCGGTCTCGCTGATCAGGTGGCCGGCGCGGTCATAGACGAAACGGGTGTCTTCCGTGCTGTTGGTCTTGGCGATCCGGCGGCCCAGGGCATCGAGCCGGTACTGGGTATTGCCCGCGGCGGTCACGGCCTGGGTCATACGCCCCCGGGCGTCATAGCCGAAGCTGTTCTGTCCGTCGCCGATGACGCTGCCGTTGGCATCGTAGGCGTAGCTCTTGGGCGGGGCCGTGTTGATGCCGGTGAGGCGGTTGCTGGTGGGGCTGATCTGGTAGCTGTAAGTCGCCCCGCCCACGCTCTGATTGGTCCGGTTGCCGGTGGCGTCATAGCCGTAGCCCAGGTTCGTGGTGGGCAGGACCGTGCCGGTCAGCCGGTCCAGGCTGTCGTAGCCGTAGCTGGCAGTGTTGGCGGCATTGGTGGTGTCGGTCTGGTAGCCGATGCGCCCCGCATCGTCGTAGCCGATTTGCCACAGGCCGGTGCCCAGGCTATAGGCGTTGATGCGTCCATCGAGATCCTGGTTGCGCGTGATGGTCTGCCCCGCTCCCGTGACATAGCTCTTGATGCCGCCGAAGGGGTGGTACTGGACCTGGTTGAGGACGGTCCGGGTCACGCCGTTGTCGGTGAGGGTGATCTGGGTGACCCTACCCTGGCTGTCGCGGCCATAGGCGAGCTGCTTGCCGGAGGGATAGGTGAGACCGATGAGATCGCCGTTGCTCCAGGTGTAGCCGGTGGCGAGCGTCAGCGTGCCTTCGGTCCGGGGCTCAGTGCGAGTTTCACTGATCACCCGGCCCTGGGGGTCGTAGCCGTACTGGGTGCTGGCGATGAGTGCGGTGTTCTGCAGTTCGTCGATCTGGATGAGGCGACCCAGGGCGCCGTTACCACCACTGCCCCCTCCTCCGCTGCTGCCGCCACTGCCCCCGCCGCCGGCGCCGCTGGGCTGATCCCAGGTGAAGCGTTCCTGGCGTCCGTCGGCGTAGCTGATCTGCGTGGGCCGGTTGAGCGCGTCGTACTGGGTGATGGTGGTCTGGCCCTTGGCGTCGGTGCGGCGCACCGGGTTGCCGGCGGCATCGACGTCGATCTGGGTGCTGCCGGTGTCGGGACTGGTCTGTCCGGTGAGGTTGCCCAGGCCATCCACGGTGTAGCGGGTGACGAGGTTGCGTGGGTCGGTGACGGCGATCGTGCGGTCCTGGCCGTTGTAGGCGAGCATGGTCTGGCCGTTGGCGGGGTCGGTGATGCGGATGAGCCGGTTCAGGGCATCGTAGGTGTTGCCGGTGAGCCGGTTCAGCGGATCGAGGATGCCGGTCAGGTTGCCGTTGGGGTCGTAGGCGTAGGTGGTGGTCTGGTTCTGCGCGCCGATGTCCTGGTAGAGCCGGTTGAGGGCGTCGAAGGCGCGGCTCTTGGTACGGCTGAGTTGATTGTTGGGGTCTTTGACGTCTTCCTTGATGCGGTTGCCCAGGGCATCGAGCGTGTAGCTGATCGTGTTGCCCAGGCCGTCGCTGATCCCGGTGAGGCGATGGGCGGCGTCGTAGGTGTAGCTCAGTGTGGCACCGTTGGGCAGGGTCAGTCGGATGAGTTGACCGACGCCGTCGTACTGGTAGGTGGTGGTCTCGGTGCCGACGGTCTTGCCGGTGAGCCGGCCGCGGGGGTCGTAACTCAGCGTGGTGGTGAGTCCATTGGGGTCGAGGATGGTGAGCGGCCGGCCGTTGGCGTCGTAGGCGCTGATCCGCGTGATGTGGCCCAGGGCGTTGGTGATGGTGGTGAGGTTGCCGCGTTTGCCGAGGTCGGGATCGGTGGCTGGGTAGTAGGTATAGGTGGTGACATCACTCACATCGGTTCTGGGGCCGTCGGCGGTGAGGATCTGGCCGTAGCTGTCGTAGGTCCAGGCCCAGGTCCGCGGGCTGCCACTGGGCGTGGCATTGAGACCCTGGCTGCCGTTGGCATCCGTGGTGGCTTGGTCGATCTTCTGGCACAGGGCGCTGAGGGGGACGGTGCTGCTTCCCGTGGGGCCGGGGACCGTCGCGGTCGCCGGGGCGCAGGTGATGGTCGAGCCGTTGGTGCTGTCTCCGTTGTAGATGAGGATGGTGAGCTTCAGGGGTTCGGCAATCTTGACGGGCAGGCGCCAGGTGCTGTGCCATTGGTTGCTGAGGGTGCGGGCTTCGGGGCTGCCGCTGGCGTCGATCCTCTGGGTTTCGAGGTTCCGTGCGAGGTCGTAGGCATACGTCGTGACGGTGCCGTTGAAGTCGGTGCGGGTTGCGATGTTGCCGTTGGCGTCGTAGCTCAGGGCGCTGGATGCCGGGCCGCAACCGCTGCCGCCGGGCTGGTTGGCGCCGGTGCTCTTGGTGACGCCGAGGATGGTCTGGAAGTTGTAGGTCCGCGCGGTGCCGCGGGCGTCGGTCACCGTCGTGTTGTTGGTGCCGAAGGCGAGCGTGGTGGCCAGGGCGCCGCCGGCGAGGTGCTCGGTGGTGGCCCGGCCTTGACTGTCGTAGCCGTAGGTGGCGTGTCTTGCGCCGTTCTCGTCGGTGATGCCGGTGAGCGCGTTCTTGTAGGTGGCGTCTTCGTAGTGGTAGGTCCGGGTCTTGCCGTCCGGGTAGGTGACGCTGGCGAGGTTGTTGTTGGCGTTGAACGCGTACTGGGTGATCTGGCCCAGGGGGTCAGCGAAGCGGTCGAGGCGATTCGATGCGTCGTAGCTGAGGTTGAGCTGGCGGCCTTGGCCGTCGCTGACGCACATCAGAACACCGGCAGTCGTCGGAACGGAGAAGCCGGCGGGTCGGGTGCAGGTCGGGGCCTGGTAGCCGTTCACGTGGGCGGTGGTGGCGTACTGGAGGCCGCCATTGCCGTCGCTATAGGAGAATTGCTGGACGAGGCCGTTGGCGGCGGTGATGCGCAGCAGCAGTCCGCTGGCGTCGTAGTCTTCCTGGGCGTTGTTGGCAGCGTTCCAGTAGCGCCAGCCGGTGATCGTGGCGCCGGTCTTGAGTTGGGTCAGGCGGTCGACAATGTCGGCGTCCGCGATCCACACACTGCCGCTCAGGGTGAAGCGCAGCGCCTTGCCGTCGGGTCGGACGGCCACCGCTATCGTGAGATCACTCGTGGAGTCGAGGCTGAGGCCGCGCTGGATTCCGAGCGACCACTGGTTCGCCAGGTCGTACTTCGCCCGGTTCGAGGGGGCGCTGTTGTACGTGCGAACCAGAGTCAATGAGGAGATGCCGCTGCCGACGTAGTCTGACTCGGGAAGGTATTTGTTGCCGGTGCCCAGGGTGATGGGGAGGCCAGTGGCGGGCAGTGCGAGTTTGGTTTTAGGACAGGTCAGCGCATCCTTCTCTGGCGGACCGACTTGTTTGGGGGCGAGACTAACATTGCAGGCGCCAGGAATACCGAACTCATCAGGCAAGCATTTTTTTAGGCAGACTCCATCAACGAATTCGCTATCGGCAGGGCAGGAAGTGATCCGACATATGCCGGTCGATGCGTCCCGTGTCTGGTATTGCGTGCAGTCGGGACGGGCGCATTGCGTACCGGAGAGGGTCCAGTTTTGGCCGGCTGGACAGGAATACCCACCCGTTGGTGCGCAAGGAGCGCCTCCCGTGAACCAACCACCGGACGCATTGGAGCAGGACTGCGACAATAGTCCATGACCACCAGAGGCATTGCAAATGAATTCAATATTCAACGGCAGACCCGACGCATTGTAAATCGTCGTACCACCTGGACAAAGCGCCACCATTGCCTCCTGATACGTTCGCCACCACCCATACGCCGGGTTTTGATTGATCCGGTATCCCTGCTGCCCGAACGCTAAATCCGCCGGGACCGATTCAGCCTGTGCGAGAAACGGACCAAAGCCCACCGCGAGCAGCAGCACCGTTACCAGTGAGCGTAGCGAATTAGACAAAAATAATCTCCCCGACCAAAAACCAGGACGAAAACCACTGATGGAACATGCCAATAGCCAAGCCATGACTTACTGTTTTATAAAATCGGTGCTGCCTCAAAGACAGCCCCGATTCATCTCACACAGCTACTTAAGTGGCTCTTCAAAACAGAAAGCGTTGCGCGCCCCGAGACCTATAACTTGGAACAGCCAACCTCAATTAGTTTTTGACAGGAACCCGTGATCTTTTGATGGACTCTTCTGATTCGTACGTACTTCAAAATGACCCACTTCCCTTTATGGAGGACGAGTATCTGTATTGCAGTCAATTATGTCAATGTTTTTGTAGCCCGCTTGCATATATCATTATTCGATGAAATACGAATGTCTTTAGCGATCGATCTACGTCGATTCGATTGATTCGAGACTTCTCTGGCGTGCCAGGAACCTCCCTATGCATTCTGCGGGCAGAATACTTACGCAGCGGCAGAAACAAATATGCTGGTTGTTTCCTAAGCATCTGCGTCGAGCGATTACGTCGAAGTCCTTGTTGGTGCGGCGCAGCGAAACCTCGCAAAATCCGCTGCGAGCAGAATTCCCAGTGGCGTGGCATCCCCTTGGTAGCCGAGTTGCGCATGGGCACTGCCCTGCCCCTCATGCAGCGTATAGAATCCGCGTCGGGGAGGAACTCACAACAATGCGTCGCACGACACGCTCGCGGATACCGTTCGGGGAATTCAGCGGATTCACTTTGCTTGAATTGCTGGTCGTCGTCGCCATCATCGGCTTGCTGGCCGGCTACGTCGGCCCGAAATACTTCGGCCAACTCGGCAAGGCCGAAGTCAAGGCGGCGCGCGCGCAGATCGATGCACTGGACAAGGCCCTCGATCAATATCGTCTGGATGTCGGCCGCTATCCCACCACCGAACAAGGCCTCAGCGCATTGAATGCAAAGCCGGCAGGCACCTCGCGCTGGGCTGGCCCCTACCTCAAGAAGGACGTGCCGCTCGATCCGTGGGGCAAGTCCTACATTTACAAGAACCCGGGCGAGCATGGCGAGTACGACCTTTCCTCGCTCGGCCGCGACGGGCGTTCGGGCGGTAGCGGCGAAGACGCCGACATCACCAATTGGTAGCGCATTCCGTGCACTTCGAGGTCAAGGCACTTCATCCCCGCGACGGCATTGTGCTGTGCTCGCTGGAAGCCCCGAATGCAGAGGAAGCCCGCGCCCGGTTGTCGGCCGATGGCATGGACGTCATCTCGATCCGGCAGCAGTGGCACCACGCCGTGTCGCTGAGACAACAAGCGAGCTTCAATGTCCTGTTGTTCAGCCACGAATTGCGATCATTGCTTGATGCCGGTCTGTCGATCATCGAAGCGCTCGGTGCTTTGGCACGCAAGGAACAGATACCGGGACGCCGTGCCGTAATCGATGTCTTGATCCGCGAACTGCGCGAAGGCAAGCCATTCTCCATGGCCGTAAGCACGAAGGCGGAGATATTTCCACCGCTCTATGTAGCGTTGATTTCGGCCAGTGAGCGCACTGGCGGCCTTTCCGAAGCCCTGCGCCGTTTCATCGTGTACCGCGAACAGATGGATGTCGTGCGCGAACGTGTGAAGTCTGCCGCCATTTATCCGGCTTTGCTGCTCGGAGTCGGTGGCCTCGTCATCGCCTTTCTGATGACCTACGTGGTCCCCCGTTTCAGCCGAATCTACGAAGACTTTGGTCGCGACCTGCCCTGGATGTCGAAGCTGCTGATGCAATGGGGGACGCTGGTGCAGGATTATGGCGCCGCACTCGCGATTGGATTCATCTTCTTGTCAGTTCTTGCTGCCTGGATATTCAGGAAGCAGGACGGTGCAAGGCGCCTGTGGCGCAACCTCACGTCCCGCTCGGCGCTGCGGAACCACTATCAAGCATTCGTTCTGGCCCGCTTCTACCGGACACTCGGCACGCTAGTGCAGAGCGGCATTTCTATTGTTGGTGCGCTCGAACTGGCTCGCGTCCTGCTCAACGAGGAACGTCGCAGCGCAATGGAGACTGCGATTACCCGGATCCGCGCCGGATCGACCTTATCGACAGCCCTCGAAGAAAGCGGACTGGCACCCGCGGTCGCCAGCGACCTGCTCAAGATTGGCGAGAAGTCCGGCGACATCGGCGAAAAAATGATTCGCATCGCCGACTTTCTCGATGCCGACACCTCGCGTTGGATAGAGCGGTTCGTCAAGCTGTTCGAACCGCTGCTGATGCTGGGCATCGGTCTCTTCATCGCCTTGATAGTCGTGCTCCTGTACCTGCCGATTTTCGAACTGGCGGGCAGCCTGCAATGAACGCCGCCATCTCCGTGTTGGGCATCGATCATCTCCACGCCCTCACACCTGCGTTCGATGTCCTTCCCTATGGCGAAGCTGCGCAACGTGCCTGCCTTCCGCTGCGCAGCGAGGACGGCCGCTTGCTGCTGGCCATCGACTGCGAAGCGGCTGCCGATTTCCTGCCCTGGGCCGGCGCTCGGCTCGCAGAGCCATTTTCGCTGTGCTTTGCGCAGCGAGGCGATATCTCTGCTGTCCTTGCAAGCCATTCCGATGATGTGCGCGCAATGGATGCCATTGATGCGGAAGATGGCGCTACTGACGCCACTGACGATTCGATCGAGTCGCTTCAGCTCGATACGATTCACGCCGACGCCAGCCCGATTGTTCGCCTGGCGAATTCGACCCTGTACGACGCCTACCGCGCCGGCGCCAGCGATATTCATCTCGAAACGACCGCCGACGGATTACGCGTCAAGTATCGTCTCGACGGCGTCCTCTCGCGCATTGCAGAGCGACGCAGCGTCCAGACCGCCGAACACGTGATCTCGCGCATCAAGGTCATGGCCGAGCTCGACATCGCCGAACGGCGGGTGCCGCAGGATGGGCGCTTCAAGGTATCGATCGATGGTCGCGATGTCGATTTCCGCGTGTCGATCATGCCGAGCATTTACGGCGAGGATGCCGTCCTGCGCATTCTCGACAAGCACGCCCTGACCGACCAGCTGAGCAGCCTGACCCTGGAGTCGCTCGGCTTCGAGCAAGACACGATCCGACGGGTGCGCCGGCTGGCCCGCGAGCCCTACGGCATGCTGTTGGTCACGGGTCCGACCGGCAGTGGCAAGACCACAACACTGTATGCCGTCATCAGCGAGATCAACGACGGCCGTGACAAGATTGTGACTATCGAGGATCCGGTCGAATACCAATTGCCCAATGTCCTCCAGATTCCGGTCAACGAAAAGAAGGGGCTGACCTTCGCCCGCGGACTGCGCTCAATTCTTCGCCACGACCCGGACAAGATCATGGTCGGCGAAATCCGCGATTCGGAGACGGCCGAAATCGCCGTGCAATCAGCGCTGACGGGGCATTTGGTGCTGACCACGGTGCACGCCAACAACGTCTTCGACGTCATCAGCCGCTTTCTCCATATGGGCGTACCGGCGCACAGCTTCGTCTCGGCGATTAACGGCATCCTGGCGCAGCGGCTGGTGCGGATCAATTGCACGAACTGCAGTGTTGAAGACCATCCCGCGGACGAATTGCTGGCGGAATCCGGCATCGCCACGGAAAGTCGCCCGACGTTTTCGTTCCGCCGCGGCTGCGGCTGCGCGCAATGTCGCGGTACCGGATACAAGGGGCGGCGCGCGATTGCCGAGCTGCTGCGCCTGACCGACGATATGCGCGAAGCCATCGTCGCCGGTGCGCCGACCCGCCAGCTGCGCGAATCCGCCGCACGCGACGGCATGTGCTCCTTGCGGGAGGCCGCACTGGAACTGGTTCGACAGGGGCAATCCACACTCGAGGAGATCAACCGTGTCACCTTTGTGGCGTGACCGGCTGATCGTCGGCCTGGCGCCGGACCGGTTGACGGCGGTCCGCCTCGGCAGGGGCTTGCGTCCGCGTCCGATCAGGCAATGTGAGGTGCGCCTCGATGCCGATTCGACGACGCCGTGGCGCCCATGCCTCGCCGCATTTCACGACCTAGTTCGCGACGCGAAATGGCAAACGGCAAGTATCGATTTCGTTCTGTCGAGTCACTTCGTGCGCTATGCCGTGATCCCCGGCGATCCGCACGCACAAACAGCGGACGAGCGCGCCGCCCTGGGCGTCATTGTGTTTCGCAAGACCTTCGGCAGCCTCTGCCAAGACTGGCACATCACCCTGAGCGAAAGTCCGAAAGGACTATCGACACTGGGCGCCGCCATTCCATCCGGACTGCTCGAAGATCTGCGTGCCAGCGTCGGCAAGGGCTGCAGAATCCACTCGATCCGTCCTGACCTCATGGAGACTTTCAACCGCGTCGGCGCAAGCCTGAAAGACAGCCCGGCGATCTTCGCGCTGGTCGAATCCGGACGGGCGACGATTGCGCACGTTGCGGACGGCGCGTGGAAATCGATCACCAGTCGCCTCGTGCCACTCGACGACGCGAATGCCTTCGCACATGCCTTGGAGGAAGAGGCCGCATTTTGTCCCTTCCCCGAAAATACCACACTCTGGATTCGCGATCTGACGGGGACTACCGCTATTCCGGCTGACATGACCGGACGGGTTCGACCCGTGCCTGTTCCCTGGCCCGGCCATCCCGCCGCCGCCTTCCTGGCCTGATCCCGATGCAGCGACTGGATCTCGATTTCCAAAAGAAGCCTGAGACCTGGCCGCTGCCAGGTATTGTTTTGCTGATCGCCGGTATCGGCCTAACGGCGGCGCTGCTCCAACATCATGTCGACGTGGGTGATGAACTGACGCGCGCTGAAGGGAGCGTGGCGCGGCTGAAGCGCGACGTGGAACGCCAGCGCCTGTTTGATGCTCGATCGGAGAATCGCCCGGCGAACGACAAAGCACCAACGCGGATGACACGGTCAGCCGAGCAGTGGGAAGCGCTGTTCGGCGGATTGGAAGCGGCGGCTGACGAAACCGTCACGTTGCTGTCCCTTGAGCCGGGATCCGCCGAGATCTCCCTGCGTGGCGAAGCCAAGGACTTCACCACCGTGACGGACTACGTCAAACGACTGTCGAGTCTCTCCGTCTTGGCAGACGTAAGCTTGACCGAGCACGAAATCGCTCGCGACCATCCTCGGCGTCCCATCAGGTTCTCGGTACGGGCAAACTGGCAGGAGGCGCCGCGATGAACTCGCGCTACCTCCAGGTGCTCGGAATCCCCGGTTTCGTCGGGGTTGGGCTGCTCCTCTTCTGCGCATCGTTCTATTTCAGCGCACTCGCGCCGGCGCAGATCCAGTTGGACTCCGCCAGGAGTGACGCCCGGAAACTCGCCGCCACCCTTCGCGCACCCGAGCCGAACGTCCACGTGGCTATCGTCGAAGCCGATGCGTCGTCGACCGGCCTCAAGCCTGCCTCTGACCCCATCGAGATCATTCGTCGCCTCAATGCTGCCGCAGAAACGGCAGCCATCACGATCGATCGATCGTCCTACACGATTTCCGACAAGGACGGTCGCAGGCGCATTAAAGTCAGCCTTCCAACCAAGGGCGGCTACCTGCCGATCAGAAGCTACCTGCGCGAAGCCCTGACGGTCGGCCGCAGCGCACAAATAGACAGCCTCGTGCTCCAGCGCGCCCGGGCTACCGATCAGGTGCTCGATGCAGACCTGAAGCTGTCGTTCGAACTGGACGCCAAATGAAAACCGCCTTCGCCGTCCCAATGCATGCGCGATGGAGCCGGAATCTCGTCTTGGCGGCGTTATTGGCGACGACCGCCTATTGGTTTGTGAACGAGCCAGTGGGTGACACCGCGGTCTCCCGATCGCACACGCCGATTGCGGATTCGTCCGCAGGCCGCCTCCCCCTCGTTGGCGCGGATGCCGCGACGCCGGAACCCGGCCGCGACAGAGTTGACCTGTTTGCACTGCGCACCTGGGAGCCGCCGCCTCCAGTCGTGTCGACGCCTGCTCCACCGCCGCCACCGCAGGCGCCTCCCCTGCCTTTCAAGTTTTTTGGACGCATCGTCGATGCGGGTCAGGCGCCCAGCTTCATCCTGACGCGCGGTACTGAAATGATCATCGTCCGCATCGGCGATCGCATCGAGCCCGCCTATCTCGTCGACAAGTTCGACGGGACACAACTGCATCTCGTGTATCTGCCGCTGAACATCCGTCAAACCATTTTTGTTGGTAACGCCAATGACTGACTTCATGACATTCCGCGGCATCGGCCACGCGCTTCTGGTCGCCGCGATCCTGACGCTCTATGGTTGCGCCGGCCAGATGGCGCACCGCGAAGGCATGCAGCTGCTCGCCGATGGGCGGCTTGAGGAGGGGCTCGCCGCACTCGAGCGGGCCGCCACGGAAGCGCCGGATAATTCCGAGTTTCGCATGCGCTTTATAACGGCGCGTGAAACAGCGGGTTCACGCCTTATAGGGGAAGCACAGCGTGAGCGCGGCGCCGGACGCCTTGACGAGGCCGAAACCATCTACCGACGCGTCATCAAGATCGATCCGAACAACAAGGGGGCCGTCTCGGGGCTCACGAGCCTTGAGCAGACACGGCGTATCGCCGCCCTGCTCAAGGATGCCAACGCGCAGTTTGACGCCGGCAACGTCGATGCCGCCGAACTGCGACTCAACCGGGTACTCCAGGAAAACCCGCAACTTCCTGAAGCACGGTCCTTGCGGCGAAAGATCGATGACCGCCTGGGCCGCAATCAGGCATCGCCGAGCACGCTGCGCAACACCTTCAAGAAGCCAGTGACCCTGGAATTCCGCGATGCGAACCTCAAACAGGTGATCGAGGTGCTGGCACGCCACAGCGGCCTCAACTTCGTCCTGGACAAGGAAGTGCCCGCGAATCTGCCGACCACGGTGTTCCTGCGTAATGTCACGGTGGAAGATGCGCTGGATGTGTTGCTCGCCACTCATCAGCTCAACCGGCGCGTACTCAACGACACCACACTCCTGATCTATCCGAACACGGCGGCGAAGCAGTCCGCCAATCAGGAACTGGTGGTCAAGAGCTTCTTTCTCGCCAATGCCGCGGCGAAGCAGACGGCCGACATGCTCAAGACCGTGCTCAAGGCGAAGAACGTGTTCGTAGACGACAAGCTCAATCTGGTCATCCTGCGCGACACGCCGACGATGATCCGGCTTGCCGAGCGCCTGGTGGCCACGCAGGACATCAGCGAACCGGAAGTCATGCTCGAGGTCGAGGTGATCGAGGTGCAGCGCTCGCGCCTGACGGAACTCGGCATCCAGTTTCCGAACCAGCTTTCTCTCGTGCCCCTGCCGAGCTCAGGTACGACGCTTACGCTGCGTGATCTCAACACGTCCAATTCGAGTCGTACGGGGGCGACAATTTCGCCGCTGGTCCTGAACTTGCGGCGCGAGGTCGGTGACACCAACCTGCTCGCCAATCCGCGGGTACGTACGCACAACCGCGAAAAAGCGGTGATCAAGATCGGCGATCGCGTTCCGGTGATCACGACCACATCGACATCGACCGGATTTGTTTCCGAGAGTGTTCAATACGTCGACGTTGGCCTCAAGCTCGAAGTGGAGCCGACCATCTATCCGGATGATGAAATCTCCATCAAGGTCGCGCTGGAGGTCAGTTCCGTGGTCAAGGAAGTCACGAGCAAGGCTGGCAGTCTGTCTTACCAGATAGGCGCCCGCAATGCCTCGACCGTGCTGCGCCTGAAGGACGGCGAGACGCAGATTCTTGGCGGTCTGATCAACGATTCCGAACGCAAGTCCGCCCAGCGCGTTCCGGGCCTGGGCGACCTGCCGGTCGTCGGCCGGCTGTTTGCCAGCCAGAAGGACGACAACCAGAAGACCGAACTCGTGCTGTCGATCACGCCGCGGCTCGTGCGCGGCCTGGTGCCGCCGACGCATGTACCCACCGAATTCTGGTCCGGCACGGAAAACAATCCGATGCTGAAGCCACTGGCTGCCTTGGCGACCACGTCGCTCGCGCCGCCCGTAGCATCTGCAGGAGCGGCGGTGGTGCAGGTGGCGACGAACAGTGTCGTGCCGACGATGCTTTCGGTCGCGTCAGAGGGTGCTGCCGCGGTTCCGCTTGCGTCTCCCGACAGCGGGCAATCCGTTGCCGCGCCGACCTTGCGCTGGGAAGGAAGCCCGGTGGCCAAGATCGGCGCAACCATGAAACTCAAACTGAGCGTGTCCGCTCGAGATGCGATTTCCGCTCTGCCGGTCCAGGTGAAATATGACCCGCTGGTGCTGGAGGCGATCGACGCACGAGCCGGAGGCTTTCTCGCCAAACCTGACAAGAAAGTTGATTTCACGAAACGTATCGTTGGTGCGGCTGGAATGATCTTTGTGACACAGAATGTCTCTGGCGACGGCGCCCGCGGCGACGGTGAACTGGTCGAGTTCGAATTCAAGGCACTGAAACCGGTGCAAAACAGCCTCGTGACCGTTCTGCCCACAATGGCGACGAGTGGTGCCGGACGGCCAACCCAGCAAACGGCGGCGGCGCTCATCGGCGTGACAGTCACCCCATAGCCGGCCATGCGAGTACGAGGCTTTACGCTGATCGAATTGCTGGTCACGCTGGCGTTGATCGGACTCGTGGCATCGATCGCGCTCCCGGTCGCCGAGCTGACGACGCTTCGCCTGAGGGAAGGCGAGCTACGCAGCGCATTGCGCCAGATCAGGGAAGGGCTCGATGCGTACAAACAGGCCGTCGATGAAGGTCGCGTTATCCTGCGTGCCGGCGACTCAAGTTATCCGCGGTCGCTCAATGTCCTGGTCGAGGGGATCGAGGATGCCCGCAGCCCGACACGCGCGAGGATTAACTTCCTGAGAAGGATTCCGCGGGATCCGTTTGCCGATCCGACGCTCAAGCCTGAAGACACTTGGGGCAAACGCAGTTATCAGAGCCCGCCCGACCGACCGCGGCCAGGAGACGACGTCTACGACGTTTATTCACTCGCACCGGGCACGGGCATCAACGGCGTTCTGTACCGGGAATGGTAATCGCGGACATGAAGGTACGGTTGTCACCAAGATCAACAAGAGCCGGCGGCTTCACGCTGATCGAGCTGTTGGTCACGATGGCGATCATTGCCCTGCTACTGTCGCTCGCCGCGCCACGCTATTTCAGCGGCATCGACAAGGCCAAGGAAACGGTGCTCAAGGAAAACCTGCACCAGATGCGCGACTCGATCGACAAGTTCTATGCCGACCGAGGACGTTACCCGGCCAGCCTCGAGGATCTGGTGACCCAGAAGTATCTCCGGAAGATTCCGCCCGATCCGGTCACCGACAGCGACCGCAGCTGGGTCGTGATCCCTCCGTCCGATCCGCAAAAGGGAGGTGTCTACGACGTGAAAAGTGGCGCCCCGGGTGCCTCGCGCGATGGCTCGGCGTATGAGAGCTGGTAAGCACGAACAGGGGATTGCCTATCTCGCCCTGCTGATCGCCATCGCCGTTATCGGCGTCGGGATCGCTGCGGCCGGGGTCGTGTGGAGCGAGGCAAGTCAGCGGGAGAAAGAGCGCGAGCTGCTGTTTGTGGGAGAGCAATTCCGGCGGGCAATCCAGCAGTACTACGAGAGCGGCGTCCTCGAGAAGAAGTATCCACCGACCCTCGACGCCCTGCTTCAGGACTCCAGATTTCCGGCGACCCGACGATATCTGCGGCGAATCTATCGCGACCCGATGTCCGGAACGGCGCAATGGGGCCTGTTGCGTGCGCCGGATGGCGGGATTATGGGAGTGTTCAGTTTGCACGACGATGTCGTGGCCTGGAAACGGGCAAATTTCTCACAGCAACTGGCGGGCCTGGAAGGCAAGACGCGAACATCGGAATGGGTGTTTTCCTACGTGCCGAAGTAGACAGGGTTCTTCGCTGAAATTGAACGCGGCACGAAGAAGACTTGTCTCTCGCATCGGCAAATGCCCCGCAGCCGTGACTACGGCGTCTTTTTTGACATTAGCCCCCAAAGGCATTTTTGCGTTGCCTCAATACTGCCAGCGCTTCCTCTCGAGAAGGCCAGCCTCGCATTCGACCGAAGTCGCGACGCCGACAATCACCGATCGAGTACCAGCAGGAATGTGGCCCTTCCACCAAGGGACGAGAACTGGATAGCCATGTCCCACAATCACTTGGCAGCACTATTTGCGCGCGCAGCCATATCGCGAATCTGCCTTACAGTCGGCTGGTCAGGCGTACTCGGGTTGAAACGCCTGTTCTGGATTCGGCACCGGACCCTCGCCGCTCCAATAAGGCGACAGCTTGCGCAGTTGTGCGATGACGGGCGGCACGGCGGCGATGACTCGATCGACTTCCTCTTCGGTGTTGTAGCGCGACAGCGAAAAGCGGATGGTGCCGTGCGCGGCCGTGTACGGTATGCCCATCGCGCGCATCACGTGCGAGGGTTCCAGCGAGCCCGAGGTGCAGGCCGAGCCGCTCGATGCGGCGATGCCCTGCTTGTTCAGCATGAGTAGGATGCCCTCGCCTTCGACGTACTCGAAGGCGATGCTGGCGGTGTTGGGCAGGCGGTAGAGCGTGTCGCCATTGACGAAGGCGTTGGGCACCTTGCCCAGAATGCCGCGCTCCAGCCGGTCGCGCAGACGCTTGACCACGGTGTTCTCCGCTTCCATGTGCGCCATGGCCAGTTCGCAGGCGACGCCGAGGCCGACGATGGAGGCCGAGTTTTCCGTGCCCGCGCGCCGGCCGCGCTCCTGGTGTCCGCCGCGCAAAAGCGGCCGAAAGCGCGTGTTGCGCCGCAGGTAGAGCACGCCGATGCCTTTCGGCGCGTGCAGCTTGTGGCCGGAAAGCGAGAGCATGTCGATCCTGGTGCTCTTTAGGTCGATCGGCAGCTTGCCCACGGCCTGCACCGCGTCGGTGTGGAACATGATGCCTTTTTCATGGGCCATCTCGGCCATTTCCTCGACCGGGAACAGCGTGCCGGTCTCGTTATTGGCCCACATCACCGAAACGATGGCGACACGGTCGCCGAATTGTCCCAGCAGCGATTTGTACTCGTCGAGATCGACACGGCCCTTCTTGTTGACCTTCAGTTTGTGCACGACGTAGCCCTCTTTTTCGAGCTGGTCACACAGGGTCAGGATCGCCGGATGCTCGACCACCGTGGTGATGATCGTGCGCCGCTCTGGCTGGGCCTTGATCGCCGAGAGAATGGCGGTCGAATCCGACTCGGTGCCGCAGGAAGTGAATACGATTTCCGAATCGTGGGCCGCACCGAGCAGGGTCTGCACCCTGCCCCGCGCTTCCTTGAGCGCCTTGCCGACCTGCGCGCCGAAGCTGTGGATCGACGAGGCATTGCCGAACTGCTCGGTGAAGAAAGGCAGCATGGCTTCGACCACCGCCGGATCGCAGGCCGTGGTGGCGTTGTTGTCCATGTAGATGGGTTTCATGGCGACGATCCTAGTTGTGCGCCATGGCGCCGACCGGCAGCACCTGCACCAGTTCGCCCAGCGCTTCGACCAGTTTGTGCTGGATGCCGCCCAGGGTCGCTGCTTCCATCTGGCAGCCCTGGCAGGCGCCGGACAGCGCGACGTAGATCTTCTTGCCGTCGACCTCGATCAGCGTCACGTCGCCGTGGTCGCGCTGCAGCATGGGGCGGATGGCTTCCAGCGTGTCCTCGATCTTGCGGATGCGCTGGTAGTTGGTGAGCTTGGGTTTGACCGGGGATTCGCTGGGCAAATTCGCCGGAGCCTTGTTCGGCTTCGGTTCGCTCGAATACAGCCGGCCATTCACGGCGATCAGCACGTCCTCGATCTTCTCGTGGCAGGCCGAACAGCCGCCGCCGGCCTTGGTGTAGTTGGTGACTTCCTCACGCGTCTTGAGGCCGTTGGCGCGGATGGTGTCTTCGATCATCACGGCGTCGATGGCGAAACACTTGCAGACCAGGTCGCCTTCCTCGTGATCGTCGCTCCAGACCTCGCCGCGATAGTTGGCCACCGCCGCCTGCAGCGCCTCGCGGCCCATCACCGAGCAGTGCATCTTTTCCGGCGGCAGGCCGTCGAGGTAATCGGCGATGTCCTGGTTGCTGACCTGCAGTGCCTCGTCCAGCGTCTTGCCCTTGATGATCTCGGTCAGTGCCGAACTCGACGCGATGGCCGAGCCGCAGCCGAAGGTCTGGAAATGCGCGTCCTCGATGATCTCGGTCTCGGGATTCACCTTCAACATCAGGCGCAGCGCGTCGCCGCACTTGATCGAGCCGACGTCGCCGGTGCCATTGGCATTTTCCAGCGGACCGGAGTTCCTTGGGTTGAAGAAATGCTCGCGGACTTTCTCGGAGTAATCCCACATGGCCGTGCTCCTAAACGTAAGTCAGGCGGAAAACGACTGGCCGCAGGCGCAGCCGCCGGTGGCGTTCGGGTTGTTGAACTTGAAGCCGGTCTGCGTCAGGCTGTCGACGAAATCAACGGTCAGGCCTTCCAGCATCGGCCGGCTCATCGGGTCGACCAGCAGCTTGGCGCCGGCGCCGATGTCGAATTCATAGTCGTCCTCGGCCTTCTCCTGCTCCAGGCGCAGCCCGTACTGCAGGCCGGCGCAACCGCCGCCGGAAACGAAGATGCGCAAGCCGGCGACCGGATTCTCGGCGCCCTTGATGAAGCGGTTGATGGCTTTCGATGCGGCGGGAGTCAGATTGATCATGGCATTTCTCCTTAGGGGGCTGGATGTAGTTTTTGGTTGCGTCAGGCGATACAGCGCAAAGCCCGTGCCACGCTTGCAACTTATTGTTTATGTGAAAGTTGGCGCTGGTGACACGGCGGCCTTGTCGCAAACATGACAAGCGCACTCAGTCGGGTTTTGCAATCAGGTTGGGTTCGCATCGGAGTGCCGGCGGCAAACCCCAGACGGCCAGCGTATCCATCCAGAAACCCGGCCGCGCCGGATGGTCGATCAGCAGATCGCATTCGCCATAGACGTGGCCATCGGGCCGCAGGACAAGTTGCACGCTGCGCCCGGCGCATTGCCAACGCGCCAGCAGCGCATCGAGGCCACTGAGCGGATCGCGCTGCCGATCGAAATGCGCCGACTCCCAGACCAGGTCCGGCAGCTCGACGCCGTAGTGCGCCGCTTCGGCACGCAGCCGATCCAGCACGGCCTCGCCGGCGGCGCGTGCCGACTCTGAACTCACGCTTCCGCGCTGGAATAGCTGTAACAGCCCTTGGGACAGACGCGGCCGCAGGAACCGCAGCCGATGCAGTCGCCGCCGTCGGCGATGGTCATGACCATCATCTGGTCGTCGTCATAGTCCTCGTCTTCATCCATCTGGTCCTCGCCGCGCTCGACCAGATCGAGCACGCTGCGCGGGCAGACCTTGTAGCAGCGGCCGCAGCCGATGCATTTCTTCGGATCGATGGCGACGGCGAACTGCGGCGTCCACTCGGTGCCGCCGCGGGTGAGACCGACACTGGCGTTCATGATGCAAGCCCTTTCTGCGCCGCCTGCAGCCGCGCGGTGGCGTCCGCCCATGCCTGACAGGCCTGCAGCGTGCCTTGTGAGATTTCGGGAATTTCGGCATAGCCGGCCGGCAAGCGCTCTTCGACCAGGTCGTGCAGCTTTCCGGCCCATTCGCTGGCGATGCGCTTGAGTTTCCGGATCTCCTTGTCGAGATCCTTGAGTTCTTCGTCGGTCATGTCTTTACTCCATCACGCGTTGCGCCACACACGACGCAAGAATCGCCTTCTTGGTTGGCGGCGGGCGCCGAGGGCGACAGGGGGCCGCCATCGCTCATGTCACCCGGACCGGGCTGCGCCCGGTCCTCCTTCTTTACTTCGCCATGTCGGCCCCCTGCCACCCACGGCGGGATACGCCCGCGGTTCTTGGCCGCCAAACACCCACGGCCTATCCCGAACGGGCCGGTGGGGTGCTCTGCATAGCGAAGTAAAGAAGGAGGAGGAGGCCGCAGGCCGACGACGGGTGACATGAGCGGCGCAGAGCACCCCACCGGCACGTTCGCGCACGGGAGGAAACGCCACGCCGGCCCGTTCGCGCACCAAACCCCAGGTTTCATTTCAAAGCCCTGCCACTTCCGGATACTTGCCGATGATTTCCAGCGCAACGCCGAGATACTTGTCGGCCTCGGTCTTCATCTTCGACAGGCTCTCGAAGCCGAAGCGATGCACGTCGCGCAGGGTGCGGTCCATCACCACCAGCTTGCCGACCACGATCAGGGCGCGGCCGAAACCTTCGTGAGTCAGTTGCACGAAGGGCACCGCCATCAGGCCGCATTCCTTTTCGATCAGCACCGCGATCGCGTTGTGGAAGGACTTGACGCGGGCAATGATCTGCTCGTCCGGGTCGCCGATGACAGGAATCTCGCGCTTCCGCTCCTTGGTCAGCACGTAGCTGTCGAGGATCTGCTGCGGCGTCTTGCCGTCCCACTGGCCGTAACTGTCGAGCGCACGCGTCTGGCGCAGCATCTCGACGATGAAGTCGGTCTGGTAGATCGGGTCGTCGGTGGTTTCGGCAGCGAGGGTGAGGACAGCAGTCATGGCGTTTCTCCGTAGGTAAATTGTTTGCGGCGTTTCATTCTTCCCAGGCTTCCAGCGCCATGCGCTCGAAGCGCGCGGCATCGCCGCCGCGGCGCAGCGCCTTGTCCACCCAGGGAATGCCGCCGTCCCTGATGGCCGCGCTGACCTGCTTCAGCAGCGCATCGATCGGCGTCTCGTCGTCCAGGCGCATCGGCTGCACGCCTGCGGCCAGCAACTGCTTGACCGCCGAGCCGCCGGCGGCGAGGCAATACACGGCGGCGCAACCGGCCAGCGCGGCGATTTTGGCCGGCAGCTTGCCCTCGTTGCCGTCCATGGTCTCGGGCGGAAACTCGGCGAGTTCGACCAGTTGCCAGCGTTCGCCGTCCAGCGCATAGATGGCGAAGCCGACGGCGGCGCCGAAGTGCTGATTGACCGTGGCGCGATCGTCGGAGGCGAAGGCGAGCCTGAGCATGGCCGGCTTGTTTGACATCGCGCTAGTGGCGGACCAGGCCAGCGCCAGCCGGCGCCCGTTCTTGCGGATCGAGTCCGGCGTCGGTGCGGTAGATGGATCGATAGGCAGGGGTGTCATGATGGTTGCCCAGGAATAGGTTGGCGATGTCGAACAGGGCCGCGCGCGCGCCGCGATAGCCGACCCAGGTCCGCGCATAGCCGCCGACCCAGTCGTACTGCGGAAAGCCGGCGCGCAGTAGCGGAATCTGCAAACTTGCGGCGGCCTGCGCGGCGTGCGAATTGGAAATCAGCAACTGCGCGCGGTGTTTCAGCGCGCCGCGTTCGAGGTCTTCGAGGTCGCCGATTTGTACCGAATGACCCGGCACCTCGGCCAGGGTCTCGGCGCGCGCCGGGGCAACCGCCGAAACGATTTCTGCGCCGACGCCGGCGAGGAATGTTCCAAGTCCGAGCAGCAGGTCGGGGTCGGCGGCGATGCCCACGCGCAGGAAGCCGGTCATGAAATGCGTATCGACCATCGCGTCCTGCAGTTGCGCGCGCTGGCGGTCGATCCGGGCCGGCACCGGCTGGCCGGAAATCTGCGCCAGTGCCAGGGTGAAGGCATCGCAGGCGTCGAGTCCGAGCAGGTGGTCGAAGCGGAAATCGGGCACGCCGGTGCGTTGCTTCAGCAGATCGGCGGCCTTGGCCAGCGAACGGCCGATGACCAGCGTCGCGGCCGATTCGCCCATGCTGGCGATCTCACCCTTCGGCGTGCCGCCCAGGGTCAGCGGCGTGGTTTCGGCATCGACCAGGTGGCCGTCGAGCGAATCGCCGATGTCGGGCAGCAGCACCGGACGCAGGCCGAAGGCTTCGATCCATTCCTTGATCGCTTCGGTGTCGCCCGGCGTCAGCATGGACGAACAAAGGACATTGACTTGCTTCTTGCGGCGTCCCACCACGACCGACTCTTCAACCATCACATCGATGATGGCTTCCATGGCCAGCGCAAAGCCCGATTCGAGGCAGCCGGAAAAGTCCGGCGTGTTCACCGGCACCACGGCCGTCGCCGCGAACTGCGGATGCTTATCGCGGAACTCGCGCACCAGGCGTTTGATGTCCACGCCTTGTGTCTCGGACAAGCCCGTGGTCGGCAGGCCGATCACGTCCGGCGCGTTCTTCTCGCAGATCACGCGCAGGCCTTCGATGACGTTGTCGTCAGCGCTCATGATCGACGACACCTGGTCCATGGCCGTGGTCTGCAGCGGAATCGGCTCACGGAAATGGCGCACGAAGAACACCTTGCCGAAGGCCGTGCAACCCTGCGAGCCGTGCAGCATCGGAATGGCATTTTTCAGGCCAAGGAAGGCCAGCGCCGCACCTATGGGCTGGCTGGCCTTGAGCGGGTTCACCGCCAGCGGCTTGCTGCGTTTGAAGATCTCAGCCATGGCTGGCCTCCAGTGCCGTCCGAATGTCTGTCAATGGTTCACCGACCGCCTTCTGTGCCGCCCAAGGCGCGGGTTTGCGCACCCTGCTCCACACCGGCGCTTCGAGGGTCAGCGCGAGTTGGCGCACGAGTTCCAGCATGCCCTCGTAGCCGGCGTAGCCGAACTCGCGTTCCTGGTTGATGTCGAGGAAGGGAATGCGCGCCTTGAGCGCCGTGTAGAGGTTGCGCCCGCCGGCGATCAGGATGTCGGCGTTGTAGTCCTTGTAGGCCTGCAGCAGCGCCTTGGGGCTGCCGTCGGTGATCATTTTCGCGTCCTCACCCATGATTTCGCGGATGCGCGCCTTGTCTTCCTCGGTGGATTTGTTGGTGCCGGTGGCGACCACGTTCATGCCCAGGTCCTGCAGCGCCGAGACCACCGACCAGGACTTGACGCCGCCGGTATAGAGCAGCACGCGCTTGCCCTTGAGGCGATCGGCCCAGGGCTCCAGCGCCGTGCGAATCTTCGCTTCTTCGCGCGCGATCAGCGCCTCGGTGCGCGCCGTCAGATCATCGTCGCCGAGCAGGCGGGCGAAGTCGCGCAAGGCCTGCGAGGTGTCGGTGATGCCGTAAAAGCTGCCCTCGAAAAATGGCACGCCGTAATCGGTTTCGAGCTTCCTCGCCACATTCAGCAAGGCCTTGGCGCAGACCACCATCGAGGCCTGGGCGCGGTGCATGGTCTGCACTTCATGGAAGCGCGCATCCCCCGAGAGCGAGCACAGGATGCGCAGGCCGAGTTCGTCGAACAGGGGTGCGACATGCCAGAACTCGCCGGCGATGTTGTATTCGCCGATCAGGTTCACGTCATGCACGGCGATGCCGGGGCGCTGCGCGCTGTCCGGCACCGGCTCCGGCTCGCGGGTGCCGATCACGTGCTTGAACATGGCTTCGCCGGCGATGCGGTTGCCGAGGTTCTTGGTGCCGTAGAAGCCGGCGCAATCGACCGGCACCACGGGCACGCCCCACAGCTCGGTGGCGGCCTTGGCCACCGCGCCGAGGTCGTCGCCGATCAGCGCCGGAACGCAGGTCGAGTAGAGGAACACGGCTGCAGGTTGGTAATCGTCGATCGCCTGCTTGATCGCATGGAACAGCCGCTTCTCGCCGCGACCCATGACGATATCCTGCTCGGTGAGGTCGGTGGTCATGCCGATGCGGTAGAGCGTCGGCCCGCTGGAGCGTGTGCCGCGGTTGTCCCAGGAGGAGCCGGCGCAGGCGATCGGGCCATGCACGATGTGGGCAACGTCGGCGATCGGCAAAAGCGCGATCTGCGCGCCGTCGAAGGAGCAGCCGCCGGCCGTGGCGCCGGGCTTGGTCTTGGCGCAGCCGGACTTCTCCTTCTTGTTGTGGGCGCAGGCAGGCTCGTTCAGCAGTTCGGCGATCTCAAAGGCTTTCATCGGGGGCCTCATAGGGTTGCCCAGTGATTCGCAAGCCCCATGCCAGGGCGCAAGCCCTTGACGACGCTGAAGAGTTGGCGCTGGCGACACGGCGATGCGGCAGGCCGCACATTGTTTTGTCGGATTTGCTACATGCGCTTGCAGATCCCGCGGAGCAGCGCGGCTTTGGCGCCTGGCATTGTTCATGCAATACCGATCGGCATGAATGCCACCGACCTGCGCCCGCATCTGCTGGCCTTCGCTAGTTACCCGGATCTGCCCGAGACGCTGGCGCTGGCCGGCACCATCGCACTGGCGCCGCGCCGGCGCGGACCCTGGCGCGCGCCGCTGGCCGGCCTCGGCGCGCGCGAACTCGACGCGGTGCTGCTGAGCTACTTCCCCGCCGCGGCGCCCTTGCGCCCGCTGCTGCACATCTGGCGCGAACAGGCCGAGGCCGAGGCGCGCGCCGACATGGACGAATTCGACGAACTGGTGGACCTGCTGCTGGCCCACCGGACCAGCGACGCGCCCGACTCGCGCTGGCTGGCCCACGCCATCGCCACCGCGAGCATGGCCGACAACCACCTCTGGCAGGACCTCGGCCTGCCCAGCCGGGTCGAACTCAACGCCCTGATGCAGTCGCGCTTTACCGCACTGAAGGCGAAGAATGCCGGCGACATGAAGTGGAAGAAGTTCTTCTACCGCCAGTTGTGCGAAGCCGCCGAAGTGCTGATCTGCAAGTCGCCGAGTTGCGCCGCTTGCTGCGACTATTCGGTCTGCTTCGGCCCCGAAGTCTGAGGACTCCCGTCAGAAGCCGTAGGGCTGGTACAGCCAGTCCTTGACCACCGCGGCATCGCGGTCGGGCAGGTAGTGGAAGTCGGCCTGCAGGTCGTCGATCACGGCAGCGGCCAGCGCGTGCGGCGCGCTGCGCGTCGTCAGCATGTGGAAGAACCAGGCCATCGGATAGCCGGCGGCCTTGTCGTAGCGTGCCAGCGCGTCGCGCAGCGCCAGGCCCTGCATGCCGAAGGCGGCGGCGAATTGGGGCGGATCGCCGTTCAGCGCGGCGACCGGTTTGGCATGCAGTACGGGTTGCCGGTAGCGGTCGAGATGTTCGCGCAGCGCCAGCACCCAATGGTTGGAGAACTGCGTGACGGCGCCGGCACTGGATTTTCCCCAGGCCGCGATGAAACGATGGATAGGCTGCGGCTCCGGTTTCTGGGCGCGCATGCGGGCGACGAAAGCGTCGATCGGCGTCAGCCGGCGCAGCGCCAGGAAGGGTGCCGCCAGCGGCCGCGCGGCCGCGCCGCAGCCGCCCTCGCCGCCGCGCGGATCGACCAGCTCCTCGATGCCGGTCGGCACGGTGTCGCCCGCGAACAAGGCGTGACAAACCACTTCCTGCAGCTCCTCGATTTCGATCTGAACGAAATCGGTGGCCTGGGGTCCGCTGGCAGCGACGAAGTAATGCGTGCGGCCGGAGAGTCGCGTCGCGCGCAGGCCGCGCCCGGCATAGTCCTCGCACAGCGCGCTTATGTCGTCGCCGCGCGCGGCGAGCTCGGCGCCAGCCCACTGTTCCAGGTCGTCCGCCAGTTGCACGCCGTCCGCCTCGACCACGCCGCCGAGGCGATACCAGCCGCCGCGCACCAGCACTTCGCGGAAGACCAGCTCAGACGCCAGCGCCGACAATGCCCGCGCCAGCACCTCCGGGCCAGCCGATGCCGGCACCCGCACGCAGAGTTCGGCAATCCTGCGCGACAGTTCGTCCCACTTGGTCTGCTGGTTCATTTCTGCTCCCTTGTTCCCGCACCTTGCAGGCGCTCCCAGGCCGCACGGCGCACCTCGGCTTCCGCATCGTCGAGCCGACCGCGCACGGCATCCACCGGCGCCTGCCGCACCGCCGCCAGGCGCACCAGCCAATCGTCGTCGTCGAGCAGGCGCAGGGCTTCCTGCGGCAGGGCACGTTCGGCGACGATGCGCCGCACCTCGACTTCGGGGTCGTCCAGCAGCCGCGCCAGGGCAAAGGCCGGCAGACGGCGCGCCACGGTCTTGCGCACTTCGCGCTCGGGGTCGTCGATCAGGCGCGACAGCTTGCCGTGCGACAGGCGCCGCGCCACCACCACGCGCACCATGTAGTCGGGGTCGCCGGCCATTTTCAGCAACTGCCCGGGTGCCAATCGCTGCGCCACGGTGATGCGCACCTCGCGGTCGGGGTCGTGCATCAGTACAGCCGCGTCTTCCGGCGCCAGGCGCGAGGCGACGACGCGGCGCACCGCCTCGTCCGCATCCCGAACCAGCGACAGGATCGCCGCCAGCGGCGCGTAACGCGCGGCGATCGCGCGGCGTTCCCAGAACTCATCGCGCAGGCAGCTCTCGGCGTACTGCGGGTGGCGCTTGAAGAAACGCTCGATGCGTCGCCCGCTCTGCGCCATGACGCAAACGTCATGGGGGTCGCAGGCGCCGGCGACGAGCAGTGTCGCGGCGTAGCTGCAGTGCGCGCAATGCGCTGCGTCCTCGCCGATGGCGGTCGAAGCTTCGATGCGTTCGAACATGCGGGCGGCAATCACGCGTCGGCGCGCTCCGCCGCGGCAACGAACTTCGCCAGCGAGCCGGCCTCGACGCCCATGGCGCGCGCCAGCCAGGGCGGCGGTGAATTCAGCGCCTGCTGCAGCTTGGCCAGCGTATCAAGCGCCGTGCCGCCCGAATTTTTGTCAAATGCGACTTTCACCGGATGCACACCGGCACGCACCACCTTGGCCGTGGCCGGGCCGCCGATCGATTGCACATAGACCACCTGGCAATCCTTGATCAGCGCGGCGCGCGCGACGTTGCGGTCCTCGGCGTGGTCGGCTTCCAGGGTCGGGCGCAGGTCGATCAGCCGCGCCTCTGTGGGCGACACCTGGTAGATCAGGAAGCGCTCGCAGGAGCCGAAATGGCCGTCGAGCAGTACGCCATTGTTCGAGGCGCAGGCGACGCGGATCGAGCCTGGCAGCTCGCCTTCCTCATAAGACTCCGGCAGCGGCAGGTCACTGCCGCTGACGCCTTCGCCCCACAACAGGCGCACGGCCTGCTTGAGCTGTTCCTTCGGCGTGCCGGTCTCGACGATATCGTCGCCCTGCAGGATCAACTGCAGGTCGGCGACCGTCACGGTTTTCAGCTTGGCTTCGGTCAGCGGCAGGTCGAGCCGCGCGGCCAAGGCCGAGACCAGTTCCCTGACCGGGATATTGTCCAGTTCGCGTGCGGCCAGGGCCACACGCAGCGCAGCCTCGCGGGTGATTGATTGCGACATGAGGCTACTCCTCGCGGATCAGAGATAAACAATACAAGCGTCGCCCGCA